>SVMV01000086.1 GCA_015067245.1 Oscillospiraceae bacterium | reverse complement strand
GAGGTTGATTTGATTGTAAATCAGGCAAAGCAGACTTTGGGAGATTAATATGAAAATATTCATAAAGGCAAGTAAAAATAAAAACTGCCTGCCTGCAATGGAAAAAATTATTGAAATTATCAAAAAATATAATCACAGCTATACTGTATCGGATGATTATTTTTTACAGGATGAAAAATGGATAAAAGACTGTGATTTAATAATAACAGTTGGAGGAGACGGCACACTGCTGTCTATGAAAAGTCCTGCAGTAAAGTACAACAAAGATATTTTAGGCATCAATGTTGGCAGGCTGGGGTTTTTAACAGCAATTGAAGGCAACCAACTGGAAGAACTGTGTGACTTTTTTGAACACAGAGAAAATTTTGAAATAAAAAAACATTCCTTACTCAAAGCAAAAATCAACAACAGACGTTGGAAGTATTGCCTTAATGACGTTGTTATTGCAAAGCATATGTTTTCCAACACAATTTCAACAGAGGTATATTGTAACGAAAGCAAGATTGCAAACCTCATCTGTGACAGTATTATTGCTGCAACCTCAACAGGTTCAACAGCCTATTCTCTTTCTGCAGGCGGACCTATTGTAGATAACGACCTTAATGCACTGGTAATAAGCCCTGTTGCAGTGCACAGTCTTAACGCCACACCAATGGTTATGGCAAAAGATAAAAAAATAACTGTAAAATTTGACACAGCAAGAAGTCAGGATATTTATGTGTCATTTGATGGCGAAAACCATGTTAAAATTGATGAAAAGGATACTGTCACCATTCAGATTTCCAACAAATCGCTCAATATATACTCGGCAAAGGATATGGGCCAGTTTGCCAAAGTAGATAAAAAAATAAAATCCAGATAAACAAGGAGAACTAATATGAAGAAAAACCGACACAAGAAAATACTTTCTCTAATACAGGAATATAATATTGACCGTCAGGAAGTTCTGCTTGAATATCTCAACAATGCAGGTTTTGCTGTTACACAGGCAACTGTTTCCCGAGACATCAAAGAGCTTAACCTTGTAAAAATTGTATCTTCAACAGGTGAATATAAATATGCCCAAAACACAATAGTAGAAGATACAAAGGCTACTTTCAATCGTTTTGACTATATTTTTTCCGAATCCATCAAATCGGTTGACTATGCACTCAACACAGTTGTTATAAAATGTCACACAGCCATGGCTCAGGCTGCCTGTGAAGTTTTTGACAGCTTGAAATGGGATGGTGTTGTTGGCACAATTGCAGGCGAAAATACAATTTTTATTCTTATGCGCACAGAAGAGATGGCTCACAAACTTAATGATAAGTTAAGACAGTATATTAAATAAATTAAGGTGGATGCTTAGATGCTCAAAGAGCTTACAATAGAAAATGTTGCTGTTATCGAAAAAGCAAATATCGAATTCAACAGCGGATTTACCTGCCTTACAGGTGAAACAGGTGCAGGCAAATCCATAATAATAGATTCCATAAACGCTATTATGGGTGACCGAGTTTCTAAAGATGTTATAAGAACAGGTGCCTCAAAAGCGTCTATTGTTGCGGTCTTTGAAGATTTGAACAAGCAGATTATAAAGACTGCCAATGAGTATGACATTGATATTTCTGACGAATGTATAGTTTCGCGCATTATATCTGCCGAAGGTAAAAACAGTGCAAGAATAAATGGTATGCCTGTGCCTGTCAGTGTTATAAAGGCTATATTTTCCGATGCAATAAATATTCACGGACAGCACGATAATCAAAGCCTGCTGGACAGCGCAAAGCATCTATCCATTCTTGACAGCTTTGGAACAGACCAGATTGTTTTTAAGGTATACAGTGAAATTTATCAGGAATACTGTGATGTAAACAGAAAAATCAAAGAACTTGCTTCTCTTGAAAAATCAAAGCAGGAAGATGTAGAACTGTTGCAGTTTCAGGTTGAAGAAATTTATAACGCAGACCTTTCTGAAGAAGAAGAAAAAAATCTTGATGAACAGAAAAAGATTATCAAGAACAGCGAAAACATTCTTTCCGCACTGAATACGGCATACAATATGTTAAGCGGTGATGATGACTTTATAGGGGCTTGCAGTGCTTTGCAGGAAGCAGAAGGGGAGGTTTCTTCTGTTTGCGAATTTTCTGAAAAAATGGCAGAAATATCCGAAGTTCTCATTGATGTTTCGGAGAAAACCCAGGATGTTATGTATGATATCCGCAATATAATTGATGATTTTGATTTTGACATAAGCCAGATTGACGAAATTGAAGAACGCCTTGATATATACTATAAGCTTAAAAGAAAATATGGCGGCAGCGTTGAAGCAGTTCTGGACTATTACAATAAAGCAGTTGAAAAACTGGACAATATAGAATTTGCACAGGAAAAGCTGGAACAGCTTAAAAAGCAGCGAAGCGAAATTCTTGCAAAGCTTGAAATTCAGGCAGATAAGCTGACCAAGGAAAGACAAAAACAGTTTGATTTAATGGCAGGAGAAATACATAAATCTTTGGAGTTTCTCAATATGCCGTTTGTTAATCTTTCTTTGCATATTGAAGAAAAAGACTACTCAGCCGACGGCAAGGATCAGCTGGAATTTTATATCGTAACCAATAAAGGGGAAAATCCAAAGCCACTTGCAAAAATTGCATCAGGCGGTGAATTAAGCCGTATTATGCTTGCAATCAAGAGTGTACTTGCAGAAAAGCAGGTTACTGATACAATGATTTTTGATGAAATTGACGCAGGTGTTTCTGGTTCTGCATCTCTAAAAATTGGCAGATTGCTGCGCCAGACAGCGCATAACCGTCAGGTTTTCTGTGTTACACATTCACCGCAGATTGCAGCCTTTTCAGATACTCATTTGTATATAGAAAAAATTACAAAAGAAAATGCGACATATACAAGTGTGCGTCATCTGGACAGGAAACAGCGTGTTGAAGAGATTGCACGCATTATCAGCGGCGAAAATGTAACAGCAACAGCTATACAGAATGCTCAGGAAATGCTGACAAACGCCCAGAATGGTTGACAAAAAGGTAAGTTATCGGTATACTTTTATAGTAATTTAATAAATAAACGCAATGACGAAATACAGTATCTTAAATAAGTCAGGCAAAGAGAGCTTTCATTTGGTGCAAGAAAGACCGACCTTTAAGAGAAAATACTTTTCCAAGCGGCATAGGTGAAAACAGCAGTAGTCTATGACGGTTTTACCCGTTACAGTAAATAAGTTTTATACTTTGTAAGGTGCATTCTGTGAGGAACGCACAAACAGAGGTGGTACCGTGTTAATAACACCCTCTGCTGATTTGTATCGGCAGAAGGTGTTTTTTTATTTGTTTATTTGTATTTATTATACGTTAAAATAAAAGGAGAATTGTAAATGAAAATTTATGACGAACTTGTTGCCCGTGGCCTTATAGCACAGGTAACAGATGAAGAACAGATTAAAGAGCTTGTAAACGAAGGTAAAGCTACATTCTATATTGGCTTTGACCCAACAGCAGACAGTCTTCATGTTGGTCACTTTATGGCACTCTGTCTTATGAAACGTCTGCAGATGGCAGGCAACAAACCTGTCGTTCTCATTGGCGGCGGCACAGCTATGGTTGGTGACCCATCCGGCAGAACTGATATGCGTTCCATGATGACAAAAGAAACAATCCAGCATAACTGCGACTGTTTCAAAAAACAGATGGAACGTTTTATCGAATTTGGCGAAGATAAGGCTATAATGGTTAACAATGCCGACTGGCTTATGGACCTTAACTATATCGAAGTCCTCCGCGAAGTTGGTGCATGCTTCTCTGTAAATAATATGCTGCGTGCAGAATGTTACAAACAGCGAATGGAAAAAGGCCTTTCTTTTCTGGAATTCAACTATATGATTATGCAGTCTTATGACTTCTACTATCTGTTCCAGAAATATGGTTGTAATATGCAGTTTGGCGGCAATGACCAGTGGTCCAATATGCTTGGCGGCACTGAACTTATCCGCAAAAAGCTTGGTAAAGATGCTCACGCAATGACTATTACTCTGCTGCTTAACAGCGAAGGCAAAAAGATGGGCAAAACAGCAAGCGGTGCTGTATGGCTTGACCCAAACAAAACAACACCTTACGATTTCTATCAGTACTGGAGAAATGTTGCTGATGCAG
>SVMV01000085.1 GCA_015067245.1 Oscillospiraceae bacterium | reverse complement strand
CCTTCTATATAATTGCGCTTGTAAAAGTTTATGGTTAAATCTGCAAGTTCTCTTGGAGTAAATGCTGTGCGTTTTACATCGTTGCTTTTGCGGTTTATACAGAAAGCACAGTCGAATTCACAATAGTTTGTATACAGTACTTTAAGCAGGGAGATGCATCTGCCGTCCGCCGACCAGCTATGGCATATACCACATTTTACTGCACTGCCCACACTGCCGCCTCTGCCGCGGTCGGAACCGCTGGAGGTGCAGGCAGCATCATATTTTGCTGCGTCGGTAAGTATTTCAAGCTTTTCAAATATATCCACAGATGTTCCCCCTTTGCACTGCTCTATTATAAATACACAAATATGCCTTTATCGGCATAAATGGCAGGAGTATCTCCTGCCCTATTGCCTATATTTTAACATCTGTTGGTTGTTATTTCAATAGTTTTAAACAACTTTTAGTTGTAATTGTTGATAATGCCGCTCTTAAATGTTAATATAGAATTATCTTATTTTATCGAGGTTAAACTTATGTCTATTGAACGTGTAAGAGAATATATGAAACAGTTTGGCAGAGAAAATGATATACTGGAGTTTGAAGTTTCCAGTGCAACTGTTGCCCTTGCTGCACAAGCTTTGGGTACCGAGCCAGGCAGAATTGCAAAAACTCTCTCATTTAAAAAAGATGAGGGCTGCATACTTGTTGTTACCGCAGGCGATGTTAAAATTGATAATGCCAAATACAAGCACAAATTTGGCCTTAAAGCAAAAATGCTTACAGCTGACGAAGCGGTTGATCTTATCGGCCACGCAGTTGGCGGTGTGTGCCCATTTGCCGTAAATGACGGCGTTATCGGCATTTATATTGATGAAAGTGTAAAAAAATACGAAACAATATATCCTGCCTGCGGTTCCAGCAACAGTGCAATACAGCTGACACCTGACGAACTGTTTGAGCTTAGCAAAGCAGATGAATGGGTTGACGTTACAAAACTGATTGAAATCTAATAAAAAAACAATGTCATTCTTTGGAATTAAAATTCCTGAGAATGACATATTTTTTATATGTAATTATTTATTTCTGCAGTTGTTTATCCTTTTTATGCTGCCAGATTTCGCACAGCATTGCACCGCCTATAATTACAAACGCACCTGCTATCTGTATTGGTGACATATTTTCGTTAAGGAACAGTGCGGAGAAAAACAGTGTGGAAACAGGGTCCAGAAAACTGAGCATTGCCACAGAGTATGCAGGCATTTTCTGCAGCGACATAAAGTACAGCCAGTAACATACACCTGTGTGGAACAGGCAGAGAATTGCAAGGAAAATCATACCTTTTAAATCTATTGTGAATATTTCGCCAATGGAACTTGTCATCATTGTATACGGTATAAGCACCACCGATGCACAGGCAAGCTGAATAAGAGTAACTTCCAGACCGCTGAAGCCTTTGACCTTTTTGTTGGTGATGGTTACGGATGCATAAAGCACTGCGGACATAAGGCCAAAAACAACACCTTTTGCAGAGCCCACTTCAAAGGACTGCAGGTTTACCATTGCCATGCCTATCATGGCAGTAACAACGCCGATAATCTTTGCGCTTGTAAGTTTTTCTTTAAGCACAAAAGAAGAAGCAATAATAACAAAGGCAGGCGCACAGTAGTATGTGAGTGTTGCTATGCTTACAGGAACATAGTTGTATGCTTCAAAAAGCAGCACCCAGTTAAAGCCTATAGCAAAACCCGCATACATAAGATATGGCAGATATTTTTTTAAATTCTGCATATCCATTTTGTTTTTCTGCAGCAGGTAAACCATCAGCAGAAATAAACTGCCCACAAAAGCCCTTGCCAGAGAAATCTGTACACTGGAGAGCGGAATATTTTTTACAAAGATCCCCAGAGAGCCCCAGGTTATCATTGACAGTATTACATAAAAATAGTATTTCATAGTTTTTCCCTTTTTTATTTTTTCGCTATGTGATACAGTGTAACATTTATTTTGGTTGTTTACAACTGTTTATACAAAAATAAAACCTATATTTTATATATCTTTTTACTATAATTTTTCACAAAACTGCTGTATAATTATATTATAAATCAATTTGGTGGTAAGAATGGAGGTCGTAATATGAAACTTACTTTTTTAGGTGCTTGCCACGAGGTTACAGGCAGCTTGATTCTGCTGGAAGCTGCAGGTAAAAAAATTGTTATTGACTGCGGTATGGAACAAGGTAAAGATGTTTTTGAAAATGTTGATCTGCCTGTTGCTGCAGGAGAAATTGACTATGTACTTTTAACCCATGCACATATTGACCATTCAGGCCATATTCCTCTGCTTGTAAAACGCGGATTCAAAGGCGAAATTCATTCAACAGATTCCACGATGGATCTGTGTAACATTATGCTTCGTGACTCGGCGCACATTCAGGAATTTGAAGCCGAATGGCGCAACAGAAAAAACAAGCGTGCAGCCAAGGAAATGGTTGAGCCGCTTTATTCCATGGACGATGCCGTTGCCGCCATTGAAATGTTTGTGCCGCACACATATATGGACAAATTTACACTTTGCGAAAACATTGATGTAAATTTTGTTGATGCAGGTCACCTGCTTGGTTCTTCTTCCATTGAAGTGTGGGTAACTGAAAATGGTGTGACCAAAAAAATTGTATTCTCGGGCGATATCGGCAACATCAACCAGCCTATCATAAACGATCCACAGTACATTGACACCGCTGACTATGTGGTTATGGAATCCACATACGGCAACAGAAATCACGGTGAAAAACCTGACTATATAAAATCTCTTTCTGAAATTCTCAACCGCACCTTTGCCCGTGGCGGCAACGTTGTTATTCCTTCGTTTGCTGTTGGCAGAACTCAGGAAATGCTCTATTTCTTCCGCGAAATCAAGGAAAAAGGTCTTGTAAAGCCAGAAAACTTTACAGTATATGTAGACAGCCCTCTTGCTATAGAAGCAACAAATGTTTTCAAAGCAGGCACTTCCGACTTTTTTGATACAGAAATGAATGAGCTGCTGGAACGAGGTGCAAACCCTCTGCAGTTTGACGGCCTTAAGGTTGCTGTTTCTGCTGAAGAATCCAAAATGATAAACTTTGACACTCATCCAAAGGTTATTCTTTCGGCCAGCGGCATGTGTGAAGCAGGCCGTGTGCGTCATCACCTTAAACACAACCTGTGGAGAGCTGAAAGCACAATTCTTTTTGTTGGCTATCAGGCAATCAACAGCCTTGGCAGAAAAATCTATGATGGTGCTCCTAATGTTAAGCTGTTTAACGAAACCATAGATGTTGAAGCTGAAATTCTTCACCTTGACGGCATAAGCGGCCACGCAGACAATAATGGCCTGCTGCGCTGGGTTGAAGCAATACAGAACAAACCGCAAAAAGTGTTTGTTGTCCACGGTGATGACGATGCTGTAAACGACTTTACAGGTCAGCTTGTTGCAAAAGGTTTTGATGCAACAGCACCATATTCCGGCGCTGTGTATGACCTTATGGCTGACTGCTATGAAGTAATCGCTGACCCTGTTGCCATAACCAAAAAATCCGCTGCAACCGTACGTGCAGACAATGTATTCAGCAAACTTGTTGAAGCTGGCAGACGTCTTGCCGCTGTTATTCAGAAAAATAAAGGCGGTGCAAACAAAGATCTTGCTAAATTCACCAGCCAGATTGAAGCTTTGTGCGACAAATGGGACAGATAATTTTAGTTGTTAAAACAATACTGTATATAAAAACCGCAGCAGAACTTCTGCTGCGGTTTATTTTTTTGTTAATCAGTAGCAATCGACTATTATATGCATCTTGCTAAATTTTAACACTGCCGATATAATAATGGCCTTTTATTTCCTTTGGATTTTCTGTTTTGAAAAATTCAAAGGTTTCTTTATTTTCTTCATATATATGTGCAAGTGCAATACCCATATCAAATTTGTTCATTTTTCCAAGCACCTTGTGGATGAGATATTTTGTAATGCAGTAAACGTGGATTATTTCACCCTCGTGTACAAAATACCAAGGCTGACTGTTGACTGCGCTTGGAGCAATGCGTGCACATTCAAGGCGTATATCTTCCCTGTCGCTGATTTCGGCCAGTGTTTTGCGTTTAAATTCTGCAATATCAGTGCGGTAATCTTCACCCTTTGGTGTGCCAAATGCAAGCATCATAACAAATTCCAGTTCTGTATGGTTACTGAACTCAAAATTACCATTGTCAGCAAGCTTGCCCATGCCCAGCCAGCAGGTGCCTATGCCCATACTTTGCATATAAAGTTCTACCTGCTGAAAGATAAA
>SVMV01000084.1:1499-4378 GCA_015067245.1 Oscillospiraceae bacterium | reverse complement strand
TCGGATTCAATGTGGAAAGAACCACCTGTGTCCTCTGCCGCCTGTTTAAAGAACGGAACACCAAGACCAACCTTTCTTGTTGTACGGGAAGTGAAAAACGGATTGATAACGTTTTTAACACTTTCTGCATCCATACCCTTGCCGTTATCACGGATGGTTATGGTAAGAAAATCCTTTGTGTCTACCTCTATGCCGATTTCTATCAGTGTGGCGTTGGCAACTATAGAGTTTTGTGCAATATCAAGAATGTTTAAAGAAAGTTCCTGCATAAGACTTAAGCTTTGTATTTAGCCAAAATGCCGTCAAGTTCGCTGCCGTCTTCTTTAACTCTGCCGTATACGTCTTCGTTAATTGTGAAAACTGGTGCAAGACCGCAAGCACCGATACATCTGGATGCTTCAAGGCTGAATTCGCCGTCTTCTGTGCAGTCGCCGTTTTTGATACCAAGTTTTTCTTCAAGTTTTTCAAGAATTTTACCGGAGCCTTTTACATAGCAAGCTGTACCAAGGCAAACAGCAATTTTATATTTACCCTTTGGAGAAAGGGAGAACTGTGCGTAGAATGTGGAGATGCCGTAGATTTCTTCAAGTGGTCTGCCTACGCCTTCTGCAACCATTCTCTGCACTTCGATTGGCAAGTAACCGTAAATTTCCTGTGCTTTCTGCAATGCTGTCATAGCTGCACCTGGTTTTTTACCGTTTTCTGCAAGCCAAGCTTTCAAAAGCTGTTCCTGTTCAGCTGTGCCTTTAAAAGGCAGTTTTGAAATGCGTTTCATTTAGTTTCCTCCTGTATTAGTCCCTCTGATTTTTAATCTGAATAATCCAGCCCTTTTGGGCATAAGGGCTTGTTTATATAGATTGTCAAAAATGTAACATACTATGATGTCACTTTTCTTAATTATAACAAAAGAGCAATCTTTTTTCTACTGTTTTTTATATAAAAAATATCTTTAACTGCGCACAATTTTAACAAGCTATCATCTTTAACAAAATATTTAGTATTGCAACAGAACAAAATATGCAATATAATGAGTTTATATATGGCTTTTGTATAACTTTAATTACTTTAAGTTATAACTTATATAAAAAATTTGTATGTTCAAGAGGTATGAAGGTATGAAAATCAAAGACATTATCGAACTGCTTAATGCAGAAAATCTCACTCCAGAGCTGGATGTGGAGCAGGAGCTTCATTCTGCCTGCGGCAGTGATATGATGAGCGACGTGCTTGCATACGTTAAAGACCAGGCAGTTTTGCTTACAGGGCTTAACAATCCTCAGGTTATCAGAACAGCCGATATGATGGATATGCTGTGCGTTGTTTATGTAAGGGGCAAAAAACCAGACGCACTCAGCCTTAAAATTGCAAACGAAAAAAACATCTGTGTGCTCAGCACAGAAAAAGCTTTGTTTACCTGCTGCGGCGTTTTGTACGAAAACGGTTTGAGAGGAGCATAACGTGGAACCTATAAAATTTAGTTATACAGTCCCAGGCGATGATTTTACACGCGCAGGCGAAGCAAGTGCCGACCTTAAAAACAAGCTGAAAAAAATGGGAATCACAGGTGCACCTGTGCGCAACATTTCCATAAGTCTTTACGAAGGTGAAATCAACCTTGCCATCCACGCAGGCGGCGGCGAAATCACCGCTTTGGTATATCCCGAAAAGGTGGAGCTGTACCTTGACGACAACGGTCCTGGCATTGCTGATATCAGCCTTGCCTTACAGGAAGGCTATTCCTCTGCCAGTGACGAGGTGCGCAGCCTTGGCTTTGGTGCAGGTATGGGCCTGCCTAATATGAAAAAATATGCCGACGAATTTTACATAGAATCAGAACCTGGCAAAGGCACACATATCAAAATGGTGGTAAACCTTTAACCTTTGGCCAGTCTCTGGGATTGGCAGATTTATCTGTGGGATAATCCGCACAAATCTTTGTTAAAAAATTATCTAATAAATTTCTCCCTACATTTTTATAATTCAATTTGGTTTTTATTGGCGAAAATTGTCAGTTTTTGGCAGTTTGCATTGTGCCATTACTGACAAGAAAGGACGGTGACGGGTATGGCTATCAAATACACTCATTCTGTAACTTTGGACAGCGATTTGTGTAAAGGCTGTATCAACTGTATTAAAAAATGTCCTACCCAGGCTATACGCGTAAGAAACGGCAAGGCAATAATACTTGAAGGCCGCTGTATAGACTGCGGCGAATGTGTAAAGGTTTGCCCTTATCACGCTAAAAAGGTAATCTGTCCGTCTATGGACGATTACAAGCACTATAAATATCTGGTTGCTCTGCCTGCACCTGCACTGTACGCACAGTTTCACAATGTTACTGAAGTTGAACAGATACTTGCAGGCCTGCGCGGCTGTGGCTTTGACAGTTTTTTTGAGGTTGCACGGGCAGCCGAACTGGTAAGCGATGCAACAAGAAAACTGCTGGGACAGATGCCAAAGCCTGTTATATCTTCCGCCTGCCCTGCAGTTGTAAGGCTTATTAAGGTGCGTTTTCCAAGCCTTATTGACCATGTGCTGCCAATTGTAAGCCCAATGGAACTTGCCGCACGCCTTGCAAAGGAAGAAGTTATGAAGGCCACAGGACTTAAGGAGGAAGAAATAGGCTGTATCTTTATCAGCCCATGCCCTGCAAAGATGACCTACATAAACAACCCTATAGGCAGCCGCAAAAGCTGGGTGGACGGTGTTATCTCTTTTAAAGACATATACCCTGCCCTTTGCCAAAGCATGAAAAACCCTGATAAGGATATTCTTGAAACCGCTGGCAGAATCGGTGTTTCCTGGGCTATAAGCGGCGGTGAATGTGCAGGGCTTATCCACGTTAATGACTATCTGTCCTGCGATGGCATTGAAAGGGT
>SVMV01000084.1:0-1399 GCA_015067245.1 Oscillospiraceae bacterium | reverse complement strand
AAAAAAGCGGCATAACTGCCGCAGATACACAAAAGAGGTCTGTTATGACAGTTAAACAGTTACAGGAATTATTGAATTTAAAATGCCTTTCTGAAGGTGAAGACAGAGAACTTGAAGGGGGCTTCTGCGGCGATTTGCTGAGCTGGGTTATGGGCTATGGCGAATACGGTCAGGCCTGGTTTACCATTATGGGCAATATAAATGCCGTTGCAGTTGCTGCACTGCACGACATCGGCTGTATGGTTTTGTGCCAGAACAGCACAATGCAGCCAGACGCCCTTGCAAAAGCCAAGGACGAAGGTATATGGGTTTTCAGCACCGATATGCCTGTGTTTGAAGCAAGCGGAAAGTATTTTGAAGCGATAAAATAAACTTAAAGGGGGACAGAAATTCTGTCCCCCTTTTTTCTTTGGCATAGCTTTTAACAGCAAAACCCACCGATTTTCAGTCGGTGGGTTAATTTTATTTGTCAAAATACTTTCTTCGTTCTGTTGATGTGATAAACTTCTGTTTCATCTTTTCCACATCTTCCTTTTCCAGTGCGTCCTTGAAATCGTTGATTTCGGCCACAAAAGTTTCTATCTGCTGTACAAGGTTTTCCTTGTTGAGCAAAAACAGCTCGGTCCAAAGGTGTTCGTTTATTTTGGCAATGCGTGTCAGGTCGCGAAAGCTGTCACCTGTGTACTCTTTAAGATTATGGCTGTCGTTGGCGTTCATAAGGCTTACGGCAATAACGTGGGTAAGCTGTGATAAATAACCAATCATCTTGTCGTGTTCTGCCACAGACAGCTGACATATATTGTTAAAACGCAGTTCCTTGCCCATTTCGTATATAAAATCTATTGCCTGCTGAGTGTTTTTTTCGGTTGGCGTGATGATAAGGTTTGCAGGCAAAAAAATTGATGGGTCGGCATACTGCACGCCGCTTACCTCTTTGCCTGCCATTGGGTGTACGCCGATAAACTGGCAGTCTGGGCGAAGAATATTCTGGATTTTATCCACAATTGCGCCTTTGACACCTGTTACATCGGTTACAAGTGCACCGCTTTTAAAATATTTTTGGTTATCTGCAATCCAGTCCACAATCAAAGACGGATAAAGGCCCGAAATTATAACATCTGCCTTGCCAATAATTTCTGCATCAGTTTCTGTGCTGCCCTCGTCGATAATGCCGTTTTCAAGAGCATAGGCTATGGCGTTTTTGTCAATATCTATGGCATAGATTTTGTGGTTCCATTTTTTCAGTCCCATTGCCATGCTGCCCCCCAGCAGACCAAGGCCCACTATGAGAAAGCTTTTGTCTTTAATCATAAAGTTCCACCTCTATTCCCACCTTTTTCAAATCTTCAAAGAAGGACGGATAGCTTTTTGTTATTGCTTCGCAGCCGTCAATTTCGCC
>SVMV01000010.1 GCA_015067245.1 Oscillospiraceae bacterium | reverse complement strand
TGCGTGACGATATGTATGTAAATCCAACCTTTGTAGAAAGGCTTACCGAATACAGCTGCGAAAATTTAAACTTTGCAGTTGCAGGCAGCGGCCTTGACTGCAGCGTGGAATTTGACCTGCTGGAATACAACAAAACATACGGCGACTATGCAAATAAAGGCAGATTTGTGTTTAAATACAAACTGGTGCTGGCAAACAACCACTGGCAGTTTGCAGGCTTTGAAAGGTTGTAAAACAAACAAAAGCAACCCAAAAAAATAAAAATGTCATTCTGGTTTTTCAGAATGACATTTGTTTTTTATCCTGTTGTTTTATCTGTTTTCAAGGCGTCGGCGCATATCTTCCAGCTCTTCCAGCTGGCCCATATCCATCCAGCTGTTTTCGCTTACAGGGTAAACACCAACCTTTTCCCCTGCATTGCGGTATTTTTCGATAATATCAGGGAAGCCGCATTTTTTGTTTTCTTCCAGCTCGTCAATCACACGTTTGTCCACAATGTACATACCTGTGTTGGTAAGGAAATTCATTGTTGGCTTTTCGGTGATATCCTTTATTTCTCCCTCTTCGTTAAGGGTGAACACACCATAAGGGATTGTAACGTGCTTGAAAGCACATACAACGGTGATAATATTGCCCTGCTGCTTGTGGAACTTATAGATATCATTATAGTCGGCATCTATAAGCACATCGCAGTTGGTAAGAAAAAACGGTGTGTCGATTTTGCCTTTAAGCAGGCTTAAGCCGCCTCCAGTGCCCAAAAACACTTCTTCTTCCACAAAATCAACATTATAATCCTTGCAAAGCTCGTTGAAATAGGCTTTAATCATGTGTTTTTTGTGGTTTACCACAAGATCAAACTGGTTGCAGCCAAAGGAGTGAAAACGGTCGATAATATGTTCTATTATCGGTTTTTCACCCACAGGTATAAGTGGCTTTGGCAGTATTTTTGTGTATGGATAAAGGCGTGTGCCAAGGCCTCCTGCCATAATGACAACAGGCAGGTCAAGGTCTTTCTGTACCTTTACGGTGTTTTCGTCATAGAAAGCAATCTCCACAATTTTGCCCTCGTTGTCAAGCAATGGCAGTGCAGAGATAGATTTTTTAACCATATAGTCGGTGGCTTCGTTTTTCTGTGCTATGCTGAGATATTTTGGGTTATAGTTTACCACCTTGCTGATTTTGTCATCAAGGCTGCCGCCATGAATAATATGACGGCGGATATCCGCATCGGTCACCACACCTTTAAGATGCAGCTGCGGTGCAACTATAAGTATCTGTCTGCCTGTTTTTTCAAGCTGTGTCATAGCTTCAAGCACAGTGATTTCTTCGCTGATTAAAAGCTGGTCAATAAGCATAGTGATTGTCCTTTATCTTTTTATTGGCTGTCGCCGTCAACATATGGGAAGGCACCCCAACACCACGCATAACGATGCGTTGCATGTCACTTTTGGCGCCAAAAGTGACCAAAAGCGCCGCTGATGCACGCAGCGGACCCATGCGGAATATGTACCGCATTGTCGCCTTATGTGTGGCGCTTAAGCAGACAAGTCCGTCTGCACCGCGCCGCCATATCTGTACAAACTGCGCGACAGTACATATTTTATACAAGGAGATGCCCGCATCTCCTTTCACCTCTTGGAAATTTCTTTAATGATAATCGCATTCAAAACTACTTTGTAATTTTCAGCAGTCTGTCTGCCACAATTTTTGCATCTTCCAATGTAAGATTTGTGGTGCAAGGGATGTTTACAACACGTTTAAAATAATAGTTTGCATTTGAAAGGCTTGTGCGCTGGCAATCCCTGTAAGGTTCAAGGTCGCTGATAAGTGCCCAGATTGGCCTTGTCTGGATTTTATCTTCGCTCATACCCTTAAGAATATCGTCTGTTGATTTTTCGCAGTCCTTAAGCAGAACAGAATAAAACCATTTGTTGCTGCGTGTATCACTGCGGAAAGGCAGAATTTCCAGCCCGTTTTTGCCGTGGATAGCTTTTACATAATAATCATAGTTGCGCTCTTTAACGCTGATAAATTTTTCCAGGCATTCCATCTGTGCAACACCAAGGGCTGCCTGCAGGTTGGTCATGCGGTAGTTGTAGCCGATTTCATCGTGGTAAAAACGCACTTCGTCGCTTTTTGCCTGGGTGGACAGATGTTTTGCGTGGGCTGCCCAGTCGTCGTGGTTAGATACCAGCATACCGCCGCCACCAGTGGTGATAATTTTGTTGCCGTTAAAGCTGTAGCAGCCAACATCGCCTATTGTGCCCGCAAATTTGCCTGCATAACGGCCTTCTTTGCAGTAGGTGCCCAATGCTTCGGTGGCATCTTCGATAAGGATAAGATTATATTCCTTTGCAATATCCATAAGTGCTTCCATCTGGCAAAGATTGCCAAAAACGTGCACCGCCATAATTGCCTTTACCTGTGCGCCAGTGGTTTTGTTGATGGTTTTGCCGTCAACAATCTGGCAGTTTGTCTGCAAAAATTCCTTTACTTTTACAGGGTCAATACACAGATAATCATCACAGTCCACAAAAATCGGCTGTGCGTTTGCATATTTAACAGGGTTAACTGCCGCAATAAAGGTAAGGGCAGGCACCAGCACCTCGTGCCCTGCACCCACGCCGCTGATGATAAGAGCAAGGTGCAAAGCCGCTGTACCGCTGGCTGTTGCAACAGCACGGGGCATTTTAACGTATGCGGCAATATCTTCTTCAAATTTTGTTACATATCCGCCGCCTGTGGAAACCCAGGTGGATTTTACAGCGTCGTTAACATATTTTTCTTCGTTGCCTTCAAAGTTAGGCACTGAAAGTGGAATAAATGGATGACTCATAGTTGCCTCCGAAATTATATAAATCTTTGAAAACCGTATTTCATTACCTGTAAAACACCGTTTTCACAAGCTGATTAAGATACAAAAACAATTGTTTTAACAGGAAAATAGTATGCTGCAAACAGCAGTGCCACTGCCACAACCGCAAAAACAAAACCAATCCAGATTGTGCTGCTTTCGCCCGTTGCCATTGTGCCTGCAAGGCTTATATCGGTTTTATCTGTTTCGCAGTCATTTTTCATATAACCTTTTACCCAGTAAGAAACCGCCATAAGCAAACCCATAAAGCCAGGGATAAAATAGCGCATCTGCAAGCCGATAATCTGCGGCAGAGTTACTGGTGCCCAGCTTAAATACATACCTGTTGCGCAAACGCCGTATGTGAGAACTGCTGTGACAAAAAAGACAACCACACGGTCAAAATCTTCCTTTTTAAGCAGCGGTGCATTTTTTACTGCTGCTGCCAGCAGAACAATCGGTGTAAGGTTGCTGATAATCTTGATGTCCACATCAATCCAGCCAAAGAGGCCGCCTGTGAACATAAAGAAAGAGTTGTTGCGCATTGTATCAAGAAACACAACAATATATCGCAGCGGATTTTTTATGATAAACATAAGCTGCTGGGCAGGGTTGGAATCTGCCATTGTTCTTTCGATAGGGCCATAGTTGGAAAGCCATGCCACAGCATAGCCCATGCCCTGATAAACCACCAGAAATGCAGCAAGCACAGCAAGCACAAACTGCCAGCGCTTTATCTTTACATTCCATCTTTTCTTTGGCAGAAGCAGCAAAAGCAGTATAAACACAATATAGTTCATCTTGCTGGTACACATAACCGCAAAGCTGACAGCAAAGGTTATGGCTTTCTTTTTGTCAAAGCTGTCGCTGAGCACGGTGCTGAACACAAGGAACATAAGGCCAAAGAGCATACAGTCGTTGTTGCAGCTGCTTACCACAAACATAGTAAGCGGCATAATCATAAGTGCATAAAGCATCATTCGCCAGCGGCTTGCCCACCGCAGTGCAAAATAGCAGCAGGCGGTGTAGAACATTAAGTTGACCAGCCTTGCAAGATAGTAGCACACAAGTGCATCGGCACCAAACAGGCGGCCGATAAATATACCCAGTGCCTGCGGCAGATAAGGGATTATCTGGAATATGATAATGCCCATAGGCTGGCCCTTTTTGCCGCTTGCCATATCGTCAAAGTACATATCAAAGCGGTCAAGTATGCTGCAGCCCTTTTCGGCAGGATAGCCGTTGCGGTATGCCACAGGGAATGCTTCCATAAGCAGATAAACGTCGTTTGGCCACTGCTGCTGTTCGTCAAAGTGAAAATCCCCCATGCCCATTGCATAGCTGCGCAGATAGTGGCTTTGCTCGTCTGGCACCTGATTTGGCGGTGTGATAAAGCAGAACAGAACCCCTGTTATAAATATAAGCACCATCATAAAAAGTGCTGTGTTGTTTCTGCAGAATTTTTTTGCCAGCAGTGCACCGCCAAAGATAACCACAAGGATGCCAAACAGCACCAGTGTGCCGCCAATCTGGCCAATCCACTTTGGCTCGTACACCACGCGGACAAAATATATTGTAAAAAATGCAAGGCAGAATAAAACGAAACAGCCTATACCGCAAAGCAATACAGGCTTATTTCTTATACTGTCACACAATTTTTTAAGTTTTTCGGTTAAATTTTTAAATTTATCTGTCATAAGTATGTGACCTTTACAGAATTTTTGTTAAACGTTGTAAATTTCTGGTTTATAACGGTCAAGGTTCTGACGCATCCAGTCGATAGTTTCGGCAATACCCTGTTCAAATGTATAGTTTGGCTTCCAGCCTGTAAGGCTGTTAAGCTGTTTTGCTGTGCCAAGCAGACGGTTAACCTCGCTCTTTTCAGGGCGCAGACGCTGTTCTTCGCAGATAATGCGTGCGTTAGGGTTAATCTGACGGATAAGCTCGTTTGCAAGGTCGCCTATAGATATTTCTTTTTCGGTTGCGATGTTGAGCTCTTTGCCGATTGTGTTGTCGTGATTTGCAATTGTAACAAAGCCGTTCGCTGTGTCCTTAACATAGTTGAAATCACGTGTTGGTGTAAGGCTGCCAAGCTTGATTTCTTCGGCACCACTTAAAAGCTGTGTAATAATTGTTGGGATAACTGCGCGTGCAGACTGGCGTGGCCCGTATGTGTTAAACGGACGCACAATTGTAACAGGTGTTTCAAAGCTGCGGTAAAAACTTTCGGCAATTCTGTCTGCACCGATTTTTGTTGCACTGTATGGGCTCTGGCCCTGGTATGGATGTTTTTCGTCAATAGGCACATACTGTGCTGTGCCGTAAACCTCGCTTGTGGAAGTTACAAGCACACGGCGTGTGTCAAGGTCGCGTGCTGCCTGCAGAATGTTGAGGGTGCCTTTAACGTTTGTGTCAACATAAGTGTCTGGTGAATGATAGCTGAACGGAATTGCAATAAGTGCTGCAAGGTGAAAAACTGTATCCTGGCCTTTCATTGCAACACGCACGCCGTTAGGGTCACGCACGTCCCCCAGCACAACATTCATGCTTGCTTTTTCTTCTTTGCTAAGGGTGTCCAGCCAGCCCCACTGGCCAAAAGAGTTGTAAAGACAGAAAGCTGTAACATCATAGCCTTCGCGGATAAGCTGCTGTGTAAGGTGACTGCCGATAAAACCGTCTGCACCTGTAACCATAACTTTTCTTGACATATATATTTCCTCACTTTTATTGGTGTAAAATTGCTGTTTAAATATACAGGCACACAAAATGCCTATTATCTTTTATATTATATCTTATATTAGCAAAAATTACAATATTGTTTACAAAGCTATTATATTTTGATAAAATATAAAGTGGTGAATTATGTTTTTTTGAAAGGAAAAAATATGGTTAAATTAGCAAAAAAACTGGCGATAGTTTTATTGCCGATTGTTATATATTTTGCCGCTTTTATATATTTTGAACCATACAATTATTTTGGTTTAAAGCAAAGCGATTACACTGCCGACAGTGCCATTGTGCGTGTGAGAAACTACAACGCAGACCCCGCCGACGTGGTTATTGTGGGCGACAGCCGTATGGCTCATTTTGATATGGAGCTTGTGGAAAAGCTTGTGGGCGAAGATGTGGGTCAGCTGGCCTTTGGTGGTGCCAGCTTTAACGAGGCCATGGACCTGCTGGAATATGCCGTTGAACGCAACCCGAATGTGCACACAATATACTGCGAAGCCAGCTTTTACACCCTTAACGAAGGTTACTATAAAGACAGAATGAGCAGCATAGAAACCATTGCCGAAAACCCTTTGGCATATATGCTTAACTTTAACTACAACATCGAGATGCTAAGCAATGTGCGCTGGGTGCTGCAGGGTGTGGAAAATGTTGCAACCCCTCACCACGAAGAATGGAAGCACCAGGATTATTACTACGAGGACGGCACAAAGCGCCCTTACCGCAGAAACCTTGAAGAATACGCCCTTAACAACATCTATCCTGTGTGCGAAAACTATGTGCTGGACACAGCAGATATAGACAGATATATTGAAATTGCAAAGATGTGCAGTGAAAAAGGCATAAAGCTGTACACTGTTATGCCCCCTGTTGACCAGTCACTTATAGATTTGGTTGTTGAACCTTTGGGCATAGGCGAAGATATAACAGCCTTTATTGATGCAGTAAGCCCCTATACCGAGGTGCTTAACTTTGAATACAACGGCACAAACCTTTTCAGCGAAGATTTGTATTATGACGGTCTGCACCTTGATGTGTACAGCGGCCTGCCGATATATACCGAAATGCTGTTCAGCAACAGATAATCTTTAACATTAACACATTTGAAAGGTCATAATTATGGCACTTGATTTTTTAATTTTATACGAACACATTGTAAGAGAATACGAAAGCATAACTTTGCTTAAAGCAGAGCTGGAACGCCGCGGCTACACCGCCGAAATCCGCCAGCTGCTTGCAAAAAAAGAACGCCGCCTTTACAAGCAGGACAAACCAAAGGTAGTTGTTGCCAGCGCAATGTACGACAACAAAACTGTAAACAGCTTTGTTTACAACAATGTCGGCGTGTGCAACAAGGTGGTTAATCTTCACTGGGAACAGGTGCTCAGCGAAGAACAGGAAAACAGTCCGTTCTTCAACTGTGGCGAAGCTGCCGCCTATGCAATGCACACCTGCTGGGGCGAAAAAAGCCGCGACCGCATTGTAAAATACGGCGTGCCGATAGAAAACACAACCATTACAGGTGCCGTTACACTGGACTTTCTGCGTCCCGAATTCAAAGGTTATTACAAAGAAAAAGCCGAACTCTGCAAAGAATTTGGCCTGGACCCAAACAAGCGCCTTGCTCTGTATGTTTCCAGCTTTTCGGTTGCATATATGTCCGACAAGGAAATCAGCGAGCTCAACGACCTTGCAGGTGTAAGCTTTGACCAGTTTCGCATTACAGCCTGCAAAAGCATGAACAAAACACTTGAATGGGTGGATAAATTTCTGCAGACAGACGAAGGCAGAAACACCGAGTTTGTTTACCGCCGCCACCCAAGCGAGTGGAACAGCCCAATCCTTGCCGAGATGGCAGCAAAGCACAAAAACTTTCACCTTATCACCGACTATTCGGTTAAACAGTGGATTGTTGCGGCAGACACCATCTTCAGCTGGATTTCCACCTCCATTGCCGAAATTTATTTTGCGGGCAAAAGCTGTTTTGTTATCCGTCCTTATCCTGTGGAATGGGAGTACGACCCTGTTATCTACAAGGACTGCCGATACATAGACAACTACGAGGACTTTGCGTCTACATTTACAGCGGAAGATGCACCGTTCCCTATCGACAAGGAAATGATGCTTAGCCACTACAACCAGACCGATGTGCCAAGCTATGTGCGCATTGCCGACGTGTGCGAAAAGATGCTGCATGAAGACAGCGACGCCACAGGCCGCAAACCTTTTGACCACTTTACGCCAAAATTCAGCTGGCTTAAATATTTTTCGCTTATCGGCCTGCATTTTATGTATAACATCAAACTGGACCCTGCAAAGCTTAAAATTTTTGGCCCTTTAAGCGAGTGGGCAGGCCGCATTTACGGCCATATTGCAAAAAGCCACGTTTCCAAAGAAGAAGACGCCGCTTTCCGTGCAAAAATAGACAGGTTTATAAAATAAAGCAACATCTTGCCACTGCTCAGTCTTTATGCTTTCGCACATCTCTTTTCTGGCCAAACGCGACCCAAAGTCCCACTGAAAAGGTCTGCAGCCTTTTTCACAGGAAAGCACCGCCCCTAACCCCTCAAGTATCACTTGCTTAAAGGAGATACAAATGAAATACGATTTCCATATCCATTCCTGCCTTTCCCCTTGCGGAAGCGATGATATGACCCCTGCAAACATTGCAGGTATGAGCTTTCTGGCAGGTCTTGGTGCAATTGCAGTATGTGATCACAACAGCTGTCTCAATATCGAGGCGGCAGCGAAAGCCTGCGCCCAGTATGGCGTAAAGTATCTTTGCGGCATGGAGCTTTGCACCAGCGAGGATATCCATGTGCTGTGCTATTTTAAAGATGTGCAGAGCGCAATGGACTTTTCTTATCATATCGAAGAAAACACCCTTAAATTTCCAAACCAGCCACAGCATTATGGCAACCAGAACATTATGGACGAAACCGACAACATTCTTGGCACAGTGGACCACCTGCTGATAAGCGGCTGCAACTATTCGGTTTATGAAATTGCAGACATTGTGCACTGTATGGGCGGTGTGTGCTACTATGCACATATCGACAAACCCAGCTATTCGGTTATCAGCGTGCTGGGCACAATACCTGAAGATGTTTATTTTGACGGTGTTGAGATACACGATTTGTCCAAGCGGCAAAGCCTTATTGATGCAGGATACATAACCGCAGATACCCCTTACATATCCGACAGCGATGCGCACCAGCTGGAACTTATAGGCGACCGTGAGTGCGAAATGGACGAAACACATCCGCTGTACGAATTTATTATGAGATAAATTTTCTCCGAATTTTCAAAATCTGGCTTTATAATATATAAAATTTTTTTCAGAAAGGGCTTTTTATGAGATTTACATTTGCTTTATCTTCCATAGGCTTTGTGGGCAGATTTATAATTGCCTTTATCATTCTTGCTTACCTTTATTCAAAAAACAAGGAAGATATCCATCTGCGCAAGGGGTTTCGCACCCTTTGCATTTTAGGTGCGGTTGTTTTTGTGCTTACCGTGATTTTCTTTTTGCTTTTCTTTATGGTTGGCAGTTTCGGCATTGTAAGCAGCATTTTTGACAATGTGCGCTATCACAACAGCTTTAACTATAATTTTCCTTACTGACAATAACTTTTTAATGAGGTTTTAAAATATGCAGAACACAACTTTCAGCTACACAATCTCCCTGCAGGGCAACGATATGGATGCCAAGGCAGCAAAGGCGCTTAAAAAGGGCGACCTGCTTGACCTTAAACGTGTATGGGACGAATATGACACCTACGAAATTGTGGTGTACACACAGAAGGGCGAAGGCCTTGATATGCTTGGCTATGCCGAAAGCGTTGGCATTGCCCCATTTCTTGACAACGGCAGTGCAGAAATTGTAAGCGCAACCGTTACAAATGTAGAAACCGTCGAAGGCACAAGCCGTGCAAACGATGTGACAAACGTAACCTTTGACGTGGTTTTTGGCTATGATGATGCAATACTTGCACCATTTGGCGGCGGCTATGACGAAACAATGGCCTTTATGCCAAAAGGCGATGCAATATTCAGTCTTTGTCTGTACCGCCTTTTAGACTACAATATGCCAATCATCACCCAGACACACCTTAACCGCTATGTGTTTGAAGTGGACATGGATGACGACACAAAGATGTTCTTCGACATTCCTTTTGATGAAGAAGATTATTTCTTTACCGTTGAGGTGCTTTTTAACGAAACCTTTACAAAATGCCGCATGGCAAGCCGTGTTTACAGCGAAAACAAACAGTACCTTATGCCTGTTGACGAACACACTGCTGACGTTATGATGACATTTATCAACCATGTAAGAATCTTCAACGAAGAAAACTCCATCACCGAATGTGAGATTGACTGGTAAAAGCTCATAGGGGGATTTTCCTCGCCGGAGACGGCAGACCCCTTGTCACTTGCGTGACATTCCCCTAATAGGGGCACCCCCTGCATGACGCATTTTTTCACGACGAAGCGTGAAAAAATTTGCTGTCACCCCCTTAGATGAAATCGCCACATGGCCTGCGCCGTGGCAGATATGTATTGTAAAAGGGCGATGTGGACATCGCCCCAATATCCTTATTGAAAACAAAGGTATTTATTATGAACTGCGAAAAATTATTCTACAACGACAGCTTTGCAACCACCTTTACAGCCGAAGTGGTTGACTGCTTTGAAAACAAAGACCATTTTGCAATTGTGCTGGACAAAACTTTGTTCTACCCCGAAGGCGGCGGCCAGCCCTGCGACCACGGTGTTATCCGTTTTGGCAGCAGCACAGCCGAAATTTTTGACGTGCGTGAAAAAAACGGCATTATCTGCCATTACAGCAAAACAGCCATTCCTGTGGGCACCATTATAGAAGGCGAAATTGATTTTGAACGCCGTTTTGACCTGATGCAGCAGCACACAGGCGAACATATTTTGAGCGGCATTATCTGGCAGCTTTACGGCTATGCCAACGTTGGTTTTCATCTTACCGACAAGGATATGTCCATTGATTTAAGCGGTCCGTTAAGCCAGGCAGATATAGACCGCTGTGTTGACCTTGCAAACGAAATCATCATCAAAAACCAGCCTGTAACCGCTGACTATCCTGATATTTCCAAGCTTGAATACCGCAGCAAAAAAGCTTTGGAAGGTCCTGTGCGCATTGTTACTGCAGGTGATGCTGATGTTTGCGCCTGCTGCGGCACACACCTTAAAACCACAGGGCAGGCACAGATGATTGTTGCCACAGACAGCATGAACTACAAGGGCGGCACAAGAATATTTTTTGCCTGCGGCAAACGTGCTTTTGCCGACTATATGGCAAAAAACGGCTACTGCCTTGATATAAGCCACCTGCTGAGCGCAAAATGCGACGAAATAACCCAAAAGGTCCGTGATAAAATGACCGAGTGTGAAAACCTTAAAATGCAGCTTGCCGCAACCAAGGACGAGCTGTTTGGCTATTGGGCAGAAGCTGTGCCTGCAGGGGAAGTTGGCTTTATTGCAAAGGACGGCCTTTCCAGCGTGGAAATTCAGCGCCTTTGCAGCAAGATAAACGAAAAATGCCCAACCGCCTGCGTTGCTTCAAAACAGGCAGACGGCACCAGCAAAATATGCCTTTTCTCCACGGCGTGCGACACCAACAAGGTTGGCCGTGCAATCTGCACTGCCCTTGGCGGCAAAGGCGGCGGCAAACCTGGCGTATTCCAGGGCACATTTACTGCCGACGGCGATGTGGAAAGCCTGTTAAAAGGAGCACTGTAATGAACGGTGAAACTGTAATACGCTTTGTAAAGTCCAACAACCACCATACACCTTTTGATATAGACCATTTTTCAATACAGCAGAGAGGCAGCAGGTTTTATCTTTATGCCCACCCCTTTGCAAACAGCTTTAACAAAAAGAAAATCGGCACCTTTGCCGACTATGAGAGTGCAAAAAAAGCCGTTGACGGTATTCTGGATTTAAAGTTGCCAAACAAAACCGATATATAACCTTTGGGGCAGATGCCCACATCTGCCCTTTGTTTTATTTTAACCATCAACCGACCTTTGTGGGCACAGGTCCATACACACAAAAAGATTATGGCACACAGATATTTTTTAACCGATATAAATGATAATATCGCCACCGTTACCGACAGCGAGGCGGTGCACCTTTGCCGTGTTATGCGCATAAAAAGCGGCGACGAGGTAATACTTTGTGATAACAGCGGCTTTGACTACCGGGCTGCTGCAAAGGATATAAGCGAAAAGCTGATTACCTTTGATATTTTGGAAAAAACCAAAAATACCGCAGAGCCTGCAAAGGACCTTGTTGTATATATGGCTCTGCCAAAAAGCGACAAGCTGGAGTTTATTGTTCAAAAAGCCTGCGAACTTGGTGCAAGAAAGCTTGTGCCTTTTGTAAGCGAGTTCTGTGTTGCACAGAAAAGCAAAAAAGAAGACAGCAAAAAACTGCGTCTTGCAAAGATAAGCGCCGAAGCCGCCAAACAGTGCGGCCGCAGCACACCAATGGAAATTGGCGATACCATCACCTTTAAGCAGCTGCTGGGCGAACTTAAACAAAATGATATAAACTTATTTTTCTATGAACACGCCGATATGCCTTTGAACAAGGTTGACTTTGCCGACAAACAGACTGTTGGGGTTATCATCGGCAGCGAGGGCGGTTTCAGCCAAAAGGAATGTCAGCAGCTTGCCGAAAACGGTGCTGTTACAATAAGCCTTGGCAAGCGCATACTGCGCTGCGAAACTGCAGCAGTAAGCGCAATTACCCTTGCAATGTACAATATGGGTGAAATGGAGTAAAAAAATGACCAGAGAACAAGCAGAAAAATTAAAACAGGAAAACCGCAGAAAACGTCTGCGCAAAAAAAGAATAAAAGCATTTACCCTGCTGGCACTTTTTGTTGTCGCGGTTGTCATTGTGCTGTTTTTTGCAGTTAAAGGCATAATGTATCTTGTAAACCGTGACGACCAAAGCGAAGGCATTGAAAGCCCTATCGGCAACGCAGGTGTTGTGGACAGCGTTGGCGAAAATGGTGAGGCCAGCAGCGATGATATCATTTCTGACGAAAACAGCGAACAGCCAGATATTGAAGAACCTGAAGGCACAGACAGCACAGCTGCACCCGACAGCAGCGAAGCCCCCACAGTTGAAGAACCTGCAAACACCACCCCTGTGGGCACAAAACCACAGCAAAGCTGGAGCACAATGCTGGTTAACCAGTGGAGCTATATGCCCGAGGGCTATGTACCAGAGGTTCGCCCTATTTCCTACGAAGGTGTAAGCCCTGCAAACAACAAGTTTGATGTGCGCGCAGCAGATGCACTGGAACAGATGCTGGCAGCCGCAAGGGAAGCAGGCTACAATATGTATCTTGTTTCGGCATACAGAACCCACGAATACCAGGTAAACCTGTTTAACCGCAAGGTAAACGAATATAAAGCACTGGGTTATGATGATGCAACCGCCTACAGCGAAGCAAGCCAGTGGGTTGCTATTCCAGGTACAAGCGAACACTGCACTGGCCTTGCAGCGGACATTGTTTCTTCCACTTGGTACAACTACAACAGCGACTTAACCCACGATTTTGAAGAGACAGACCATTTTGACTGGCTGTACGAACACTGTGCAGACTACGGCTTTATTCTGCGTTATCCAAAGGGCGCCGAGGCAATTACAGGCATAACCTACGAGCCATGGCACTACCGCTTTGTTGGCATTGACGCCGCAAAATATATTATGGAAAACCATATCACACTGGAAGAATTTTGCGCCGAATAGCTTTGGCACCAGGCCCTATCTGTTCAGCTGACAGGCATGTAACAAATTGCAATCAATACATCATTTGCTTTTTGCGGCAGAATATAGTATTATTAATATCAGCAAATATCCAAGGCAGGTACTCTTTTATATGAACATTAATGAAATCAAAAGCGAAATATCCTCTATAAACGACCAGATGCTCACTCTTTTTAAACGTCATCTGGAACTTACACTGGAAGCAGGCAAACTGCGTGAAGCAGACGGCAAGCCGCTTTATGACAGAAAGGCCGAAGAAAAAACACTGGAAACTGCTGCAGCAAACAGTCCGCAGGATATGCAGAACTATTCCATAGAGTTTTTCCGCAACCTGATAAATCTGAGTAAGGAATATTATAAGGATAACAAATAGAAATTTAAAACCACAGTCCGCAGTCTCTTTAATGTGACTGCGGATTTTTTTGTGCAAACAAAAAAGACAGATTTTGCCAAAACAAAATCTGTCTTTCAGTTTAAATATTTAAATTAAATCATTCCAAAAAGCATGCAGAGATAGTGTGCTGCAACACCTGCACACAGACCGCCGATTGTGTGGCTTAAAAGAGCATCTTTGATAAACTGTCTTTTGTCAAGAGCGTCCATCATGGAGATATGTGTGGAAAGATAACCGGACCAGCACATACCCATAGCTGTAAATACTGCAATTTCGTTAAGACCTGCAGCGCCTTCCATAATCATTGTTGGAACAAGGCCCATAGCTGCGCCTGTTGCACCCAGAGCTGTGATTGGGAATGCAATGTTGCTTGGGTCACGGAAGCCAAAGAGAACGTTTGTTACAGGCTGGATAACTTCGCCAAGTTTTGGCAGGAGAGCAATACCTTCGTATGCTGCGCCTGTAAAGCCTGTTTCTGGCGCGCCAAATGTAAGCATCATAACAAGTGTGCAGATAAAGAGAACACCAGGTACAATTGCAAAACCAAGTTCAACACCTGTTTTGCCGCCTTCAAGAATTGCGTTGAGCACACGTTCCAATGTGGAGCCGTTAAGTTCTTTCATTGCTTCGTCCATTTTTCTGAGACCTTTGATGGAACGGTCTGCTTTTGCTTCTTCTTTGGAAACATTGTAGTATTTTTTTGTTGCACGGAGCATAAGTCTTACAGATACAACAGAGCCGACACAAGCACCAAGCACGCCAACAAGGCTTGCTGTGAGTGCGCCTTCCAGCGGAAGTGCAAGCATGTATGTACAAAGGATAAGACCCATACCAAAAGAAGTGCCAAGGTTGCAGAGAGCTGGAATCTGGTATTCTTTAAAGAATTTTGTAAAGCTTTCGTTTTTAGCTGTTGTAAGAATTGCTGCGTTGTCAGAAACGAATGTTGTTACAATACCAAGGCTTGCAGCACCAGGCATGCCATAAATTGGACGCATAAGTGGGCTGATAAGTTTGTTAAGCAGGTCAATAACGCCAAATTCTGCAAAGAGAGCAGAGATAGCACCTGTTACAACAGAAATTGCCATGATAAAGAAGCATGTGTTCAAAAGCAAGTCGTGAGCTGTGTTCATGATTGTGTTGAACATATTGCCAAGGCCCATTATACTGCCAAGTGCAGCAAGGCCGCCAACAACTACAACCAGAACAACAAAGGTTTCAAGAGAAATCGCTTTTTTCTGTTTCATTTTGTCCTCCAGAAAGAGTGTGTAATATACTTGATTTTTAAAATTTATTTTAACAGACCATGTCTGCTAATTACTGTTTTATCTGCCGTAAGGGCAGTATTTTATGCACAGGCCGCAAACTGCACCGCGGCCGATGTTTTTATATTCCCTTTTCATAAATTCGCTGCATTTTGCCGCGTTGAAAAAGCTTTCACGGTCGATTGACCAGTCCCTGCCGCTTATTGCGCCGCTTGGGCATTTTTCTTTGCAGATGTTGCAGTGGGTGCAGGGGCTTTGAGGGTATTCGTTTGGGTTTTCAAAGCTGCAGTCGGTGAATACTGTGCCAAGGCGCACCCTTGCGCCAAAGTCTTTGTGCAAAAACAGGCAGTTGTTGCCCATATTGCCAAGGCCGCTTAAGCAGGCAATTTTTTTGTGGCTGTATCTGCCGCGATAAAACCAGCCCTCGTCATTTATACTCTGGCTGGAAGCTACGGTTATGTACTTATAACCATTCTGCTGCAAAAGCAGGCCCACACGCAGCAGACAGTGGTCAATAAAAGCATTTACGCTGCGGTAGTGGTTAAAATATGTGTGGGTAGGTTTGTCCTCTATCTCGTCGATAATAGCATCGGACAGGTGCACCACAATGCTTACTGCGTTGTGCAGGCCGCCTGGGCCGTCTTCTGTGTGGCAGAAGCCCACATCGCTTACACCCAGAGATAAAAGCAGATTTTTAATTTCGTTCTGAATAGCTGTCATATTTTTAACCCCATCTTTTTTATTTTACCATAATTTACAATAAAGTATATAGTAATTTATGACAAAAAAGTGCATTAATTTTAACTGTTTTACAAGCAAAATCCGCCAATATGGCGGATTATTGGTTTGTTTTTTAATTTTAATGTTTAAACAGGTCGGTTTTCATTACCGATGCGTTCTGCACGGTGTCCTTGCCGTACTTTTCTTTAAGCTTGTCCAAAGCCTTCTGAAGATTTTCTTTTTTGGTATCGTCCTGGCTTTCCGCACTTTCAAACAGGTTTATCTGCTGTGCCTTTTTGTCTGCCGTCGGGTCAAGGGCAGTTACGGTAAGGGCGCGTATAGGCATTTTTACATTCCAGTTTTTAACAAGCAGTTCCAGCGCTGCATTGTATATATTTTCGCTGACATTGGTGGAGGGTATCTGCTTTTGCCTTGTAAAGGAGACAAATGCAGGATTTTTTATGGTTATCTGCACCCCATTTGCATAAAGGCCGTGCCTGCGCAGACGCAGACCAACCTGTTCACTCAGCACCATAAGGGCAGGCTTTATATCCTCCAGACCGCGTATATCGCGGTAAAATGTGTTGCCGCTGCCCACCGATTTTATCTCTCTTTTTGCATCAAAGGGCTGCACGGGGCTGTCTTCCAGCCCGTTAGCATATATGTGCAAATCTCTGCCGTGCTTGCCAAATTTATCTTCCAGCAGGGCTTTGTCTGCAGCTGCCAGCTGGCCGATGGTGCGTATGCCCATGGCGTTAAGTGCTTCCTTGGTGTTTTTGCCCACAAAAAGCAGGTCTTCTACCTTTAAAGGAAAAACAATATCCCTGTAGTTTTCCCTTGAAATAACTGTGGTGGCATTCGGCTTTTTATAGTCGCTGCCCAGCTTTGCAAAAACCTTGTTGAAGCTTACTCCAACTGATATGGTAAGGCCTGTTTCACAGTAAACGCGCTCTCGTATCATATCTGCAAGCTCTTTGCCGTCTTTTGCAAAAAGCCAGCAGCTGTTGGTGACATCCAGCCAGCTTTCGTCAATGCCAAAAGGTTCCACAAGGTCGGTGTAGCTGTTGTAAATCTGGTTGATAATTTTGCTGAAATATTCGTACCTTTCACGTTGCGGCGGCAGAATTATAAGCTGCGGGCAGGCTTTGAGTGCCGACTGTATTGTCTGGGCGGTTTTTATGCCATATTTTTTTGCCGCCTCGTTTTTTGCCAGCACAATGCCGTGGCGGTTTTCGCTGCTGCCACCCACCACAACTGGTTTATCCTTAAGTTCAGGATAAGGCAACAGTGAAACGGAAGCATAAAACCCGTTGCAGTCACAGTGGAGAATTATTCTGTCTTTATTCTGTTGCATAACAATTCTCCTTTCTGAACTCATAGGGGGGCTTAGTTGCTCGCCGCAGACGACACACCCCTTGTCACTTCGTGACATTCCCCTCTCAGGGGAACCCTGCATGACGCATTTTTCACGACAAAGCGTGAAAAAATCTGCTGTCACCCCATAGATGAAAGCAGGCTATGCCATTCGGCAGCCTGGCTGTTGTAAATATAAATCCTTTGCTTACAATGTGCACATCATTGGTTTATGGGGAATTCCGTCTTCGTCAAATTCTTCGCCGATAACGGTAAAGCCTGCTTTTTCGTAAAAGCCCACTGCATAGCTTTGTGCTTCCAGATAAATGTGTTTTTTATCGGTTTTTTCTTTAACAGCCTCAATGCCTGCTTTCATCAGTTTTGCGCCAAGGCCTGTTCCGCGTTCCGCTGTTATAACACGGCCCATGTGCACCCTGTCGGCATCCTTTTCAAAAAAGCGCAGGCAGGCTTTTATACTTCCGTCTTCTGCCTTTGCAAAAACGTGAATTGCTTCTTTATCCTTGCCGTCAACATCCTGATAGGCACAGTTCTGTTCCACCACAAAAACCGCACAGCGCAGCTTTAACAGTTCGTAGATTTCTTCGGTTGTAAGCTGTTCAAAGTTTTTTACAATAAATTCCATATTATATCACCTGTCTGTCATTCTGAACGCCAGCAAACAATCTCTCTGTCGGCACAAATTTATCCATCAGCTGATTTATGCACAAGCAAGACACATCCGCTGTGCCCAGGACGACAGCTTTGCAAATTTATTTTGTCATAATATACATCGGCACGCCGCTGTATCTGTTTGCCGCAAGTTCTGCCGCAACTTCCATATCGCTTTTTGGTGCGATATCTTCTATATCTGCCATCAGTTCTTCCCAAGGGGTAAGTGTGTAAAGCTGACGGTAGTATTTTTCGCTTTCAGTAATTTCTTCCATATATTCCACAGCTTCTTCGTATGACTCAACCTTGTCGATAAGGCCGTTGTCCAGTGCCTGCCATGCAGAATAAATTCTGCCGTCGGCAAGCTCCCTTGTTTTTTCTTCTGTCAGGTTTCTGCCCTGTGAAACAATGTCCACAAACTGATTGTAGCTTTCGTCCACAAGTGCCTGATAAATGGAAATGTGTTCTTCGGTCATTGTGCTGCCGCTTGAGCCCATGCCCTTGTTGCCGCCGCTGGTGATTAAAATTTCTTCTATACCCAGCTTTTCATAAAGGCCGCTTACATTGGTGGTGGAGATTATAACGCCAATACTGCCTGTCCAGCCGTTGCGGTTCTGGCTGATATAGTCTGCCGCACAGGCGATGTAATAAGCACCGCTGCAGGCTGTGGAGTTAAAATAGGCATGGATTGGACGGCCTGTTTTTTTCTTGTATTCCATCAGCTTAAGGTACATTTCGTCACTTTCATAAACTGTGCCGCCGCCACTGTCCACATCAAGAAATATGCCTGTGTTGCTCTCGTCTTCTATAAGTTCGTCTATATAACGCAGTGTTGCATTGTGGTCATAGCCTATGCGGGCTGTGCCCTCGTTGCCTGTCTGAATGGTGCCGATAATGTTGATAACCGCAAAGCTTTTGTCTGGTTTTGAAGCTGTGCTGGCACCTGTGTCGACAAATTTGCCTATGCCAAGGGCAAACAGCAGCACAACAGAAACTGTTATTGCCGCAACGGATATAAGAATATTCTTTTTTCGGTTCTGGTTGTTCATAAAAACACCCCTTTTACTTCTGTTTATATTCAAAAATGTCATTCTGAGCAAATGCAAAGAATCTCTGCATCTGCACTGGCTGCCGACTGACAGCTTTTAAAGCAAACCAAGAGATTCTTCAGGGCAAAATCCCTTCAGAATGACAAAGTTGTATTATTCTTTTTCTTCCCAGATTGGGTTTTTAAGCACCCAGCGGCCGCAGTGGTCTTTTTCAAAGATATCGCGGTTGTAAAATTTATCTATAATCTGCCAGAACTCTGTTTCGGTGTAACCTACAAACTGGCAGAAATCACGCACGGAAAGCGGGTCAAGGTTATGGTCGCGCTCTTTGATAATCTGTTTTGCTTCATCCCTTGTCAGCATGCCGTAACGGATATATCTTGCTGTGTAGTCGGTTGCTGCTGCGTGGCCGAATTTTGGATATTTAAGCCAGGAGTGCACAAGATATGCACGGCTGTCAATCTGGTCAAAGTTTTCGGCGTGGTGCTGGCGGTCCCATTCGTGTGTTAAGTCGTGGAAGCCGCGGCTTTTTGCCAGCTGATAGTTTTTATAGCTGTTCCAAGGCAGGAAATAGGAAAGATACATTGGGTCAAGACGTGCAAGGTCTTCCTTGCTTGGTGCCTTTGTAAGTGCCAGTGCAGCAGGGTCGATACCCCAGGACAGCAGTTCTTCTTCATCCATACCGCTTGCAACGCCGTTTTCAATCTGGCCGCGTGCAGAGTAGGTTTCTTCGTCGTCACAGCCGCCGTATTCAAAGCTTACGTTTTCGCCGTAAACCAGCAGCATTGTGTTGAATTTAAGTGCCATGTGCAGCGGGAATGTATAGATATGTCTGTCAAGATACCAGGTTGGCTTGCCGTATTTTTCAAACATGTTTTTCATCAGAATTTTCTGTGTTCTGATATCAGGCTTGCAGCTGATGATTGGACAGCCAAATGCTTCGCTTATATTTTTAAGGTTGTGTTTGCCTGCTTCGGTCATAGGGAAGTTGTCTTCTACGCTGAAGAGAATAGGGTTCATCTTCATAACTTCCTTCATAATATAAACCTGAAAATGACTGTCCTTGCCGCCGCTTGCTGCAATTGCACAGTCGTACTGGCCAGGGCCGTTGCAGCCGCGGTATTTGTCGCACAGAGCTTCAAATTCTTTCCAGCGTGCGTCCCAGTCTATATTTTTACGTGCTTCGTAGTGGTTGCAGGCTGTGCAAACACCGTTTTCGTCAAAAACAATACCAGGACGTGTATCAGGCATTGTACATTTTTTGCAGTATCTCATAGGTTGTCTCCTTTCAGATTAACCGTTTTTATTTTGGGTGTATATTTTGTAAAAACAATTTGTATCACTCTTGTTATCTTATCATACTTTAAGCAATAAATAAAGATAATATTGTGAATTTTAACATTTATCCACTATACAAAATTCTGTGCAGATGTTAAAATTGAAGCAACAAATTTATCAGAAACGGAGTTCTCACTTTGAAACCAAAATATTCCTTTAAAACTTTTTTAGGCGATATCGGCTTTGACCTTGTGGGATGTATTTTGTATGCCGTTGGCATAAACTGCTTTATTATGCCCCAGGATTTTGCATCTGGCGGTGTAAGCGGTATTGCACTTATCATCACCTATCTTACAGGTTTGCCAAACGGTACAATCACCTTTATTTTAAACATCCCGCTTATCCTTGTTTCTTTTAAAATTTTAGGGCATATGTTTTTGCTTAAAAGCGTAAAAACCCTTGCGATACTCACGTTCTGCATAGATATTCTCACACAGCCTTTCCCTAAATATACAGGGGACCCTATCCTTGCCGCAATCTGTGCAGGCCTTGCCATAGGCTCAGGCCTTGGTGTTGTGTATATGCGCGGCTCTTCCACAGGAGGCAGCGACTTTATCACCCTGTCCATACGCAAGCTCAAGCCTCACTTTTCTGTTGGCACAATCACCTCTACCATCGACTACATCATCCTTGGTGCAAGTATAGTATTCCTTGGCAATGTAGATGCAGCCCTTTACGGCTGTGTGGCAATGTTTGTTTCAGCAAAGGTGCTTGATCAGATTATGTACGGTGGCAACAAGGGCAAGATGATGATGATTATTACCGAAAAGGGCGACGAAGTTGCCAACAGCATCTTTGCAACCACCGAACGCGGTGTGACCATTGCCGATGTGCGCGGTGCATACAGCGGCCAGCCAAAACAGCTGGTTATCAGCGCAATGAGCAAGCACGAGCTGCCAAAGGCACGCAAGGCCGCACACCTTGCAGACGAAAAAGCTTTTACCATGATTACCAACACCGACGAAGTGTTTGGCGAGGGCTTTATCGACCCGCGAGACGATTAAAACAAATCTGTTTAAACAGACCTTAAAAACAATTCTACGAAAGGCACAGACAAAATGAATTTCAGCATTAAATATATTATTCTTTGGGCGTTTATTGTTGTAAACGTAATAACATTTATTATGTTTGGCGTTGACAAATACAAGGCAAAAAAAGGCAAAATGCGCATACCGGAACGCAAGCTGCTTACCTGGTGTGTTGTGGGGCCTTTTGGCGGTTACATAGGTATGTATCAGTTCCGCCACAAATACAAAAAGCCTAAATTTCAGATAATTATCTTTTGCCTTTGCCTTGTGCAGTTTGCAGTATTCTTTGCAATTTCTTATTTTATGAAATAAGATGACGGCACTTTTGGCAGCAAAAGTGCCCAAAACTGCCGCTGTGGCAGGCAGCCCCTGCGGGCCAAGAAAGCAATCGTAGCAACTTCGGCGGCTTGGAGCGCCACCTTGTTGCTTGTGGCTTTCTCTTCCTCCGCCTCGCTTAATCTGCCACTGGCAGCGCTTCGGCTCCGTCGCCCCTTCTCTTTTCACAGCCGCAAGGTCTTTGAAAAAAGAACTCGGATACACCAAAATCTTCGATTTTGCTCATCCTCAGACACCTTTTTTCATTTTGCCAAAGCAAAAACAGACTTGCTGCTGTTGAGCAAATCAAAAATCCGAGTGCTCACTTTTTATAGTACCAACAAAAATTCCTTATCTGTAACGAGGTGTTTTATGTCCAAATTCATCCTTGCTCTTGACCAGGGCACAACCAGTTCCCGCGCTATACTTTTTGACAAAGACCAGAACATTGTGGCCATGAGCCAGCGGGAATTCACCCAGATTTATCCAAAGGACGGCTGGGTTGAACACGATGCCATGGAAATTTATTCCAGCCAGTATTCCGTTATGATGGAGGTTATTGCAAAAAGCGGCATCTCTGCAGGCGATATTGCCGCAATAGGCATTACTAACCAGCGCGAAACCACAATTGTATGGGACAAAACCACGGGCAAGCCTGTGTACAACGCAATTGTATGGCAGTGCCGCCGCACAGCCGATATATGCGACAAACTTAAAGCAGAGGGCTGGGCAGACTATATAAAAGACAACACAGGCCTTGTTATTGACGCATATTTCAGCGGCACCAAAATAAAGTGGATACTGGACAATGTGGAGGGCGCCAGAGAAAAAGCCGACAAGGGCGATTTGCTGTTTGGCACTGTGGACACATGGCTTGTGTGGAAGCTGACAAACGGCAAGGTGCATATAACCGATTATACAAATGCAAGCAGAACAATGCTTTACAATATAAACAGTCTTAAATGGGACGACCGCCTGCTGAGCGCAATGGATATTCCAAAATCCATGCTGCCGCAGGTTATGCCAAGCAGCTATATCTACGGCCATGTAAACATTCAGGGCTTTGATATTCCTGTTGCAGGCATTGCAGGCGACCAACAGGCCGCACTGTTTGGCCAGGGCTGTTTTGAAGAAGGTCAGGCAAAAAACACCTATGGCACAGGCTGTTTTCTTTTGATGAATACAGGCGAAAAACCCTGCTATTCCTCATCTGGCCTTGTAACCACAATTGCTATAGGCATTGACGGCAAGGTGCAGTATGCCCTTGAAGGCAGTGTGTTTATCGGCGGTGCTGTTATACAGTGGCTGCGTGACGAAATGCGCTTTATTACCGAAAGCAAGGACGCCGAATACTATGCCGCAAAGGTGGAAGACACAGGCGGCGTTTATCTTGTGCCTGCCTTTACAGGCCTTGGTGCCCCCCACTGGGATATGTACGCAAGGGGCTGCATTGTGGGCATAACCCGCGGTACAAAGCGCGAACATATTATCCGTGCCGCACAGGAAAGCATTGCTTATCAGTCTCTGGAACTTGTCAAAGCAATGGAAAAGGACAGCGGTATTGTGCTGCAGTGCCTTAACGTTGACGGCGGCGCAAGCCGTGATGCATTTCTTATGCAGTTTCAGGCTGATATCATGAACAAGACTGTGCGCAGGCCAAAGGTTAAAGAGACAACCGCTTTGGGTGCCGCATACCTTGCAGGGCTGGCAACAGGCTTTTGGCAGGACAAACAGCAGCTTATTGCAAGCCGCCAGTACGACGGCAACTTTGAGCCCGATATGGCCGCCGAAAAGCGCGAAAAGCTGTTCCGCGGCTGGCAGAAGGCCGTTGGCAGAAGCATGAACTGGGCAGAATAAAATATTTTGGGAGGGTTAACACCCTCCCTTTGTTTTTGCATTCATTTTTATAAATATCTGGCAAAATCCAATGTACTTTCTTTAAAAAAGTACCAAAGAACGCTGGAGTTGCGATTCCCCCGCACCCCTAAACGTGGAATATATACCGCAAGGTCGCTGCTGTGTGGCGCTTTCGCAGACAAGTCTGTCTGCATCGTGCCGCAAAATTTGTGCAAACAGGGCAACAATACATATTTTATATGAGGAGAGGATACCCCTACATTCCATCTCCCCGTGTTACCTTTATTTATCAATTTCTTCCAGTTTTCCCTTCTCCAGCTGCAGCACCCTGTCAGCCAGCGGCAGCAGAGTGCTGTCGTGGGTTATCATAATCACAAGGGTGCCTTTGTTTTTCAGCTCTATAATTTTATTCATCACAAGCTGTGCGCTCTCTTTGTCCAGATTGCCTGTGGGCTCGTCGCAGAACAGCACCTTGGGACTGAGCACTATTGCCCTTGCAATAGCCACCCTTTGCTGCTGCCCCCCCGACAGCTGGCCAGGCAGATAATCTGTTCTGTGGCCAAGGCCAACCTGGCTGAGCACCCCTTTTGCCAGCCGCTGTCTTTCTGCCCTTTTTACCCCTTTGTATTTAAGCCCCAGCTCCACGTTCTGCTGGGCTGTAAGTGACGATATAAGGTTATACCCCTGAAAGATAAATGCAATGCTGCTGCGGCGCAGGGCGCATATACCACGGTGGTTAAGGCTGCTTATATCCCTGCCGCAAATTTCCAGATAGCCGCCGTCAAAACCGTCAAGACAGCTCAATACATTTAAAAAGGTGCTTTTGCCGCAGCCGCTTTTGCCTGTTATCATACAAAGCTGACCTTTTTTTCCCTCAAAGTCCAGCCCGTCCAGCACTTTGTTTTCCCCTGCTGCAGTGCTGTATATCTTTACAATACCTTTTGCTTTAAGCATTTTTACCCCTTTGCTAAATAATAACTGTTTGTCTGCACATAATAGTGTTATCCGCAGGAGGTAAGTTATGCTAAAAAAATCTGTAAGAATTTCTGTTGTACTGACAGGACTGACCGTTCTGTTTGGCATTTATATACACTCCCTTATCCCCGACACCCTGTATATTGCAAAGGGCGAAAAAGCCCATATAGAAAGCCTGCCGATGATAAGCTTTTCGCCAAAAGCTGCCTTGGGCAGCCGCAGCGTGACCAGCGCCGAAAAGCCGCTGCAATACACTGCACGGCTGTTTGGCGTACTGCCTTTAAAAACAGTCAATATAAGCTCCACCGCAAGACGCACCGTCTCGGTAGCAGGGACACCCTTTGGTATAAAGATGTTCAGTGACGGTGTTATGATTGTGGGCTTCAGCGACATATCCACCACCACAGGCTACCAGTGCCCTGCAAAGCTGGCAGGGCTTAAAATGGGGGATGTCATATTAAACTTCAACGGCTCCCTGCCCAAAAGCAATGACGATGTGGAAAATTTTATCCTTAAAAACACCGACAGACCCATTGATGTAACCTTTTTGCGTAACGGTGTGCAGCAGCATACAACCCTTATACCTGTTATGGATGCCGAAAGCGGTGTTTACCGCACAGGCATGTGGGTGCGCGATTCTTCGGCAGGGGTGGGCACAATGACATTTTACGATGTGCAGAAAGGTATGTTTGCAGGGCTGGGCCACGGCATAAAGGACACCGACACCCAGCAGGATATACGGCTTTTAAGCGGTGAGATTGTGCCTGTAAGCATAATGGGCCTTACCAAAAGCAAAAACGGAGAAACAGGCGAGCTTAAAGGCACATTTTTAACCGATATTCCCATGGGCAAGGTGCTTGCCAACAGCGCAAACGGTGTGTACGGCCGAATGTTTATTCCCCCTGCTGACAATATAATGGAGATAGCCTATCCTCAGGAGATAACAACAGGAGATGCATATATCCTTACCACCATAAACGGCACAAAAGCAAAAAAGTACAGCATTGTTATCGAAAAAATTGCCCTTACCACCAGCAACCAGAACAAAAACCTTGTTATTCGGATAACCGACAGCGAGCTTTTGTCCCTTACCGGTGGTATTGTGCAGGGTATGAGCGGCAGCCCCATAATACAGAACGGCAGGCTGGTTGGCGCAGTAACCCATGTATTTGTAAACCAGGTGGACCGCGGATACGGCGTGTTTGCCCAGAATATGATTTTCAGTATGGACAACGCTGCCAAAGTGGCGGAAGCTGCAGCATAAAGCAAAAACACTGCCATTTGTCTGCTGTAAACCCCTTGGATCCCCCCCAAAAAAAAATCTGCATACAAAAAACCGACGGTTTTTACCGTCGGTTAATTTTTTTATCAGAACAGTGCTCTGTAAATTTCCATCATCTCTGCCACATCAAATTTAACATAGCTCTGGTTAAGCAGTCTCTGCTGGCTTTTTTCTACGCTCAAAGCAAACAGTTCTATTTCTTCTTCCTTCATGCCGTATTCGTGCAGCGGTTTTTTTGCAATGATTTTACCCAGCAGTTTTTCAATTTCAGGATAAACATCGTCTGGGTTGCAGTCCATAATGCCGCCAAGAAATGCATTGAGCCCTGTGATAAAGCCTGTTGGGTTTGCCGCCTGATAGTGTTTGAACACTTCGGTTAAAAACTGATAGTTTGCTTCGCCGTGGGTTACATGATAAGCGCCGCTTAAAGGATAGCTCATTGCGTGCACTGCACCTGTGCCTGCGTTTGCAAAGCTGATACCTGCAAGGTCAGATGCAACAAGAAATTCTTCCAGCAGATTAAAGCGATGTTCAGGGCCTTTTTCCACAATTTCACGGAAGCCTTTGAGAATCATCTCCATAGCTTTCATTGCAAACATGCGTGTGTAAAGGTTTGCCTTTGGAGAAACATAGCTTTCTATTGCGTGGATAAGTGCATCAATGGCACTTGTTGCAAAGAAATCGTATGGAAGTTCTGTAAGCAGGTCTGGGATGATAATTGCATAGTCTGGGAAGATTGTCGGGTCTGCAAGACCAACCTTTGTGCCCATATCCACAAATTCTGCAATGGAAACACTGCTCACTTCGCTGCCTGCGCCGCAGGTTGTTGGCACTGCGATAATCGGCAGAACCTTTTTAAGCTCGATTTTGCGCTGGTAATAGTCTGCTGCGTCACCGCCGCCGTCCAGCACAAGAATTTTTGCCATATCGATAACAGCACCGCCGCCGATGGCGATAACCCTTTCACAGTCGGTTTTGCGGAAGTCTTCCAGCATTGCGTTTACCATTGCGTCGGTAGGTTCGCCCTTGCCGTAGTCGCTTTTAAAGAAAACCTTTGCGCCGTTTATTTTGTCGGCAAAATATTTGTTGTAGATTGTTTTTGTGGCAAGGATAAAATCCTTTTCGCCGATATTGAACTCTTTTACAAATTCGGCACAGTCTGCATACTGATGCACCTGTGTTATGTTCTGAAACATTTTCATTTTTGGCATATCTCCTTTTGTTAAAATTACGCACTGTCAATATATCTTTATACTATCACACAATCTTTACATTTTCCAGTTATTTTGTATACAATAATATAAACTGGCATATAATACCGCAAAGGAGGCAGGCTGATGAAAATACCCGCAATAAAATTCCGCACACCATTGCAGAAGGAATGGGACAAACTGGAAAAGCAGGAAGCTGCCCTGCTGGCCAAAAAAATCCAGAAGCAGCAGTCCAAACTTAACAGCCTGCTGGCCGAAAAGGTGCCCCCAGGTTTGCAGAAAACCATGGACAACGCCTTTAACAAAGCTTTCCACATGGTGTTCACAAAGGGCACAGGCATAATAGAAAAAACCTACAACAAAGAAAAGGCACAGGAGACTGCCTTTATCAACCACACCCTTGCCGCCAGAGCAAAGCCAAGCCGCAAAGCACTGAAGCGTGTAAAAACCGACGCAGGCAAAGCCGCAAACTTAAACCTTGCCGTATCCGCTGCGGCAGGCGTAGGTCTTGGCATGCTGGGCATAGGCATTCCCGACATTGTGCTGTTTGTAAGCCTTGTGCTGAAAAATATGTATCAGATTGCCACAAGCTATGATATCGATTACAACAAGGAAAAAGAGCGCAAGTTTATACTTTTAGTAATACAAGGTGCTTTGACTTTTGGCAAGCAGCAGCAACGTATTGACCAAGAAATTGACCACTTTATAGATTACGGCTATTTCCGCAATGACGAAAGCCTTGATAAATACATAGCCGACTGTTCTGCCTGCCTTTCAACCGAACTTCTGTATATGAAATTTCTGCAGGGTATTCCCCTTGTAGGCGCTGTGGGCGGTGCCTATGACTTTGTGTATATGAAGCAGATAAATGAATACGCAAAGTTAAAATATCACAAAAGATTTCTGACAGAGAAAATTTATAAATAAGCCTTTTATTCCCGTGTAAAAAACTGTATACTTAACTTAAGGAAATACAAATATATTCTATGTTTACGGAGATTATCTATGTATAAGGACAAAAAGGTTTGTGCCGTTATTGTTGCGGCGGGCAAAGGCAGAAGAATGGGCTTTGACAAAATGCTGTTTAAAATTGACGGCACACCTGTTGTGGAAAAATCCATACAGGCTTTTGCAGACAACGCCCTGACCGACAGCATTGTTGTGGTTGCAGGCGAAAATATTGACGATATAAAGGAAATTGCCGAAAAATACCCCAAGGTTAAGGCTGTGGTTATGGGCGGTGCCGAACGTGCCGAAAGTGTGGCAAACGGCCTTGCACATACCGAAAACGGCTGCCTTGTGGCAGTGCACGACGGCGCACGACCATTTGTAAGCGACCGCATTATATGCGAAACCGTTGCAGCAGCATATATTTCAAAAGCGGCAATCCCCTGTGTTGCGGTTAAGGACACCATAAAAATGTGCGAAAACAACGTTGTAGAGCAATCTCTGCAGCGTTCAAAACTGTTTATCACCCAGACCCCACAGGTGTTCTGCTGCGATACATACAAACAGCTGCTGGCAGACAACACCGACTTTACAATTACTGACGATGCTCAGCTTTTTGAAAAGGCAGGCATAGCGGTAACTGTATGCCAGGGCGAATACGAAAACTTTAAAATTACAACACCAGACGATATAAACAAGGAGAAAAAGATGAGAATAGGTCACGGCTATGATGTACATAAGCTTGTGGAAGGCCGCAAGCTGATTTTGGGCGGCGTGGATATCCCATACGAAAAAGGACTGCTTGGCCACAGCGATGCAGACGTGCTGGCACACGCAATAAGCGATGCTCTGCTTGGCAGTATGGCGCTGGGCGATATAGGCAAGCATTTTCCTGACAGCGACCCTGCCTATAAAGGCGCAGACAGCCTTTATTTAATGGCATGTGTTAAAAAGCTGCTGGACGAAAAGGGTGCTAAAATTGAAAACGTGGACGCAACAATCCTTTGCCAGAAACCAAAGCTGGCTCCCCACATTGTAACAATGAGAGAGAACATTGCACGCACACTGCAGCTGGATATTGACCGTGTTTCCGTTAAAGCCACAACCGAAGAAGGCCTTGGCTTTACAGGCAGCGGCGAGGGCATTGCCGTGCACAGCGTCTGCCTTGTAAATGTATAAAATATTTATCGGCTTTATCACCATATAAAGCCGATATTTTTGTGTTATTTTATACAACCCTATAAAAAAACTTTTTTATACACATTATCATCCTGTGCAAGTTGATTTTTTAAGCTTTTGGTTTTATACTATTAATTAGAGAACAAATAAGGAAGGTGTATTATGAGAAAATTTGACACTCAGGTGCAGTATCTTAAATACCGTGTGCTCAAGGCTGTTGCAAAAGAAGCCTTTGAAGGCACACTGCTTGAAAATATAACAGATATTCCAAAGATGATTGTTCCACGCGGCGAACCAACATTCCGCTGCTGTGTTTACAAGGAAAGAGCAATAGTAAGCGAACGTATCAAAATTGCAATGGGCGGCGACAAGACAAACCCAAATGTTATCGAGGTTATCTCCATCGCCTGCGACGAATGCCCACAGGGCGGCTATGAGGTTACCAACGCCTGCCGCGGCTGTATTGCCCACCACTGCGAAGATATCTGCAAGCGCGGTGCACTGACCTTTGACGAAAACAAAAAGGCGCAGATTGACAAAAGCAAATGTGTGGAATGCGGCCTTTGCGCAAAGGTTTGTCCATACAGCGCAATCCAGAACTTTAAGCGCCCTTGCGAAAGTGCCTGCAAGGTTAATGCAATTTCTATGGACGAGCACAAGGCAGCCAAGGTTGACAACGACAAGTGTATAAGCTGCGGTGCCTGTGTAAACATGTGTCCATTTGGCTCCATTACACAGAAATCCTACATCCTTAACGCTATTGGCCTGCTTAAAGAATCCAAACGCACAGGCAGCCGTGTTTACGCAGTTGTTGCCCCTGCAATTGCAAGCCAGTTTAACTGGGCAAAACTTGGCCAGGTTGTGGCAGGCATTAAAAAGCTGGGCTTTTACAGCGTTGTGGAAGCAGCCCTTGGCGCAGATATGGTTGCACTCAGCGAAACAGAAGAATTTCTGGAAAAAGGCCTGCTTACTTCCAGCTGCTGCCCTGCTTTTGTAGACTATATTAAAAAATATTATCCTGAACTTACCAAATATGTAAGCCACAACAACAGCCCAATGGTTGAAATTGCAAAATACATAAAAGAGATTGACCCATTGGCAAGGGTTGTTTTTATCGGTCCATGTACTGCAAAGAAGATGGAATACAAGCAGGAACACGTTGGCGGTGCTGTTGACTGTGTTCTCACCTTTGAAGAACTGCAGGCACTGTTTGATGCAAAGGACATAGACCTTAAAACACTTGATTCTGCAATGCTTTATGACGCAAGCGAATACGGCCGCATCTTTGCACGCAGCGGCGGTCTGGTTGAAGCTGTTAAACAGGCTATCAGAGAGATGGACGGCGACGAAAAAGCCTTTAATCCTGTTGTGTGCAGCGGCATTGACGAATGCAAGGCAGCCCTTGTACGTCTTAGCAAAAATCTGCTTAACGGCAACTTTATCGAAGGCATGGCCTGTCAGGGCGGCTGTATCAACGGCGCAGGCAACCTGACACACAGTGTTAAGAACAAGCTGCAGATTGATGCATACAGCGAACACGCAATGGAAAAAACCATCAAAGGCGCTGTTAAATGTGCAGATATCCGCCCAAGAGAAGAAAAAGGCGCACTGTCTTTTAATGCCAAAGAATAACCCAATATAAAAACACTGTCACTCTGCAGTACATTGCAGGGTGACTTTTTTGCCTGCATATTATGTGTAACAGATATTTACTATGTTAATTGTGTGAAAGCGGTTGCTTTTTTGAGACAGATAAGTATATAATGTATTGCGTATCTTAAAATATTAATTAAATTTAAATACAGGAGAACAAAGATGAAACTTAAAAGATTTGCAGCAGTTGCTTTGACTGCAGTGATTGCTTTGGGCGGCGCCGGCTTTTCAACTTCTGCCGAAAGCGCAGGCACACAGGGTGCTTATCAGGCACCACAGCTCAGCGTTGATTTAAGCCAGTATGTAGACGAAAACGGCTACATCACAGGTTTTGACTACAGCGCAATAGAGCTTGTGGACTATAAAAACATGGTTATCCCAACCGAAAACCACATGCCTGCCCAAGAAACCCTTAACGCATTTATGGTGGCACAGCTGCCACAGATTGACGCCACCGAAGGTGTTGTTGCAATGGGTGACACAGTAAACATTGACTATGCAGGTTCTGTTGACAGCGTTCCTTTTGAAGGCGGCACAGCTTATGGCTATGATTTACAGCTGGGCAGCGGCGCATTTATTCAAGGCTTTGAAGAGCAGGTTGCAGGCCATTCTGTTGGCGAAAACTTTGATATCTACGTTACATTCCCAGAAAACTACCACGCAGACCTTGCAGGCAAGGACGCAGTGTTCAACATCTACATCAATTCCTATAAAAAGGCTGTTGCTGTTGAAGATATCACCGACGAAATGGTTAAAGAAAACCTTGGCGGCATGGGCCTTAGCAATGTTAAAGAGCTCAACCAGTACGCTATTGACGAGCTCTCCTACTCCATGGTTGGCAACTATATCTACAACGAAGTTTTTGGCAACTCCACAGTAACTTCCGTGCCTCAGACTGCAATTGATATGCAGGGGGACTATATGCTGGCTTCTATGGAACTGGAAGCTATCAACTATGGCATGAACCTTGAAACAATGCTGCAGATGTACGGCTTTGCTTCTGCCGAAGATTTTAAAACAACCTATGCAGAAACAATAGAAGCCGCTGCAAAGGAAATCTGCATCAATCAGGCAATCGCAAACGCAGAAGGCATTAAAATTACAGATAAGGATATAGAAGAATACTTTGGCGGCCAGGACTACTCTGTTGTTGAAGAAGTTTACGGCAAACCATTCCTTAAATTCCTTATTATGCAGAGCATTACCCTTGAAAACCTTATCAACAACACAGCAAGAGAAGGCGTAAGCAAAGCTGGCGGCACAAACAGCACAGTTATTATCCTTGTTGCAGTTATCGCTTTGGCAGCAGTTGCACTGTTCTTTGTTTTTAAAAAGAAAAAACCTGAAGAGGTTGCTGCTGAAATAAAAGAAACAGCAAATAAAGCCATTGAAGAAATAAAGGAAGAAACTGCCGAACTTAAAGCAGAAATCAAGGAAGAAATCGCCGAGATCAAAGAAGAAATCAGTGAAGAAATAAACGAAATCAAAGAAGACGCTGAACAGGAAAAAGAAGACTGATAACAAAACCAAAGGCACCGAATTCAATCGGTGCCTTTATTGTTTGTAGTAAAAAGGCAGACATCAAACCAACGATGTCTGCCTCTGTTTTTTACACTATCTTTTTTGCCTTTAACACAGGCAGAATTTTGTTTTTGCAGAATGGTTTAAGCCTGTCCAGCAGCCACACTGTAAAAATTGAATAAACCACCGAAGCTGCCACTGCAATCCAGCCAAATTTGATATGTTCCACCGCAATGCCAAGCTTTGCATATAAATCTTCCAAAACCATAATCACAAGTGCGTGGTTAAGGTAGACTGCATAGGCCAAATCTCCCACGCGGCCAAAAATCCTGCCCTTTACAGCTTTGTTTATCCAGCTTTCGCTGGTGTTCATATAAACAACTGCAAACACAAACATAATAAGCTGGCTGTTGTTAAATCTGCCGCAGGCAAACAGTGCAATTATACTGAATATCCCCACAATATTGAACAATACTTTGCCGCTGCGCAGTTTTGTTCCCCAGCTGCTGCAGAAAAATTTGTATATAAGCACACCCTGCAGCATTGCCGCAACGCCACGGAGCATTGCAATGTAGAATGGGCCCACAATGCCAAATGGGTCCTTGCCGCCATAAAGATATGTTTCCAGCAGAATAAACACTATTGGGAACACCGTTTCGCTGTACATCCTGTGATTATGGCGCAGAAAGGCATAGATAAAGCAGCCTGCCACAACCATAACACTTAAATACCATGCAGGGCCGTTTATACCGCTGCCAAAAAAGCCGATGTTCTGCACCATGAACACACTTGGAATAATTTCGTACACACGGGCAGCAAGGTCGCCTATGCCGCCTGCAAGGTGCGAGCCTGCTGCAATGCGCACAACATCACGGCCCAGTATATAGCAGAACATTACCAGCAAAGAAAAAATATACTGTGGGTAAAGCTTTTTAAGACGGTCAGCTGTATAGTCAAACTGGCTGTAGCTTTCGTCATCTTTGCGGCTGTAAAACTTTTTTGCCATAAAAAAGCCCGACATCACAAAGAAAAAATCCACCGCTACATCTGCCCCTGGATAATTTATATCCATGTGGGCAAACACCACCAGAATGGTGAATATCAGCTTGAACAGATCTATCGAATATATACGCATACAAAAAATCTCCATTTCAGACGCGATACATTAAATGTATTGCATATTTAATTTATTTTATCATATATGCATCTGTTTGGCAATTAAGAGAAATACAAGACCCTTTTACCCTTTGGACTGACAGGTTCCAACTCCGTCAGTTTCACCAAGCATTGATGTGAACAGGAAAATATGATAAAGTGAACTGAACGATAAATAAGAATTTGACGGAGAATAAGTAATGAAAATCTACGATATTTCCCAAGAAGTTTTCGGCTGCCAAGTGTATTCGGGCGACCCAATGCCGGAGAAAAAAGAACTCAAATCGATGGAAAAGGGCGAAGTATATAATTTGACGGCATT
>SVMV01000009.1:14510-34353 GCA_015067245.1 Oscillospiraceae bacterium | reverse complement strand
CTGTTACGCAAAGTGCATCAAGAACTGCTTTGTTTACAAGTGCTTCTACCTGTTCCAGCTCTTCTTTTGTAACAGCATTGAAGTGTGTAAAGTCAAAACGCATTCTTTCGCTGTCTACATAAGAACCGGACTGGTGAACATGGTTGCCGAGAACCATACGAAGTGCTGCCTGGAGAAGGTGTGCAGATGTATGATTGCGCATTGTTGCTTTTCTTGTTTCTTCGTCAACAGCTGCAACTGCATTGTCGCCAACTTTTACAAAGCCGCTTTCAAGTGTACATGTGTGTACATAGAAGCCTTTGCCTGTTTTGCGGCAGTCAAGAACCTTGAGTGTTGCTGTATCTGTTGTGATAATACCTGTATCTGCAACCTGTCCGCCGCTTTCTGCGTAGAATGGTGTTCTGTCGAGAACAACAAGAACATCTTCTTTTGCATCTTCATCAACAGAAACAACATCACAGAATTCGCCGTCGTATGCAAGAGCAAGAACTTTTGCATCAGCTTTCATATCTGTGTAGCCAACAAATTCTGTTTCGCCTGCATCGAGAGCTTTGAAAAGATCATCTGCCCAGCTAACGTTGTTGTTCTTTTTGCGAGCTTCACGTGCGCGGTCTGCCTGTTCTTTAAGGTGTTTGCGGAAGCCTTCTTCGTCGATGCCGATACCGCGTTCTGCAAGGATTTCTTTTGTAAGGTCAAATGGGAAACCAAATGTATCGTTGAGCTTAAATGCTTCGATACCGGAGAGAATTTTTTCTTTAGCAGATGTTGCTGTCTTTTCGATGTTGTCAATAAGGCCGGAAAGAATATTCATACCCTGGTCGATTGTTTTGTTGAAGCGTTCTTCTTCTGTGAGGATAATCTTTTTGATGTATTCTCTGTTTTCTTCAAGTTCTGGGTATGCTGCTTTGCTTTCGTTGATAACTGTATCGCAGAGTTCATTGAGGAACAGGCCTTTGATACCAATCATTCTGCCGTGACGTGCAGCACGACGAAGCAGACGGCGGAGAACATAGCCGCGGCCTTCGTTGGATGGGATAACACCGTCAGAAATCATAAACACTGTACTTCTGATGTGGTCTGTGATAACTCGAACGGAGATGTCTGTTTTTGCATCTTCTTTATATTTTACGCCGCTGATTTTTTCAACTTCTTTGATAACGTTTGCAATGGAGTCAACTTCGAACATATTGTCAACACCCTGCATTACGCAAGCAAGTCTTTCAAGACCCATACCTGTGTCGATATTGCCTTTTGGCATTCTTTCGTAGTTACCTTTGCCATCGGAAACAAACTGTGTAAATACAAGGTTCCAGATTTCGATAAATCTGTCACATTCACAGCCTACACCGCAGTCAGGGCTGCCGCAGCCGTATTTTTCGCCACGGTCAAAGTAAAGTTCGGAACAAGGGCCGCAAGGACCAGAGCCGATTTCCCAGAAGTTGTCTTCTTTGCCCATACGTTTCATATGGCTTGGATCAATACCGCGACGGTTCACCCAAATATCCCAAGCTTCGTCGTCATCTTCGTAAACTGTGATGTAAAGAAGTTCTTTTGGAATCTGAAGTTCTTCTGTCAAAAATTCCCATGCCCATGTTGTTGCTTCTTCTTTGAAGTAATCACCAAAAGAGAAGTTGCCAAGCATTTCGAAGAATGTGCCGTGACGTGCTGTGATACCTACACGTTCGATGTCAGGTGTTCTGATACATTTCTGACATGTTGTTGCACGGTTGCCAGGCATTGTTTTTTCGCCTGTAAAATATTTTTTCAAAGGAGCCATACCAGAGTTGATAAGCAGCAGGCTGTTATCATCCTGTGGGATAAGCGGGAAAGAGCCCAGACGGTTATGGCCTTTTTTCTGATAGAAAGAAAGATATTTCTCTCTAAGGTCATTCAATGATGTCCATTCCATTTTAAGTCACCTCATAATGATTTATAAAATATTTTTAATAACTTAATTACAAAAGTAAAAACTGAAGGTTTAAAGGCAATAAAAAAACCCTTGGAAAAATCCAAGGGACGATAATTCTACCGTGGTACCACCCAAATTATGCGTGCTGAAAATACAAGCACACATCACTTTAACTGCATTAACGCTGCAACACGCCCTGCTTATTTCGCAAGGGGGCAAAAGGGTGGCATTCAATAGAGTAAATTAAGTCTTGCACCAACCGACTTATCTCTGTAAAATACTGTTATTGGTATTCCCTTTTATAGCCTATTAACTATTCGTTTTTTACTCTCTCACAAATATCATTTTACTATAACAATGTACATAAGTCAATGCTTAAAATAACCAAATTTTTGCTTTAAACATTTACTTGCATTATGCCTTTTGGCGTGATATATTGTAGACAAGAAAAAGAAAGAAGGTGAACCCAATGAAAACCGAAGAACACTCTTTTAATGAAGAACATATGGTAAATAAGGCTGAGGACACAGGCTTTGCAGGTAGATTGGATATCACCGAAAGCATAGGATAGTATAAGAAAAGCAGACCAAAAGCTGTAGGTTCTTAAAAAGAGATAAACAAATAAAATTAAATAAGAAAAATAAAAATATTAGAGAAAGTTGAAAGATAAAATCTTTAGTATACTTGCAGAAATCCAAGTTTAAAAGTATCAAGACGAGAAATTGATATTTAAAGAATAATGTATTAAAAGAAACTTAATACAGTTTAAACAAGGATGTAGGTACTTGTGGAAAATGGCAACTTTGGCAAATACAGCAAAAACTGTATATTGAATAATATTACTGCAAAACCAAAAGTAAAGCAGTTATGATCAAAAAAGAAATAATTTTAATAAAGATTATTCCCTAAGAGAATAACAAAATTGTTGTAAAGAAAGCAATTTAAACTTGAAAGGTTTTATGGCAGCGAGAATAACTTCCAGATATAGAATGAAGAGAAATGTTTAAAAAGAGAATTAAGAAGTTATATTCTGAAAGTTGACCGAAAGATGCATCTATAGTAAAGATAACAGAAAATTGAATATGATTGAAATAATGTAAATCCCTCTAAAATGGATAAAACGTTTTAGAGGGATTTTTCGCGTTTACTTTTCCCTGTTTTATGCAATTCAGATAAGATAATAAAGACTGTCACATATCTTTTTAAATATCGGTGCAGCTGTCTGTGTGCTTTCGCCGCCATTGTGCATTGTTATACATATTGTGTACTGCGGATTTTCGTAAGGGTAAAAACCGCAGAACCAGGCATTTAATATTTCGCTGCCATTCTGATTATATCTGCCCGTCTGGGCTGTTCCAGTTTTACCGCCTGCTGAAAGGTAATATGGTTTTGCACGGCCCATAGCCCCTTCTTCCACCACATTTTTAAGCATCTGTTTTATTGTTTGCGCTGTATTTGGTGACACAATCTGCTTGTTGCTATAGTTATACAGATTTGCAATCATCTCTTTTGTTTCACTGTTATATACGCCCTGTGCAATCTGAGGCTGAACATATACCCCATTATTTGCAAATATATTCATATAAGCAGCAACATGTATTGGTGTAAGCAGCATTTTACCCTGACCAAAGCTTACACTTGCAAGCTGACCCAGGTTTTCAAGTTCTTCCTCATCCGGAAAATATCCCGCCTTGGTTAAATAATTTTCAGTAAGCTGAATATTCTCTCCAAAATTCATTTCCTTTGCTGTATTATAAAATTTTTCTGACTTACTGTTAAACTTTGCATTGATAAAATAACAGTTGCATGAAACTGTAAGCGCCTGCTGCATATCCACCATTCCATGTGCCTTATTGTTTGCGCAGTGGTATTCGTGGTCATTTACAGTTATTTTTCCTGTACACTCATAAAGCTTTTGCGGACTATAGCCATTTTCAAGCATAACCGCTGCCCATAACGGTTTTATAACACTTCCTGGCTCATAACTCTGCAATGCCTTGTTAAGCAGAGGAGAATTCTCCCCTTTTAAAGCCTGTGCTATATTGTTTGCAGAATAAAAAGGTGTTGATACCATTGCCTTTATCTTACCCGTTTTTGTTTCCATTATTACTATCGAGCCATTTGGTATATATTCTTTGGCTATTCCTTCGCATATTCTTTGCACAGTGTTGTCTGTTGTCAACACCAGCATAGATGGTATTTTCCCCTCCGTTTTCATTCTTTCCCCTTCTTCAACAGATTGTATTTCACCATATCCGTTAAGCTTTATCCGGAGATAACCAGCTTTATATGCGTCTTGAAGCTGTTCGTCAAAAACTTTTTCCAGCCCTGATACACCGTTGCCTTCACTGTCGGTGTAACCGATAAGGTGCTGTGCAATATTAAAATTGGTATATCTGTTTGTCGACACATATATTTTTCTGTCTTTTACATTTTCTTTAAGAGACACAATAAAATTTTTGCGGTATTCCATATTATCATAAAAATTCTGCTTTTCTTCTTCTGTAAGCGCATTAAATACCTGCTGCAGGTCATCATCATAAACTGTTACCAAGGTTTTAAGCTGTGCGGTAGTGTTTGTTATCCTATTAAAATTTATATCAGTTATAACTCCCCTGCTGTCATCTATATAAAGTTCTTTGTACTGCTGCTTATATGCATTCTGATAATACTTTTCGTTTACTGCTATATTTACCATATTAAGTTCTATGACAAAAGCAAAAGCAACAAACGCACATACCAGCAATACCAACCGTCTCTCTTTCAAAAAAATCACCTCTGCATAAGTTTTATCCTTATACAGAGGTTTTATTACTGTTATTTAATCTTTTTCTGTCAATTCTTTGCGCAATATTTCTATTGCTTTTTTCTCCAGTCTTGATATATAGCTTCGGCTTATGCCCAATATTTCACAAACCTGCTGCTGTGTGTGTGCATCATTGCCCAAAAGGCCATACCGCAAAACAATTATCTGCCTTTGTCTCGCATCAAGTTTTTGCATAACAATTTTAAGCACATCGTTTTTTTCCTGCTGCAGCTCGCAGTATTCCACAAGCTCAAATTCGTCCTGCAGGCTGTCTTTAAGAGTAAGCTTGCTGTTTTTATTTTCGGCATCCAGGCTTTCTTCAAGATAAACTGTGTTTTCTGTGTTTTTTGTCTTTCGCATTGCCATAAGCACTTCGTTTTCGATGCATTTTACTGCATAGGTGCTGAATCTTGTGTTTTTATCGGCACTGTAGCTTTGAACAGCTTTTATAAGGCCTATTGTACCTATAGACATAAGGTCGTCATTTTCTATTGAATTGCCGTAATATTTTTTAACCACATGGGCAACCAGCCTTAAATTGTGCTTTATAAGTTTATCTCTTGCTTTTGAATCACCGTTAAAATACTTTTCGAATTCTTCTTTTTCCTGCTTAGGTGTAAGCGGGTCAGGCAGTATCCTGCTTTCAAGGTGAAGTGCAATAAAAAGGATATTTGCCAGTATATAGCCTATAACTGTGCTGAACATTATATCTCCGCCTTTCGTAAATCTGTTATATTTTACGAAAAAACCAATATTCTTATTACAAAAATATCCCCTGCATTATTTATACAAGGGATATCACAAATATTATTCAGGAATTATATCCAGCACTGCCATTGCTGTGCCAAATGCCGCTTTATACAAATCAATATCATTGTACAGACTTGCATACTCATAAGGATTTACGACAAAACCATACTCATTAAGCACACAAGGTGCAATATCATTGCGCAGAACATAATAATAGCCATAACCGAAACCACGATTTTTTCTGCCTGTTGCATCGGTTATTCTGCCCGCCATTGCTTCTGCAACTGCTTTGCTTTGAGGGGTAAAATAGTAAGATTCAAACCCTGCAAACTTTGAAGCATCAACCGTATATTCCATACTGTTATGATGCTGGGAGATAAACAAATCTGGTTTTATTTGATTGGTGATGTTTCTTCTTTCTTCCAAGGTCAAAAATGTATCATCTGAGCGTGTAAGATAAACTGTTGCACCAAGTTTTTCCAGACATTCCTTTGTTGCAAGTGTAACTGCAAGATTTATATCTTTTTCGTTTGGCCCTGCAACACCGCCTACACCAAGAGCCCCAGGGTCGTTGCCGCCATGGCCTGCATCCAGCATAACCGTAATATCGGTAAGCGGCTTTGCTCCATCTGATTTATGCGGCGGATTTTTCAGGTAAATCTCAATAAAGCTGTTTTCTTTTGTGTACTGCCAGTTTTCCTGGTGTTTGTATTGGATATTATATCCCCAGAAGCCTTCTTCTGTTATGTTTGGAATATTTACTATCAGATTATCGCCGTCCTGATATGCCGTAAATTTTACAGATGTGCCTGTATCACTGTTCAGCACGAGAATATCATCTTCTTGTGTAAAGTCACTGTCAAACCAATCGCCCATTTCTGTATTTAAAAATGTAAGGGTTATACCTTCATAATCAAATGCCGAAACTATTGCAGGTTTGCCGCGCACAGCAAATGACAGTATACTATAATCCTCCTGCGGATATTCTTCTGCATAGTAAGCGTTTATAACCGTCTGCTCATAGTCTTTGTCATCAATCCACTCTACATTTTGTGCAAGGACATAACCGCCGTTGGAAAGCTGATATGCCCATGTGTATTTTCCGTTGCGCTCGGTTTTTACACTGTCCTCAACCACCATCTGCACACCCTGCTGCAGACCGTCTATAATTCTGCTGTCATCATCAGGATTGGAAAGTATACTTGTAAGCGGGTTTACCGTTTGCACAATCTGGCCTTTATAGGCCTTTTTTGTATCATCAAACTGTTTTTTGCTTGTTGTACCTCCCGTATATTCCCACACTTTTCTTGTCACAAGGCGTGTGATTATATTTTCACCCTGAATGACTTCGATTTTATTTTCTCCTTCATTCAGTTCAACAAAAAGGCCAAATGTTCCATCTGCCGCAAGTTCTGCCTGGATGCCGTTGATGTATAAAGGCAAGGATGTGTCCGCACTGCCTGTTACAAAAATGCCTTCAGCATAAGTTGCCACATCTTTTGCAGGGTTGGTAACTACAAATTTATTATCCACAGCAAGTGAAAATTCTGCCAGTGGCTGTGTTGTATCCAGTATATTGTGATAAAGATTTAAATCTATATTTGGCGATGTATATTCGGTCAAAATGTATCCGTCAGGCTTATAAAAGTTGGACAGTATAAACAAATCTGTTAAAAAACTTGTACTTTCGTGGTTAAGCAGAACCTTTGCCTGTGCAAAATCGCCTGCTTTCCAGTTTATATAGCTTCCGCTGTAGTCACTTATTTCGTCGGTTATAACAAAAAGGTTTAAAATATCATTCTGCACAAGAGTCTGTGCACGCTGATATTCACAGCGCATACCAAAATAATAGTTTTTGAATTTATCTTTTATACTGTCGGACACAGCTTTCAGCAATTCATCCGAACCTGTATAATTTTCCAGAATTATACCTGCAGGACAATACTTTCTGTTTATCTCTTCAACCGCATTTGCAACTTCCTCTTCTGATAAAGTTGAACATTCCAGTGCAAGTATTATCTGCATATCGTTGCCTTTAAACCATTTTTTTAACCGATTGAGTATATCACCGTCTTTAATATATTTTGCCTGAATATACTCGTTTGAAAACGTACCCACAGAAACAATTGCCTGCTTGTTTTCATTAAACGGAATTATAACAGTGTTAAGCCCCTGTGACTCTTTTAAATATGCAGTCATCTCATTGAGTTTGTGAACAAACACGTCTTCGCTGTCGTGTACCGAAAAGATGTTTGCCACATCTGCAACGCCTGCCTTTATCTGCTGATTTTTTATGATAAACTGTTTGCCCACACCAGTTACGGCACAAAATATAATTATAGCTGCCGAAACTGCAAGCACAACAGATGTTGTAATAAGTATAATTTTTTTCTTCATATATTAACCTCGCAATAATATTGCCTAAGATATATTACCACAAAAATAAAGAAAAATTAATTACATTAAATGACAAAATTATTAATAAAAATATCCCAACAGCAATTTGTTGGGATATTAACAGATTAATCATTCTTTATTGCTGTAAGTGCACTGATTTTTACCGCCTTGTTTGCAGGGATATAACCCGAAAGCATACCCACCAGACTGGAAAAACCAACACCTACAAGCGCAAGCCATAACGGAATAATGGAAATATATGTTTTTGTTACTTCGCCATACATATTGTAGCTTGCTCCCATCATGCTGTTTGCAATATAGTTAAGGCCAAATGAAAGCAGATAGCTTATTGCAACCCCCACTATACCACCGATAAAACCTATGCCAGCAGACTCAAAAAGAAACATTGCACGGATATTTTTTATTTCGCAGCCCAGTACCTTCATAATGCCAATTTCACGGCGGCGTTCGTAAATAGCCATCGTCATAGTATTGGCAATACTGATCGCTGCAACCAAAAGAGAAATGCTGCCCAGACCTGCCAGTATAAGCTGGATTGTCTGTGTGGATTTTTTTAGTTCGTCTATATAGCCTGTAGGCGAAGAATAGTCGTAGCCCATTTCTTCTATGGAAGCAATAACATTTTCTACATTTGCAACATCATCAACCTTTATAACCGCCTGATTGTAGCTGCGTTCTTTGCTTTTATCGGTAACTCTTATCTTGTTGGTTTTGATATATTCTTCTTCCAGGGCAATAAGGTCTTCTATGTCCATTATAAAGCCGCCGTATGTTTCGTAGCCTTTGTTAAAGTCTTCTTTTACCTTGCCGACAACCTTTATCTCCTGTTTAATCTCTTTTGCCCCTTCTTCCTGAGGCATCAAAGTAAGTGTGATTTTATCCTTGTACACATCTACAAAAGGCTGCGGTACAACACCGTTTTCGTCGGGTGTTGGGTCAACACGGTTATGTGGCCATTTGCGTTTTGGGTTGTAGAACTGATAATCCACATATTCCCCTGCTATAACTGTAAATGGCTTATCTTTCTCTTCGGTATATCTGCCGTCAACAATTTCGTAACCATATTCTTTTATGGCTTCTTTGTTCATACCGATAATATCACCGCCTGAACCCATCCAGCAGTTAATCTGATATTTATCGTTTTTGCCGCCAAATATAGTTACAGAACCGATGTAGTTGGACTGGAATATAGGTGTTGCCACCACAACATGCTCCATAGCACCAATTTTTTCTATTACACTTTCGGTAAGTGGGTCCTGCTCTTCTTCGCTGCGCCAGTTGTGCACGGTTATCTTTGTCAGATCACCCATTCCCTGCATCATATCTTCTGTGCTTTTGTCAATAGCCTGACCTATGGACATCATCATAACAATGGAACATGTGCCGATTATAACACCTAAAACTGTAAGAATTGTTCTGCCTTTGCGCCTTTTAAGATTATCTGTCGATAGTTTTATTAAATCAGATATCCTCATCTTCGTCCTCAGTGTTTTTCTTTGCTTTGCGTTTTTTTCTGATAATAATTGCCGCTGCAGCTGCCGCAACTGCAACTGCGGCAACCACTGCAATCCATGGAACTTTATTTGGCTGTTCCATTATAACAGGCTCTTCAATCATTGGTTCGTCCCATTCGTATACATAAGGTTCCATAACTTCTATAGAAAAATCCTTTTCCAATGTGGACTGCTTACCTTTTGTATTCTCAAATGTAACAACCACTTTACCTGTAAACACGCCTGTTTCGGCAACTGTAAAATAAATATCCTGAATGCTTTCTGAGCCAGGAACAATATTGCCTGCAAAAACTGTCTGTGGGCCGTTAAGCTGTGGGCTTTGAATTTCTATTGTCACATTGTTTGCAGATGTTTTGCCTTTGTTGAGAAGATAAACTGTTATAACGTCCTCTTCCCCTGCTGTTATAGCTTCCATGTGTTCCAGCTTGGAAATTTCAAACTTGGTTTCCTGTTCGATATTGATTGCTACAGACTGCTGTGTTGTATATGTTTTTCTCTGACCTTTTACATATGCTTCAAACTCATAAACAATATTTATCGGCAGGCTTGTAACGTTGTTTTCCACACCTGTAATGATAAGGTTAAAGTTGTGGTTTATCACTCCACCTTTTGCAACCGAACCGATAAGAGCCTGGCTATTGCCGTCTGCGACTGCAATTCCTGCAGGAAGTTCCACACGCACAGAAACATTTTCCAAATCAAGATATTCTGATGTGTTTGTTGCCGATGTTGCCAGTGTAAACGCTTTGTCGATATATGCTGCGCCACCATAGTTTGCACTATTGAGTATAACCTTTGGTTCTGGAATATCATCAACTGCCTGTGTGATGCTCTGTTTAAGCTCTGTATACGGCACTGTTACAGGCGCCCCTGTGTTGTAGTTTGTATAACTTATATCAAATGCTGCTTCCTGAGAGCCGCCCTGATATGTTACATTGTCAAACGTAACCTGATATGCAAGGATTTTTCGTCCGTTTACTGTGCCCACGTTCATAAGCTCATATCTTACATCGCCGTGATTGTTGTTTTTAAACGAACCCTGAGACATTCTTGCTCTCATAAGCGGTGCATTTTTAAGGTATGTAACACGGTTATCAATAACATTGAAACGCAGTTTTACTGTCTGACCAGGGTTAACTGCTGTAAGCTCTTTGCCTGTAGCCTTGTCTGACACCTTGTAGCTTTGAATAAAAACATCTTTTGAAACGTCAACTTCCACATCCTGTGGAATTGGTGCTGGTGTTGGGGTTGGTTCTGGTGTAGGTGTAGGAGTTGGGGCTGGAGTTTCTGTTGGTGCCGGGGTTGGCTGCACTATCTGTGTTATGTTATGAGAAAATGTTATAAGCGGCACTGCAACAGGCTGATTATTTTCACCCGATGTGTAGTTTGCTTCAAAGGAAAAAACTGTATCCCCACCATTATATGTAAAGTCTGCAAATGAAACTGTATAAACAATACCGTTACTGTCCTTGCCGACAATATTAACTCCTATTGAACCATGGCTAAAAGAACCTGGAACAGATGTGATTTTTATGCCTATGCTGCTGTCTGTTTCTTCTTCACCAAAAGATATACGCTGATCAGAAACAGTGAATGTTACATTTTTGGCTTCACCTTGTTTCAGCATTTCTCCATCTGCTGTTGCAAAGTTGATAATAAATGCGTCGCCTTCTTTTACTTCTGCTGCACCTGCAAGCATTGCAAATGCAGGAACGATAAATGTCATAAGCAATGCTGCTGCAAGCAGTATTGCCATTATTTTTGCAAATTTTTTACTGTCTTTCATTGTTTTTCCCTTTCAGTATCAAATTTTGTATCGTGAACTATATTGCCGTCCACCAGCGTTACAATACGCTTTGCCTTTTTGGCAAGCTCATTATCGTGTGTTACCATAACAAAGGTTATATTGTTTTTTTGTGAGATATCTATAAGCATATCCATAACCTGTTCGGTGGTTTTGGAGTCCAGATTGCCTGTTGGTTCGTCAGCAAAGATAACACTTGGCCTGCCAACAAAAGCCCTTGCTATGCCCACGCGCTGCTGCTGACCACCACTTAATTCGGTTGGCTTGTGGTTCATTCGGTCCTTCATCTGCATTTCTTTAAGCATCTGTTTTGCCTTTTTTTCACGTTCTTTTCTCGGCACACCTTTAAACATCAAAGGAAATGCAACGTTTTCCACTGCTGTAAGTGTAGGCATAAGATTATAGGACTGAAATATAAAACCAATATTATTTTGACGGAACACCGCCAGCTTTTTCTCGTCCATTTTAGAGATGTTTTCTCCGTTGATTACAACAAAGCCTTTTGTTGGCTTTTCAAGCCCTGCCAGTTGATTTAACAAAGTTGATTTGCCGCTGCCGGATGTGCCCACAATACAGCAGAATTCACCTTTTTCTATCTCCAGGTTTATATTGTCCAAGGCCACCACCTTCTCGCTGCCCACCTTATAAACCTTTCGCAAATTTTGTACTTTTATCATATCTACCTTTATTTAAAACAAATATAATTGACTGTTTTTCTGTTATATATTATTATATAAATGCATGTGCTGTCTGTATTAATCAAGATAGTACAGTTTTTATAGTTTTATATTATCATATATGCTGAAATAATCAACTGTTTTTCAGCACTTATTCAGGGGTTGATAAAAATTTCACTTATTTTTTACATTTTATCCGCACTGCTGTTTATTAACGGTGTTGTCCTTGCCGCAAGAGGCAATGTTACAGTTGGTCTGTATATTGTTTTTGGTCTAAGTATTTGTTGCTTTATATGGGCAAGATTCCATGCAGAAATATGGCAGCTTACCAGCAGCGGTATACTTTTATGTTTAAGAAGACTTGTACTTTTGGGTATAGCCGTTTATCTGTTATTTATGGGGCTTATACTTTCCTACAGTTATACAAATGTTGATTACGGCGAAGATATTATGATTGTGCTTGGCGCAGGGGTAACCAACGGCAAAGTAAGCAAAGTGCTGCAAAACCGTCTTGATGCCGCAGTTGATTATTACAGTAAAAACAGCGATATCCATATTGTTGTTGCAGGTGGTTTAACCAGACAGAAAGACACAACCGAAGCTGCTGCAATGGCTGAGTATCTGATTGCCAACGGCATACCCAAGGATATAATAATTCTTGAAGATAAATCCCAGTCAACTTTGGAAAACTATAAATTCACAAAACATATACTGGAAAATAAACACATAGACTTTGACAGTGTTGTTTTTGTAACAAACGATTTTCATATATTCAGGGCAAAAAAATATGCTATTCACTGCGGATTTAAAAACGCACATGCATTGAGCACCAGAACAGATTTGTTTACATTTATACCTGCACTGACCCGTGAAGTGCTTGGTGTTATTGATATGTTTTTATTTAAATTAAAATAAATGCGCAAATTCTCCCCAAAATTTTGGCACACAAATTATCATACAACATAAAAATATTGCAAAGGATGCTTATTTTATGAACGAGCTGATTTTACCTGTTATCCTGTTTACCATAGGTCTTATTGTTATTATAAAGGGCGGTGATGCCTTTGTTGATGCTGCTGCCTGGATGAGCGAAGTGACTGGCATACCAAAATTAATCGTTGGTGCAACAATTATCAGCGTTGCAACCACCTTGCCAGAACTTTTTGTATCTGCCTTGGCAACCCTTGACGGCAGTATCGGCATTGCAACCGGCAACGCCATAGGTTCGGTTATTGCCAATATAGGCATCGGCATGAGCCTTGGCATTATAGCCGTACCAATGATAATAAACCGCCGCACCTTTGCGCCAAAAGCCTTGATCATGATAGTTGTATCTGCAACTTTATTTATGTGTGGGCTTGATGGACATATATCTGTAACAGACAGTGTTATTCTGCTTTTGATGCTGGCTTATTATATATGGAACAATGTTCAGTCTGCAAAAGAAGCAGCTGCCTCTGGCTCTGAAGAAATCCGACCTGAATGTAACAGCAAAATTCTCACCTACAGGCTTTTACAGTTTGTACTTGGCGCCGCTGGCATTATTATTGGTGCCAATCTTCTTGTAGACAACGGACAGATACTTGCTGCTGTGCTTGGCGTTCCTGAAGATGTTATCGGCCTTACTGTTGTGGCAATAGGCACATCACTGCCTGAACTTGTAACTGCAGTTACATCTGTTATCAAAAAAGATGCTTCTCTTTCTGTCGGCAATATTATCGGTGCAAATATTATAGATATGGCAATGATTTTACCAACCTGTTCTCTTATCTCCGGTGGAGTTCTTGAAATTTCCCGCAGCTGTGTTTTTGTTGATATTCCTGTTGCTTTGCTGTTTATGGCTATTGCAATTATACCAACTTTAATTGCAAAGAAATTCCGCAGATGGCAGGGATGGGCAATACTTGGCTGCTATGCGGCATATCTGGGATATGTATTTACAGTAATGTAAAAATAATCTTATATACAAAAAATGCAGACTATAACCCATAATGTCATTAAGTTAAGAAAAAACATGTCATTCTGAGGCATTTATGCCGAAGAATCTCTCGGTTTGATAAAACAAGGAGATTCTTCCATTTGCTCAGAATGACATTTTACTTTATTATATTAAATTTCTTACCACAAGATTTGCTTAACTTAATGACATTGCGATAACCAGTCTGCATTTTTGCTTTTTAATATCAAATATCAAAATTTTCTGTAATATATCTTCCAAGATAATCTGCCACTTTATATGCACCATACATATTTAAATGCTCATTATCGCAATAATCTGTGTTCTCATCCAAGCCAATTTCATCTGCGATTTTAAACATATCTATAAATACGCAATCGTTTTCCTGTGCATATTTTGTCATAGCATCGCTGTAATTATATCCAAATCCATATGGCTGTACATAAAATATTATTTCTATATTTCTCTCTTTGCATATATCAACTATGCTGTCCAGAACTTTCAGAGAATCCTCTTCCAGTTCTATCTGTTCAAATGTAGTATGGTCCGCTATTTTCATAGGTACAATATTTTCATGCAGCACCGCACCCATTGTCGCATAATAGTCGGTATCCGATGATATTTTTTTAAAGCTTTTAGGCTTTAAATTGGTCCAGTTTTCATGAAACGCACACAGGGGCATATAATACGCAAGATATTTTTCTTTATCGTCTCCAAAACACTGTTTAAGGTATTCTCTTTTTCCTTCAAAATCGCTTATAGCTCTTGTGTAATAAACTTCGCCCTCCAGCTCAACATTATTTAAAACATGGTTAACCATAAACAGCTCCACAAGTATAATCTTTGGAGACTGTGTGCGCAGGGAATCTTTTATAAAAAGCTCGGTAGTATTTATGTGCTGCCAGTTACAGCCATAATTGTATGCTTTAATACCATAATTATCATACATAGCTTTGGCATCAAATCCCATCCACATGTGGCTCGACCCATAACCTATCACATCCAAAGAATTTTCAGGCATATCGTGAAATGTTCTTATTGCTGTGATTGCAGAATCAGTATTGGTAGGCCTTAAAACATGCCCCAGGCCATATATCATTCCAACCAAAAGTGAAAGGGTTACGATACAGCTTAACAATGAAGTTATAGTTTTTTTCATCTGTCACCCTCCCTAGAACTGAAAATATATAAAATTAGCCTGATCAAAACTTGGGCCCCATTTGCCGAACAGCAATATAAAGCTGATTGAAATTGCAATCACCAAGCTTCTAAACCACCAATCCTGCGTTGCAATCAATTTAACTATATTGACATTTTTCCTTTTACAAATGTCTGCAAATATTAAAATAAAAATGCATATTATCATAAGATAAAAATTGTGTGCATCCAATCCGCATGTATATAAAGAGCCGTCGAACAATATCCACAAATTTTCAGCATTCAATATAGATTTTACTATTTCCACTCCATGACTGAATCCATTTGCACGAAAAAATATCCAGGAAAAATCCACCAGCACAAAGGTTAGCAATGTCTGGAATAGTTTATGTCCTATACTTTCTCTGTTAAAATGCATAACCTTTACAAATTTGTCTCTTATCGGTGCGGTTATTTCTTCTATTATCTGATACAGGCCATTAAGCCCGCCCCACACTACAAATGATATACTTGCCCCATGCCACAAACCGCTTACAAGAAAAACAATCATTTTATTGATATATTTTCTTAATGCGCCTTTTCTGCTGCCGCCAAGAGGAATGTACAGATAATCTTTAAACCACGATGTAAGTGAAATATGCCACCTGCGCCAGAATGCCGCAACCGAAGTGGAAAGATACGGAGCATCAAAGTTCTCCATAAGGTTTATGCCCAGTATCTTTGCTGCCCCCATTGCAATTGTGGAGTACCCTGCAAAATCACAGTATATCTGCACTGCAAACAAAACTGTTGCCACAACAAGATAATATCCTGTAAATTCTGCAATATTACCGTATACAGTATCAACAAATATGGCCACTCTGTCAGCAAGAACCATTTTCAGGAAAAAGCCCCATATCATAAGCAAAACGCCTTCTCTTGCTGTTTCAATTTTAAACTTTTGTGGAACTGCAAGCTGCTTTAACAGATTTTTGGAACGCTCAATAGGTCCTGCCACCAATTGCGGAAAGAAAGATACAAATAATGCATATCTGAAAAAGTTTTTTTCGGCATAAATGTCGTCTCTGTATACATCCATAGTATAACTTAATGCCTGGAATGTATAAAATGATATACCTACAGGTAAAATAACATCAAACACTGGCACCGAAAGCTGAATATTTACCTGCGCAAATGCTCTGGCAAGAATGCTGAACGCAAAGTTAAAGTATTTAAAGAAAAACAATATACTAAGATTTATAACAAAACTTAACGCAACAACAATTTTTTTGTATACATTTTTCTTTTTTTCGTCCCACGATTTTGTCTTTACCGACTCTATCAAAATACCACTTAAATATGTAATAATGGTAGAAAACAAAATAAGCAATGCATACTTGGCATTCCAACACATATAGAAATAATAGCTTGCCGCCAAAAGCCAAAGATATTTAACTTTATTTGGTATTACAAAATATATCAATGTAACTACCGGAAAGAAAATCATAAAATCTATAGAATTAAATAACATATAAATCCCTGTTTAAACATTAAGACATCATAGAGCAACATCTATGATGTCTTTTTTCTTAATTAATCAATATACTGGTCACAGAATTTGCATCTTACACGGCCGTTATCGCCTTTTACAAAAATTGGCATTGTTTCGTCTTCGCTGTTAGTGATACACCTTGCGTTTTTGCATACACCGCTGTGTTCCACAACAACATCGTGGTCTTCTTCCACTTTGTTTACATCCAGCTTGCCCATACCAAGCAGCGAAAGGATAAGTGCCATACGCACATACACGCCGTTGCCTGCCTGTTCAAAATATTTTGCACGTTCGTCATCGTCAACTGCAAGGGTAATTTCGTTTACTCGTGGCAGTGGGTGAAGAACAGCCATTTCTGTTTTGGCAAGTTCCATCTGTACAGGTGTAAGAATATAGCTGTTTTTAAGGCGTTCGTATTCTTCGATGTCGTCAAAACGTTCTCTCTGGATACGTGTCATATACAAAATATCAAGGCCTGGCATTGCTACAGAAAGGTCGGCAACTTCTTCAAAAGTGCATTCGGAATTTTTGAGATATTCTTCGATGATATATCTTGGAATTTCCAGTTCTTTTGGAGAGATAAATACAAAGTGGTTGCCTTTGTATCTTGCAAGTGCTTTTACAAGGGAGTGCACTGTACGGCCGTATTTAAGGTCACCGCAGAAACCGATAACAAGGTTGTCCAGTCTGCCGTGGCGGCGACGGATTGTCATAAGGTCGGTAAGAGTCTGTGTAGGGTGATGGTGACCGCCGTCACCTGCGTTGATGATTGGCTTTGTGCTGTACTGTGCCGCACGGAAAGCTGTGCCGTCTTTAGGGTGGCGCATTGCGATAATATCAGCATAATAGTCAATTACACGGATTGTATCGGCAACACTTTCGCCTTTTGCTGCACTGGAGCTGCTTGCACTGGAGAAGCCCAGCACCTTACCGCCAAGACGCATCATTGCGGATTCAAAGGAAAGGCGTGTTCTTGTGCTTGGTTCAAAGAACAAAGTTGCAAGAATTTTGCCGTCGCATTTGTGGCTGTATTTATCCATATTGTCACAGATATCATCTGCGATATCCAAAAGGTCTTCAGTTTCCTGAACAGAGAAATAAAGTGGGTCGATTAAATGTCTCATAATGCCTCCCTGATTTTTACATAATTTTTCATTTTTTTAATTGTATCACAAAGGCACCGATAAGTAAATTGAATAAAAGCAAAAGTTTTATATATTGTGAAAGTTTTATATATGCATTGACATGTTGGTCTAATAATGTTAGACTATATTTAGTTTAACACCGTTAGACCAATATTCTTTGCGGAGGATTTTATATATGGAAAAATACAAACTTGGAGAAATGGAAACTGCCTTTGCAGAAATTATATGGAACAATGCCCCTGTAAGCAGCGGTGAACTGGTTAAAATATGTGAAAAAGAACTGGCTTGGAAAAAATCCACCACCTATACAATGCTTAAACGCCTTTGCCAGCGAGAAATTTTTAAAAATGACAGCGGCACTGTAAAGGTGCTTATAACCAAAGAAGAATTTAAAGCAGCGCAGAGTGAAGAATTTATAGAAGAAACCTTTGGCGGTTCTTTGCCAATGTTTTTAACTGCTTTTACAAAACGCAATAAACTCAGTGCAAAGGAAATTGAGGAAATAAAAAACCTTATAGACAGTTATAAGGAGGTGTGATTATGGGTTTAAAACTTACTTTGCAAAAATTTTTATGGCACCTTACTACCGAACCTGCTGTGGTGCTTAAAAGCCTGCCTGCAAGTATAAAAGATATCATAGAAATCTTATATTTCTATTTTTCTGAACTCAGCCTTACTGCCTGTTATGTAATTTTGTTTATTATTGCTGCAAGGTTTTTGCTGAAAAATACACCTAAAATATATTCTTATGCTTTATGGGGTGTTGTATATTTCAAGCTGATTTCAGTTTTAAAGCTTGACTTTTTCAGACACAGCCTTATACCACAGCCGCAGATAGATAAAATTTATTATAATATCACCCCAGATTATACAGCTTTTTACAGCACAGAAGCTGGTATTGTAAGCCAGATAAACAGCGATTTTGTTGCCCCTGTGCCTGTGGTGACACCTATATACACCCCTGCTCTTATATGGTTTGCTGTGCTGTGTGCTATTTTTGCGGTTTCGGCAGTTATGTACTTTATAGCATATTCAAGACTTAAAAACAGCGGCCTTATTAATTTAAAGGATAATGTGTATATTTCGGATGCAATATCCACACCTTTTGTTTTGGGTATAATACGTCCAAAAATTTATCTGCCGCAAGGCCTTAATGAACAACAGCAGCATTATGTTATAACACACGAAAAAGTTCATATAAAACGCGGTGACCACATTATAAAAATGTTTGCATTTTGCATAACCTGCATACACTGGTTTAACCCTTTGGTATGGCTGAGCTTTTTTCTTATGGAAAAAGATATGGAAATGAGCTGTGACGAAAAGGTGCTGCAGATTTTGGGCAACGAACATAAAAAAGATTATTCTTATTGCATTTTATCCCTTTCTGCCGGTAAAAAATTTGTGCCAAAGGCATATCTCTCCTTTGGCGACAGCGATACCAAAAAGAGAATAAAAAATGTACTTAACTATAAAAAGCCTGCCGTTATAGCCAGCGCTGTTGCCATAATCGGCATTATTGTAATTGCTGTTGGTATGCTGGCAGACAGCGGTATAGTGTACATACCAAGTGTAGCCCCAAGCAGCAACGAAAACGGAATAACAGACAACAATTTTCCAAATGGTTTTGACAGCTTTTTCTTTACATTTAGCGGTTACAGCACATCTGTTGGTATAAATATGCCTGAGGGTTGGAGTTTTAAAGCCAGAAATATTCAAACTGATGAATACCCTGAATACCTGACACTGGATGACAATTTTAGCGACTGTTTTGATATTTACAACAACAAAGGTGAAAATGTTGGTGCTATGGGTGTTGTTTCCTACACCGAATATATGGGCACAGAAAACAACCTTATGGCAATTTACGGTGCTGTTGGTCTGCCTAACATGTATAACTTTGATTTAAACGAGCATTACCTTGTTGCAGACAGTGACGAAAACGGCAACTGGGAAAAGGCAACCACAAAAGTTTATCATTCACCACAGCTTAACAGGGACGCAGGCAAAGCCCAGGTTGCTACATACGGTGACGGCATTTTAGCCTATAACAGAGAATGCCTTGTGTTTGTTACCATTGAATTTAAAGAAGACTATTTCAGCGATGGAGAGCTTAAATATATTGCCCAAAGTTTAAGCATAAAACCAGAAAACTCTTCTTTTGGCACAGCCAG
>SVMV01000009.1:0-14410 GCA_015067245.1 Oscillospiraceae bacterium | reverse complement strand
AATGTGCCGCAACGTCGACAGCAGATAAATATGTAATTACCTACTGTGATGAAAAGATAACCTGCAGCACAGGGTTGCTGACAATTGAAAACCCAAATGATTTTGATATATCTGTACATCTTTTAAGCAGCAATAAAGGTGAAATTGTATTGGATGTTCTTCGAAACACATCAACTGCTTTTGCCCTGACTGCTGACAGTGCAGAATATACTGTTGGCGTACACGCTGATGTTAAAGAAGATACAGAAATCAATCTGATTGTATATGAAAACAACCACAATTAGCCGCTGCAGTAAAAAACTCCGAAGATTTTTTCTTCGGAGTTTTTGTTGTATATAAATCAATTTTCAATCAGATATTCCAGCAAACCTGTGCATCCCTGAAGAATATCGTTGTATGTAGTTTCAAAATCACCTGTATACCAAGGGTCTGCCACAGATGCATTGCTGCCTGCAAACTGCATCAGTTTGTGAATTTTGTTCTGTGGGTCGGACGGAATTATCCATTTGATGTTGCGCATATTATTATCGTCCATACAAATAATAATGTCAAATTTGTCATAGTCACCCTTTGTAATCTGGCGTGCACGCTTGCCCTCGCAGGATATACCGTGCTTTGCAAGCTCACGCCTTGCAGGCGGATAAACAGGATTACCCACACCGTTCCATATTTCTTCGGTGCTGGTTGCACAGGATTCTATATAAAAATCCCCTGCCATTTCCTTTTTTGCCACCATATCTTTAAATATAAACTCTGCCATTGGACTGCGGCATATATTGCCGTGGCATACAAACAGTACTTTTTTCATATTTCAATCACTCCGATAAACCAAAAACTTTATGTATTAAACCTTGTTTAAACAGAATTTATTTACACCATAGGCCACGCCGTCTTCATCGTTGGAAAGGGTTATAAAATCTGCAGCAGCCTTTATCTCTTCGCAGGCGTTTGCCATTGCAACACCTGTGCCCGATGCTTTAATCATGGCCATATCGTTAAGAGCATCGCCAAACGCAATTGTGTTTTCTCTTGGCACACCAAGATAATCCGCCAGTGCCCACAGTGCCTCACCCTTATTGGCCTTGGTGTTGTTTATTTCTATATTGTTCTTTGCTGTAACGGTGAGCACAATATCGCTGAATTTTTGCGGCAGAATCTGCATAAGCTGTCTGTGAATTTCTGCATCATAAGTTACAAACTGCGTTTTCTGTACATCCTGTTTTCTTTGTGCAATAAAGGCTTTTAAATCATCAACCGGCTGGCGCAGTTCCTTTAACATTTTGCGGTAATGAACGTCATCTGTCATTACGTCAATTTTTTCTTTCATACCAGCTGTCATAAAAGCTTCGCCGCCCTGATAAATGTCATATATAAGCGGATAATCATCCAGAAACTCCATAATTTCTATTACCTGCTTATATGGAATTTCAGCTTTGTATACAGTTTTTTTGCTTTCGAGGTCTGCTACTTCTGCACCATTTACTGTTATGGCATAACGTACAAAAGGCAATTCCCTTACAGTCTGTGGTATAGCACCATAAAAGCGGCCTGTTGTAGGCACAATTGCCCATCCGTCAGCCGCTGCCTGCGCAAGCGTTTCTTTATTTACCTTTGACAATGATTTTTCTGTTGTAAGAAGTGTGCCGTCAAGGTCAAGGGCAATAATACCTTTGCAGTTATTAATTTTATCCGCCATACTATATTTTCCTTTCTGAATATACAGACATTATTTTATATATTTTTAATTTTATCGTTTTTGGTTCTTACAGCAATTCTTGTTACAAACAGGGTCATCAGCAATGCCCAGGATATGCCTTCGGCATAGGCAATAACCATATTGCCGAATATGTCTTTAAGTGCATAGGAGCAGATTATTCTTGTTACAAGTGCGGTTATACCTATAATGCTTGAGTACATAACTTCGCCCAAGCCTTCGATATATCCGCGGCAGGCCATTGCAATACCGTAAATAACATAGAACACTGCTATACTGCGGAAAAAGTTTGTACCGATTTCAACAACTTTTGGACCTGCACCAAACAGTGCAATCATTTTGCCGCCAAACAGCACAACAACAAATGTAAGTGCCAATGCAACAGGGAGCATTATAACCACACCTGTTGTAAATACTTTTTTTGCTTTTTTATTGTCTCCTGCGCCATAACTTTGCGCCACCAAAGTTGAAATACCCGAACCAAGATTTATAACAGGCAGCAAAGCAATGCAGTCTACGCGATATGCTGTTGTTACCGCAGCAACTGTTGCTGTGCCAAAACCGTTCATAAAGCCCTGCAGCACCATATTGCCAAAGGAATTTACACAGGACTGCAGCATTGGCGGTGTGCCAAAATAAAAACTTTTGCCCACAATATCTCTGTGGAAAACAGTTTTATCCAGTTTAAATCTCACAATTTCGTGTGTTTTTACACCGTATATTACAAGAAAAACCGTCATTGCAATCTGTGCAATAATTGTGGCAAATGCTGCACCTTTTACACCCCAGCCAAGCACTGCAACAAAAATTATATCCATCACAACATTGGCTGCAGAAGAAACCAGCACACCATAAAATGGCGCACGGCTGTCTCCTATTGCACGCAGGGTTGCAGCATACAGATTGTAAATTGTAAGAAACGGTACACCTATGGTGATAATCTGCAGATAAGCTTTTGCCCAGCCGTAAATATCGGATGGTGTGTCCATAAGCTGCAAAAGCGGACCTGCCGCAAAAAACGCCACAACTGCCACAATTGTAAATGCCACACCAAGAATAATTATAAATGTGGATAAAATTCTGCTAACATCTTTTGTTTCCCCGCTGCCGAATTTTTGGGCAATAAGTATGGCCAGACCTGTGGTAAAACCTGTTATTGCCATAATGTAAAAATTGTTGATGGAACTTACCGAACCTATGGCTGCAAGTGCCTTTTCACCAACAACGTTGCCCACAATAAATGCGTCAACCCAGTTGTACAGCTGTTGCAGAATACCTGTAAGAATAAGTGGTGTACAGAATTTTATAAGGGTTATTGCAATACTTTCGTTTTTTTGTATATTTTCTGTCATTGTTATTTCCTTTTATATAATTATAGAAACTATTATATTACCATATCAGCTTTATTGCAAATTAATATGATATAATAAATTTGTTGAAACAGTATTTTAGTGATATAATATTTATAATCAACAGATGGAGGTATGTGTATGATAAAAAACAACACCGATAAAATTGCAGAAAATGTTGATACTGTAAAAAATAAATCTCCATTTAAACCAAACTCAAACTCAGCTTTGGACTGGGAAAGAGTGCAGGAAATACTGGAAGAAAACAAAGAACTTCTGCGGTTGCTTGCAGAAGATGATTAGCCACTGACTTTTCACATTTGTTTCATTGCTTTTTAACTTTTGCAAATATATAATAGGTTAGTTAATTCAGATAACAGGAGACATCACAATGAGAAACAGACTGGAAAAACAGATTAAAATACCTATAAGCTGGTGTGACAACCATTCACAGCTTAATATATGTGGTATCTTTAATCTTTTTATGGACCTTGCCACCGAACACGGTGATGAAATTGGGCTTGGTATGGACAGGCTTGCCCAAAAAGGCTTGTTCTGGGTTGCTTCCAAAACAAAGGTTAAAATAAACAGCTCACCCAAAATGCTGGATGATGTATATACTGCAACATGGCCTGAAAAACCAGGCAGAATAAGATGCAACAGATATTATTACATAAAAAACAACAGCATTATGCTTGTTGAAGGAAAAACCGAATGGGTAATGGTGGAAGCTGAAAGCGGCCGCCCTGCCAAAATTGACGGAGCTTATCCTGCTGAACTGGAGCACTGCAGCGATGTTGTCTGCGAAGAACCGTTCTGCCGCCTGTCCACAAATTTTGATGACTGCGAAGAACTTGCAGAATACACCGTTTGTTCAACCGATATTGATGTTAGCCAACACATGAACAATGTGGCTTACATCCGTGCTGTGCTCGGCTGCTTTTCCACAAATGAAATTGATGCAATGAATATATGCGAAATTGATGTAAGTTACCGTCTGCAGTGTTATGAAGGAGAAAAGCTTTCGTTCCGCATAAAACATGAAGAAAACTGCCGTGAAATCGGCATTATCAAAGAAGATGGAACAACCGCATGTGTGATGCGCTTTGTTGGCAGATAAATATTTTACACATTAAAGGGCTTACCGTTTTACTGCGGTAAGCCCTTTTTGCTGAGACAATTATTAATTCTTTCTGCTGACTATAATTTTAATGATAATTGCAGCAAGCACAACCAGTCCACAGGCGATACCAGGTACAATAAGATAAGCATGCCACGGCGCAGACATTGCTGCGTAAATTTGAGGATTTGTGCGAAAATGATAATATCTGTAAGCCGCAACGCCTAAAAAGCTGCCTGTAAAACCGCCAATTACTGCATTGAGCATTTTATCAAGCTTTTTATTCATACTTTCACGCCTTTCTTATATGCTGCACAAGTGCACTGTATATATCAGGATATTCTCTTTTTAAGCTGATTATTTTGCCTTCACTGTTTAAAAAGCAATGCTCAGATGTGCCTTCGCAGACAGTTGTTCCGTCCTGTTTTTTCATATCATAACGGATTTTAAGTTTGACACCTTTAACGTCTTCCACCCATACGTCCACAATTACCATATCTGCAAAGGTTGTTGTGCTTTTGTATTTACATTCCACCGCTGTAACAGGAGAGATTACTCCCATATCTTCGATTTTTTCGTATCCCCAGCCGATGCTGTTTAAAAAGTCTATGCGCGCTTCTTCCATCCAGCGTATGTAATTGGAGTGGTGTGTGATACCCATTTTGTCAGTTTCGTAATAGTGAACTTTATGTGTATACATTTTAACCTCGTTATCTGTTGAATTTCTTCCATGCTTTATCTATATACTTGCTTAACCCTTTGTAATATTCCTCATCATAAGGCACAAAAAGGTATGCCTCGTCTTTATATTCTTCACAGTTGTATTTTTCTGTTCCCAAAACCTTTTCGGCATATATATCGACACAAGCCGGATAGCCATCCCTGCCAAAAACATAAAAGCTTTTTGCAAAATCCATACATGCTTTATTAAAATGATAGCCGCGCAGCCTGCCATTAAAATGCGCACTGTCTCTTATAATTTCACGCAGGTCTTTTTCTTTATCTGCAATTATCTGCTCTATATCTGGAAATTCTGAAATAAGCTTTTTACTTAACAGTTTATTTTCTGCTGCCCAGCGTAAAAATATCGCAAGATGATTAAACCCTGCTATATCTTCGCAGGCAAGGTTCATCCTTGCAACTTTGCCTGCGTGGTTGTTGCCGTTGTCTATCATTCTGCCCCAGTATGTGCCTTTGATTTTTCTGTCTGTATCTATGTATACACTACAGTTTTCGGCAAAATAGGCAAGATTTTTTTCGGTAAGGCAAACAATGATATGGTCAGTATCGTAATTGCCCATATTCATAGCTGTGCCGATAAAATCTTCGTAAGGTATGTCATTTCCGTCAGGTACATGCACATAATAACCTTTTAGGTTATCTATATTTACATACGGCGGATGTGGATTGGCTGGTACAACAGTGGTAATGTTTTCTCCCACAAAATAAAGACCGAATATTCTGCCATCGTTAAGCTTGTAATATCTTGGATTTGCAAAATACACATCCATGCTTTGCATACGGTGCAAAAACTTTTCAAAGCCTTCCATTGTTCCGCCGATTTCTTCAATTTCAGCAGGGCCTATGGTGATAGGGTTTGTAACACCAAAAAGTATTATTGCTTTTCTTTCCTGGTTTTTTATCTGAGTGCCTATACCCTGTATTGCAGACAAACTGGCATTTATATTTGCCTGAATATACTGCTGTTTGTGCTGAAAAGGCACAATCTGGTCATCCACAACAAAACTGTCGGTGCCAAACGTAACTGCTATCTTTTCTGCAGTTGAATATGCAAGGTGTATATCGCTTTCTGTATTTGGCAATGGCAAACGCATACACACATTGCCGTTTTCTATCCAAACCTCAAAGCCGCGGCCAATACAGCCGGATTTATAAAGAACTGTATATTGCCCTGTCTTTCCAAACTCAATACAATAGTTGTTGTCCAAAACGCCATAGCTTAACTTTTCAAGGGCTGCTATATCCTGCACTGTTAATTCTGTATCTGAATTTTCAGGCCTTTTTATCATTATTTCAACTGCCATAATTATTGCCTCCATAACATCATAAATTGTTTGTGCTAAAATGCTGTGGACTATAATTTTATTATACTACAGCTTGGTGTATATGTCTAAAGATAAAATGTGAAATATTCACTCTTAAAACATCTATAAACTTGATATATATTTTAAGCTGTTCTATAATATTAACAACAGTTTTTTACAAATTATTTTAAGCTGATTTATAAATTAAACTTTATCCTTATTTTCAAGCAAAATTTACGTTTATTTTTTTACTTTATTTTGTCGAATTTTGTCGAAAAATATCGAAAATATTGCAAGTAAACTTAAGATATGTTACCATAAAAACGGTTTATAAAAGGCTGTTAAATAAATGCTTTCAGGAGAATTATTTAACATGGAAAACAAAGAACTGAGAATTTTATTCAGTGAACAGAGCGCTGAGCAGACATCAGCAATCAAACGCTTTTTTGACGAAAAAGGCATAAAAACATTTTTCTGCACCAAAGACGGCAAAGAGGTTCTGCACGCAATTGAGCAGGTAAAGCCGCAGGTTGTTGTTCTGGATGTATTTCTATCATCTATTGATGCCATAGGGGTAAAAAAGGCCTGTGAAAAGAATGGCAATTCACCAGAATTATTCTTTGCAGCAGGTGCCTATGACAGTGAAAAGATTGCATATCAGATGGTAAATGCAGGGTTTGCATTTTACTTTTTGAAGCCTTATGACTATTCCTGCCTGCTTGACAGAATAGAAGAGCTTATGGGTATTGATTTTACTGACCAGCTGCTTGATACTGACCTTGAGTATAAGGTAAGCGAAATTTTACACACTATGGGTGTACCTGCGCACATAAAAGGATATCACTTTTTGCGTCAGGCCATTATTATGGTTATAAAAGACCCAGAGGTTATTTCCCTTGTGACAAAGCGGCTTTACCCTGATGTTGCACAGCTTAACAAGACAACAGCAAGCAGGGTTGAACGTGCTATCCGTCACGCAATCGAAGTTGCGTGGGACCGCGGCAATGTTGAAGTGATGAACGATTATTTCGGTTATACCATCAACAATATGCGCGGCAAACCAACAAACAGCGAATTTATTGCAATGATAAGCGACAGAATGCGCCTTGCAATGAAAAAAGAACGTCTTTGCTGATAATCGAACAGGAGTATTTATATGAGCAACACAATTCCATCTGTAAACGACTGGCTTAAAGATGCCAAAGCAGACCCATCTGCCGCTAAAATAGGTATGTATCTTGTTCACAACGGCATTGTGCGTGAAACCGCAAAAGCAAAAGTGCGTTACAATGAAGAAAACACAAAACCTGTTGTGGGTATGCATTTCAGCTATGACAGAGAAAAACTGGATGCTGTTATAAAAGAAGGGTATACTCTGCCAGGCATCTATTATATCAGAACCTGGCTTAATGAGGGCGAGCTTAAAGTTGGCGACGACATAATGTATGTGCTTATCGGCGGCGATATCCGCCCCAATGTTGTGGACGCATTGCAGCATATTGTAAGCCGTATAAAAAATGAATGTGTAATTGAAAAAGAGATATATTAAAAAATACGGCAGTGTAAAAACTGCCGTATTTTTTTAGTAAAAGTTTTTTAACTACAAGTTTAAACAGTATAATTATTGGTTATCCGTGCTTAATTTTGTACATTCTATCAGCTGGTTGCATTCGTTTTTGATAACTTGTGCATTAGTTCCTTAAGGTGTAGCTTTATGTTAATTTACATAATTACATCGGCCCCAAGTTCCGCAAGGTTATTTATGCCGAATTCGGAAAGTTTTAAATCTGACAACGCAACCATAGAGTTGTTTGAAGTCATGCTAAGTTTAACATCGTGTTTTGGCATAGTAAATCTGATAACAATGCCTTTTTTGTCCTCATAGCTGACATTAAGCCTTTCATCGTCAAGATAAAAACAGTAGTCGGTATCGGTAGCAATATGCGAGTAATAAATAGTAACTTTCTGCCCTGCCCTGTATGAGGATTTTGCGCGTTTATATAAATCTTTTTGTCCGCAGTAGTCCACGGTATATCTGTTGGCTGAACAGCTGGAAAACAATCCCATAAACACACCTACGATTATAATAAGCACCAGTGTTGTAATAACTGTTTTAAATTTCATATCATCACCCTTTTCAATATCAGAATAAAAGTCTAATCGTCATCAAAAATGGGTGATGCCTTTTCAGAAAGTTGTCCGTATTTGCGAAACATAAAGTAGCACATCACAGCTCCCAGAACATCAGCAATTGGTATCAGCTGTGCCACCGTGCACAAAACTACATCATTTTGGGTAATCTTGTCGTTTTTGTGCAGCCATAAAAAACCGCTGATACTGAACATTGCGGAGGATAGCTGCAGCATATAGCAACCTGCGAAGGCAATTAAAATTATAGACGGAACTGCATCACGCATAGCTTCGCCGCCTATAAGCGATGTCATCAGAACTACCAAAAGTATTATAACAACCAGCGGAATGTTGCACAGTTTTATCAGCAGATTCCAGCACAGAATCTGTTTTCCGTTAAACTCAAGTTTTGGCATAAAAAATGCATATACCATATTTAAAACCAAGATAATACCATATATGCAAAGTCCGATTGAGAAATCCATATTTGCGCTGTCGCAAAGAAAATATATGGCATATGGTGCAATCAGCAACAGAATCATTGGAAGTTTTTTCATAAGAATACACCTCCTTTTATATTTTCAGGGGTATTATAGACAGAGCGATATCTGGTGTTTCCTGATATCGCTCTTTTCCATTTACTATAAAGATAATTCGGTTTTAAAATCACTGTCTGTTAGCAAACCATCACGCTTACAGGCAATGGTCAGTGCTTCCATCTCTACCGACATATCCAGCATATCATTATCAAAAAGAGCGGTGTACTGCTTTTCTGTTGCTTTTTTGATATCCCCAAGGCAGCTTATTGTGCTTTGTACAATATTTTCAGCGGGCACACCGCTCTCTTCAATAGCAACAAATTTTTTAAGGATATTTGTCAGTGTAGGCAAGTAATAGTTGAAAAACTGACGTAGTTTTTTAATATCCTCAGGCTGTTTTTTAAGTGTTGAAAGAATTTTATCCACAGTTTTGCATATATCTTCGTTGAGCGTTCTTACCTCACTGTTTTTAATGCACAAACCGATATTGCGCAGTTCCATAAGACTGCGGCGGCCTTTGGCAAGCTGTGAATTATCTTTTGTTTTGGCGCTTTCGGCTTCCTTTGCATCACTTTTTCGGAAAGCGAAGTAGATTACTGCCACAACGATGACAATTACTCCCACAGCCACTATGCCCAAAAAGGCTTTGAGCACACCTGTAAGCACAGGAAACAGACCTTTTGCAGTGAAAAACAATACTGCGGCTATAACGGCACCAAAGCCGATTATGCCAAAAGATGAGCTGTTCTTCATAGGCATTACTCCTTTCGGGAAAAATCAGAGCAGATTATCCTCTGATTTCCAGCAGTTTGTTTTTAAGCTCGGTTTCTATGCGGATAAGTTCGGCTTCGGCAGCCTTGCGCTTTTCTCTGCCCTCGTCCTGAATACGCAGCACTTCATCCAGTGTGGAGATAAGCTGCTGGTTTGTGTAGGCAATTGTCTCGATGTCCACAATGCCCCTTTCGCTTTCCTGTGCAATTTCCACTGTGCCCTGTTTTAGCATATCGGCATTCTTTTTAAGCAGTTCGTTGGTCATATCTGTAACTGCGCGCTGTGTCTCCAGTGCTTCTTTGGAATGTGCAAGGCCAAGGGCAAGAACCATCTGATTTTTCCACAGAGGAATTGTATTGTTAATTGTAGACTGTATTTTTTCGCTCATTACAGCATCGTTGTTCTGTATAAGACGAATTTGCGGTGCCATCTGTACGCTGATTGTGCGTGTCAGCTCAAGGTCGTGCAGTTTCTTTTCAAAGCGGTCGCACATTGCAGCATAGTCGTTTGCCGCCTGGGCATCGTGTGTAAGGCCGCTTTGTTCTGCTTTTACCTTCATCTGCGGCAGGGTTGTGGCACGTTCAGCTTCCAGTTTCTTTTTGCCCGCCATAATGTACATTGTAAGTTCCTTGAAATAATCAAGGTTTGTCTGATACATTTTATCCAGCATGATAATATCTTTAAGCAGCTGGTTCTGGTGATCTTCCAGCCTGCCTGTAATCATATCTATGTTGTTCTCCGCCTTATCATAGCGTGCTTTCAGGCGTGTTACCTGACTGCCTGCTTTTTTGAATATGCCAAGAAATCCTTTCTCTTCTTCAGCTGCATCAAAACCTTTAAGCTCGGCAACAAGGTCTGCAATCATATCGCTTGTTTCTCCAAGGTCCTTTGTGCGCACACCTGCAAGGGCATTGTCGGAGAATTCGGCAATTTTCTTCTGACAGGCTGCGCCGTACTGAAGTATAATTGCAGAATCGGTAAGGTCAATTTTGCCGGAAAAATCATCAACTGTTTTAAGTTCTTCTTCAGTAAGATTAATCTGATTTAAATATTCTGCATCTATTTCCTGTGGCAGCGGAATTGTAATTTCTTCTGTTTTTGTCTGGTCGGAAGGTATAAGCTCCAGAGTGATTTTTTCGTTAGTTTCTGTCATAGTTATTTCTCCTTTTTCTTAAAAGGGTTATGTGAAAAATTCTATCAGCCCATTGCCTGCTCAAGAGAGTAATAGTAATGGCTTTCCACATCCAGCAGATAATCATAGTCTTCGTAGGTCATAAACACAGTTTCGAACATTTCATCATATTCAAAACTCATAGCTGTGTAAATTTCAGGTCTTGCAATCTGAATGTCAGAAGTATCTTCCACAAGGCTGAGTTCAAAAATCAAAGTGCTTTCAGGATAGCTGTCATCTTCTGCAGGATACCAGCAACCTTCGTAATAAACTTCATAGCCTGTGCCGCCATAAACCTCGTAGCACATCTCCATATTGCCGTATTCGTCAAACCAGAATCCCACAGCAACAGTATCGTCGTTTATTGTGTCTACAAAAGATGTCCAGTTTTCTCCGTAATACAATACTGCAGGGTCAAATGTATAGTCATTTTCGCTTACATAACCCAGTTTTTCGTATGGTGAAAAGTCCAGCACTGTAGGTGCATCATAAGGAATTTCAAGCTTTCCGTCATATCCGCTGAGCCAAGGAATGTAGCTAAGCTCGTTTCCATTGCTGTCGATTATCTCCACAATAAAGTTTGGTATATACTCGCTTTCGTTACCCATAACAATTACAGGCATACCGTCATCGGACTGATAAAGCACATCGTCGTAGTTTGCTGTGTAGTCTTCTTCATCAAAAATATAATCATAGATTGTAATTGTGGCATTTTCATCAGCGGGCACAATACAGAAAAGCTGGCCACCGATATGCGGCACAAAATGTTCGGCATCTATATTTGCAATAAACGGATGGTCTTCTGCAACAAATGCATCTGCAATGTATTCCTGAATTTGTGAGTAGTCATACAGGTCATAATATTCTTCATACCATCCAAGGTAAGCCACTGCAGCCATATCTGTGGTGTCAATCATAGCCTGCTGCAGCATTATCCAGTCATCACCTTCAAAGGCAGGTCCACCGTTGTTCGGATCTGCAGTCACCTCAGGTGTAGCACGCGGTGTATCACTGTTTTGCGGTGCATCTGTACCTCCGCCACCGCAGGCCGTCAACACCAGCACCATTGCCAGTGCAGTTATAAAAGCTGCAAATTTTTTAAGTTTGATTTTCAACATATATATCACCCCATAAATCAGAATCTTCCGCCCTTGCCCGAGAAGCCACGGCTGTTTACTGTTGTACCCCCACGGGAAGATGAATTGTCATTATCATCCTTTATTTCTGTTCTTGTCACTGTTGTGTGCAACAAACGATTTTGTCGGTTTGTTATTTCCACTGCATTTCTGTTGAAGTAGCCTTTTGCGTTTGTTGCTATATTGGCTGTCTTCATCTGGGATTTGAAGATACTGCATACTATAAATGCAATGATAACACCTGCAATAAGAGCGATGCCATAACCTTCCACACCTATATCAGTTTCTTCATAATAGATATCAACGGGTTTTCCTTTTTCAGCTTCACCGAGAATGTAATCGCAGTCTTCAATAAACACCTTGAAACCGCCATACCAGTCATCGCTGCCAAATTTGTCAACAAAGTGCTCGCTCATCCAGTCTTTGCCGTAATCGGTAAAAGCGTAATTACCTTTATCGCCATAGGCAAGCAGCCAGTAGCAGCGGTCGTATGTGCCAAGCACAAGCATTACACCGTCCTTTGCATCACCGTAACCAAGGGCAGGAGATTCAAGATACATATCCTCAGAATAAATCTGAATATTGTCATAGTTTACGGACGGGTCATCTGTTGTCACAAAATGAATGGCGCAGCCGTATTTTTCGCTGATTTCAGCCGCTTTTGCATTGAGTTCGGCATATTCGCTGTCTGTCAGCAGATAAACAGGGTCATAAACATACTGCTTTGTGACTTCGGCAAAAACGCCAAGGCTGAAAACAAGTGAGAGTATAAGGACGAGCGCGGAAATTTTAAAAAGTTTGTTTTTCATAATCTGCGCCTCCTTTACAAGAACAGCATAATTGCTGTACCGAGTACTGCTGTTACCGATGCAGCTATGCCCAGAAAATATGTCCAGTATTTGCTTTTACTTACAGGCAGATTGCCCACAAACTTGCCGGTCTGGCCGTTCATGGCAAATATGTAGTTTTGGTTGTTATATTTTGTTGTCAGCATATATACAGGCAGCAGAGCATAGCTTACCTTACCGCGTTCAAGCTGAACGTTTTTGTTTCTTACTGAGCAGCCGGAAAAGCTGATGCTGGCATCTTCATACATCTGTTCAACAGCAGTGTTGATTGCTCGGGTTTCGGCGCGTTCAATGCTTTCTTCAGCACTTTGGCCGTATCTTTCTGCAAGATACCCCGGCAGATAGGACATGGAAAATGGTTTAAGCTGGGAATAGTCGAACGGTTCCACAGCATCCATATGGGTATCGGGCATATTTTTTGATGCATCAACAGGGATGTTTTCAAAAGGAACTGTGCCGCTGCGGCGAACATCGTAATGAGCTGTTGTTGTCACGTTGTAGTTGCCTTCCCTATGAGTTGTCACACTGGTTGCGTCAAATTCCACATCTACGTCAGCTTTACAGCTGAACAGCCAGAACGGAACATAAACGCCCTTAAGTTCGCTGATTTTATTTTTATCTGTAAATTCCTTCGGCAGGAATTTCTTGCCCTTATAGTAGTCTTTAAGCGCTTTCTTTGCATCTTCATAACTGAGTTTAAACGGAAGAACATAGTCAGGTTTAAGTGCACCGCCAAACTGTCCCGGTACAATGGATGGGTTGCCGCAGTAAGGACAGCTTGTTGCCGCGGTGGTCTCATCGCAGATTATCTCTGCAGCACAGGACGGGCAGCTGTAGGCCTTCATCTTTGCGCCGTCAGCACCCCACTGGTCGCTTAAGCCCGACATATCCCACCAGTCTTCTTCTTTTTTTGCAGACTGCTGTGCTTTTTCAAAATCTTCTTCCGCCTTTGCATTTTTTGCAGCATATTTCTTGTCAATCTCCTCCACTGCATAGCGGCTTTGGCAGTAATCGCATTCCAGCAGGCCGCTTTCGCCCACAAAATGCAAAGGACCTGTACATGCAGGGCACTGATAGTTGGTTACTTGAGTTGCCATTCAATCAGCCTCCTTTATATATGTTAAAAATTGTTGTTTTCAAATCGTAAAAAGGGAGCCGAAGCCCCCTTTTTGTTCTATAGCCACGGGTCTTCTTCTGCAGGAAGACGGATGCCGAGCAATACCCCGTTGTATTCCCACAGATAGTGGCTGTCGCCCTTAATGCGCAGACAAACTCTTCTCGGACTGTCAGCGCCGCCGCTGGACACTGTGGTGTAGCTGTATCCTTCGGGAGCAGATACCACTTCGTCGGATATAACAATTGTCCAAGGGGTGTCAGGTTCGTAGTTGTTTTCAGGTTTTGCACCCTCAAAATAGGATTTCGGCAGATATTTTTTATCGGAAAGACGTTCTTTTATAAATGCCTTTTCGGTGTCACTCAATGGCTGAGGACCTTTTAGCACATCAATCATTGCAAGACCTTCGGCTGTATCTTCTGCATATTTTACAAAGGATGCCATAAAGAAAGCTGTTGTGTTGTGTCTGTCAG
>SVMV01000008.1 GCA_015067245.1 Oscillospiraceae bacterium | reverse complement strand
GCTGACATCCTCTTCGGCTTCTCCCTTGGTGCTTCTTCCATCGCTCTCTTTGCACGTGTTGGCGGCGGTATCTACACAAAAGCTGCTGACGTTGGTGCTGACCTTGTTGGTAAAGTTGAAGCTGGTATCCCAGAAGACGACCCACGTAACCCTGCAGTTATCGCTGACAACGTAGGCGACAACGTAGGTGACGTTGCTGGTATGGGTGCTGACTTGTTCGAATCTTATGTAGGTTCCCTCATCTCTGCAATGACACTTGGTCTTGTTTGGGCACAGAACAACACAGCAATCGTTGAAGGCGGTGCTGTTATCTTCCCAGCAATGCTTTCCGCTCTTGGTATTGTTGCTTCTATCCTTGGTACATTCTTTGTACGTGGTAAAGAAGGCGGCAGCCCACAGAAAGCGCTCAACATGGGTGAATACACAGCTGACGCTATCGTAGTTGTTGGCGCAATCGTTCTTGCTAAAGTATTCTTTGGCACATTTGCTCCAGCTCTCGCTATCATTGCTGGTCTTATCCCTGGCCTTCTCATCGGTGTTGTTACAGAAATCTACACATCTGGTGACTACAAATCTGTTAAGAAAATTGCTGAACAGTCCGAAACAGGTCCTGCTACAACAATTATCTCCGGTCTTGCAGTAGGTATGATGTCCACAGCAATTCCAATCATCCTTATCTGCGTGGGTATCTTCTTCGCATTCAAATTCTGCGGTCTTTATGGTATTGCTCTTGCAGCTGTAGGTATGCTCTCCACAACAGGTATCACTGTTGCAGTTGACGCTTACGGCCCAATCGCTGACAACGCTGGCGGTATTGCAGAAATGTCCGGTCTTGACGAATCCGTTCGTGAAATCACAGACAGCCTTGACGCAGTTGGTAACACAACAGCAGCTATCGGTAAAGGTTTTGCTATCGGTTCCGCAGCTCTTACAGCTCTTGCTCTCTTCGTTTCCTACGCAGAAGCAGTTCAGCTCAATGCAATCGACCTTCTTAACCCAACAACAATCATCGGTCTCTTCATCGGTGGTATGCTTCCATTCTTGTTCTCTGCTTTCACAATGGAATCTGTTTCCAAAGCAGCTTACTCTATGATTGAAGAAGTTCGCCGTCAGTTCAGAACAATCCCTGGCATTCTCGAAGGCACAGGCAAACCAGACTACAAATCCTGCGTAGCTATTTCTACAACAGCAGCTCTTAAAGAAATGCTCGTTCCAGGTATCATGGCAGTTGTAGCTCCAGTTCTTGTTGGTTTCCTCTTTGGTACAGAAGCAGTTGGCGGTATGCTTGCTGGTTCTCTCGTAACAGGTGTTCTTATGGCTATCTTTATGTCCAACGCTGGTGGTGCATGGGATAACGCTAAAAAATACATCGAAAACGGCAACCACGGCGGCAAAGGCAGCGATGCTCATGCAGCAGCAGTTATCGGTGACACAGTTGGTGACCCATTCAAAGATACATCTGGTCCATCCATCAACATCCTTATCAAACTTATGACAATCGTTGCACTTGTATTCTGCGGCGTATTTATGGGTGTTTTGGTATAATATATAATTTATACAAATTTAAAAGACTGGCTCTTTTGAGCCAGTCTTTTTTGTATATGGGAGTATTAAATATTATTGTATCAGATAGTACTTTGTTGCATATATAAGAATATTAATTTAATTTTAAACTATATATGTATTGTTAAAATATAAATAGTATAAAATCGAATATTAATTAAGTGAAAATAACTAAACCCTTTTATTGATATAGGGGCTATTGGTTAAAATGCTGTAAAAAAATCATAAAATTTGTTAGTAAATTCACAAAAAACTATGGTAAAATTATTAAAAATATAGTATTATAATTCTTATAGTATGCGCTGAATAAACTTTATGCAGTTTGTCAGTAATTGTACTGGTTAAAAATTCGCTTGAAAGCTATATATTTTATATTGAATATATAGTTTAAATCGAAATTATAATAGTAATTAATAAAAAAGGAGAATGCATTATGGAAATACAATTGCAGGCACTTATTGATCAGATAAAAAAAGATGGTGTAGATGCTGCTGCAACAGAGGCAGAAGCTTTGCTTAAAGCTGCAAAGGCAGAAGCTGAAAAAATTGTTTCAGATGCAAAAGCAGAAGCAGAGAAAATCCTCATCAATGCTAAAAACGAAAATGACAGAATGGTTAAATCCGGCGAAGATGCTATTCGTCAGGCTGGCCGCAATCTGCTTATTTCTTTCAGAGAAAGCGTTACAAAAGAAGCAAACGCTATTATTTCTGAAAATGTAACAGCAGTTTACTCATCTGATGCTTTTGCAAAGCTTGTATTAAATGCTGTAGAAGCTTGGGCAGGCAAGCCTGATGCCGAAGATGTTTCTGTTATTCTGAACAGCGAAGATTTAAAATCTCTTGAAGATACTTTGCTTGCAGGACTTAAGGACAGAATGATTAAAGGTGTTACACTTAAAGCAAATGATAACTTTGACGGAGGTTTCCGTATAGCTGCAAACAATGGCGGTGCTTATTATGATTACTCTGCCGAAGCGGTTGTAGATATGTTGTCCAACTATCTCAGCCCTAAAGTTACAGCACTTCTGAAAGAGGCGAAATAGTATGGCTGAATATTATTTTTTGTCGCAGCTGCCATCTTTGGATGGTGTAAGCGAAAATATGGCGCTCCCTATTACAGAGGAACGTTTTTTGGAGCTGTGTCAGAGATTTTTAGCTAAAAATGCGCAAAACGAAATAAGCAAATTAACCCTTGCGCCACCTAAAGAACATGAAAAATCAACATCTGCTTTGGTTGAAGCATGGAATAAAGGTGAGAGAGATTTGCGATTTGCTTTGGCTAAAGCCCGTGCTGAAAAGATGAAAAAAACCATAGACACAGAAAATAAAAACTTTTCTGCCGAACTGGTTAAAGTGGCACGCACAGCAATTGAAATTGAAAGTCCTATGGAAGCAGAAAAATTCCTTAACCGCTATCGTCTGGAATTTCTGGAATCCCTCAGACCTTTGGATACCTTTTCAAAGGAAGCTGTGTTCTATTACGGACTTAAACTGAAACTGATTTCACGTATGAGACAGTTTAATGCGGATATAGGCGAAGCCGCATATAAAAATATTTATAACTCTATTATGAATGGAGAAAGGTTGGAGGCTATTCAATGACAGCAAATATAGGCAAAGTTGTAAGCGTTAACGGTAACTTGGTGTCTGTCGAATTTGAAAACAATGTTTCCATGAACGAAATTTGTTTTGTTAAAGTTGGCGACACATCACTTAAAAGTGAAGTTATCCGTATTCGCGGAAATATCGCACAGATTCAGGTATATGAAATGACAGATGGCATCAAATGCGGTGATGAAGTAGAATTCACTGGTGATATGCTGTCTGCACAGCTTGGCCCTGGTCTTCTGGGTCAGGTTTACGACGGGCTTCAGAATCCGCTGCCTCTTCTGGCAGAACAGGCTGGCTGGTTCCTTGAACGCGGTGTTTATGTAGAATCTTTGAATTCCGAGAAAAAATGGGAATTCACACCTGTAGCCAATATCGGAGATGTTCTTCGTGCAGGTGAGTATTTCGGTACAGTTCCTGAAGGAGCTTTTGTACACAAAATTTTTGTTCCTTTCAATCTGCTTGGTACCTACACAGTTAAATCCATTGCAGAAAAGGGTGAATACACAATCAATGAAACAGTTGCAGTTGTTACAGACGAACGTGGACGTGAAATTCCTCTCACAATGTCCTTCAAATGGCCTGTAAAACGTGCAGTTACATGCTACAGCGAAAGACTTGCTCCTGTTGAAACAATGGAAACAAAGGTACGTCTTATAGACTCTTTCTTCCCGGTAGCAAAAGGTGGTACTTACTGTACTCCTGGTCCTTTCGGTGCAGGCAAAACAGTTCTTCAGCACACAACTTCCAAATATGCCGATGTTGATATCGTTATTATTGCAGCATGTGGTGAACGTGCAGGTGAAGTTGTTGAAACACTTACAGAATTCCCTGAGCTGATTGACCCTAAAACAGGCCGTTCTCTTATGGAACGTACAATTATCATCTGTAACACTTCTTCCATGCCTGTTGCTTCCCGTGAAGCTTCTGTTTACACTTCTGTAACAATGGCTGAATATTATCGTCAGATGGGCCTTAACGTTTTGCTTCTTGCTGACTCAACATCCCGTTGGGCACAGGCTTTGCGTGAAATGTCTGGACGACTTGAAGAAATCCCAGGTGAAGAAGCTTTCCCTGCATACCTTGAATCTTACATTGCAGCATTCTATGAAAGAGCTGGCTATGTTCGTCTTCCTGACGGCAGCACAGGTTCTGTTACTATCGGCGGTACAGTTTCACCAGCAGGCGGTAACTTTGAAGAACCTGTAACACAGGCAACCCTTAAGGTTGTTGGTGCATTCCACGGTTTGTCCCGTGAACGTTCAGATGCAAGAAAATATCCTGCTATCGACCCAGTTATCTCCTGGTCAAAATACACAGGTGTTGTAGATTCCAAGAAAATCGGTTTCTGTAAAAAAGTTCTTAACCACGGCTATGATATCGGTTCTATGATGAAGGTTGTTGGTGAAGAAGGTACAAGCCTTACAGACTATGTAACATATCTTAAATCTGATATGCTTGACGCTGTATATCTCCAGCAGAACTCATTTGACCTTGTTGAAGCAAACTGCGGCAGAACACGTCAGCAGTATGTTACAGATAAGCTTGTAACAGTTCTTGGCAGTGAATATGAATTGAGCAACAAAGATGATGCACGTGGCTTTATCAACCGTATGCGCCAGAGATTTATCGACTGGAACTATACAGAATTTGAAAGTGACGCTTTCAAAAAAGCAGAAGGTGAAATTGACGCACTTTATGCAGAAGGCAAAGGCAAATTAAGCCGTGAAGCAGAGCTTTTATTAAATGGTGGTGAGTAACAATGAATAAAGTATATAATAAAATTGAATCTATCACTGGTAACGTTATTACCGTAAAAGCAAAAGATGTAAAATACAAGGAATTGGCTCAGATTACTACACGTTTTGGCAAATCTCTTGCAGAAGTTAACAAAATCGAAGGCGATGTTGTTTCACTTCAGGTTTTTGCTGGCGGTAAAGGTGTTTCCACAGGTGACGAAGTTCGCTTTTTGGGCCGTGATATGCGTGTTTCCTTCAGTGAAGACCTTCTTGGCCGTATCTTTAACGGTTCAGGCGAACCAAGAGACAACGGTCCTGTACTCACAGAAAATATGCAGCCAATTGGCGGTCCTTCCGTTAACCCAAGCAGACGTATTCTGGCAAACCGTATGATGAGAACAAACATCCCAATGATTGATATGTTTAACACATTGGTTGTTTCTCAGAAATTGCCTATCTTCTCCATCTCTGGTGAACCATACAACCAGCTTCTTGCACGTATTGCTATGCAGGCAGAAGCAGACGTAATTGTTCTTGGTGGTATGGGTCTTAAATACGATGACTTCCTTTATTTTAAAGATGAGTTGTCCAAAGGCGGTGCTTTAAGCAAAACAGTTATGTTTATCCACACAGCATCCGACCCAACCGTTGAATGTATGATGATTCCTGATATGTCCCTTGCAGTTGCAGAACAGTTTGCTCTGCAGGATAAAGACGTATTGGTGCTTCTTACAGATATGACAAACTTTGCTGACGCAATGAAAGAAATTGCCATTACTCAGGAACAGGTTCCATCAAACCGTGGTTATCCTGGTGACCTTTACTCTCAGCTTGCATCACGTTACGAAAAAGCTGTTGACTTTGCTAACTCTGGTTCTGTTACAGTTCTGGCTGTTACAACAATGCCTGGTGACGACGTAACTCACCCAGTACCTGACAACACAGGTTATATCACAGAAGGTCAGTATTATCTTAAAGGCGGCCGTATTGAACCATTTGGTTCACTTTCCCGTCTTAAACAGAACGTAAACAGTAAAACACGTAAAGACCACCGAGCACTTATGGATGGTATGATTCGTTTGTATTCTTCCTACAAAGAAACTGTAGAAAAGAAAAACATGGGCTTTGCAATGAGCCGCTGGGATACAAAACTTCTTAAATACGGTGAACTTTTTGAAAACAAACTCATGGACCTGTCAGTTAATATGTCACTTGAAGATTCTCTCGATTTAGGTTGGAAAATTTTGGCAGAATGTTTTGAAAAAGACGAAACAGGCTTGAAATCAGACCTTATTGAAGAATTCTGGCCTGCTAAATAAGGGGGACAAGAATTTTGGCAAAAATCAAACTAACTAAAAACGAGTTAAAGGTACAAAAAGATGCTCTCAAAATGTACCGGAGATATTTGCCTACTCTGACACTTAAAAAACAGCAGCTTCAGGCGGAAATCCGCACAATTGAAGCTAAAGCCAAAGCAGTGAGAACAGAAAAGGAAGAACTTGAAAAAGGTTTTCGTTCCTGGATTGCTGTTTTCTGTGAAAAAGAAGCTTTTCCTGATGGAATAATCACAGTAAGCAATATTCGCAAAGGTATGGGTAATATTGCAGGTGTTGCAATACCTACCTATGAAGGTGCAGATTTTTCCAGAGGAGATTATGACTTGTATGAAACTCCCCTTTGGGTTGACATAGCCGCAAACCATATGGAAAAGGCAATGTCTCTTGACCTGGAGGCAGAAGTGTTGGATGAACAGGTCAGACTTTTGGAGGCAGAACTTCGTTCTACCACACAAAGAGTTAACCTGTTTGAAAAGGTTAAAATACCTGAGACAGAAGAGAATATCAAAAAGATATCTATTTATATGGCGGACCAGCAGGTTAATGCTGTTGTTCGTTCAAAAATTTCAAAACGCAAGGTAGCAATTCGCAACGCTACAGCTTCCGAAAGTGAGGTTTATTCGTTATGATTGTACCTATGAAAAAAGTGTCACTCATAATTATGGGCGACAAAAAATCCGAAACGCTCAAAAAGCTCCGTAAATTAGGCCTTATGCACATTCAGATTACTGAAGGCAGCGGAGAGCGAATTGCAGAGCTTAAAGGACAGATTACTTTGCTGGAAAACAGTATTTTCAGCATAGAAGAAAAAGTAAAGAAAATCACCGAAACAAAAGATGCAACTGTTGAACAGGCTTTTGCAGCAGCAGAAACTGTGGCAGCTCTTACAGAAGAGAAAAAAGCTTATCAGGCACAGCAGCTGGCTTTAAATGCTGAACTTGAAAGGCTTAAAAGCTGGGGAGACATAGAGCCTGATAAAATTGCATATCTTGCAGAAAAAGGCGTTGATGTTTCACTTTACGAAATGCCTAAAGCAGAATACGAAGCTCTGGGCGAAAATGTAAAAACAGTTAAATTGGACGAAACAAAAACTTCTGTTAAATGTCTGTTGATTAAAACAGGTCTTGAAGGCGAAGATGAAGTTCTGGAATCCGTAAGGACGTACAGACTTGAACTGCCAAAGATGTCCACCGCAGAGATGAAACAGAAAGTTGAAAGTCTCAGTAGCTGTATTAATGGCATAGACGAAAAAATAGTTTCTTATGCAGCTTATGTAGCAAGCATGAAAAATGCTATTAAAGCATACGAAAAAGAAATAGAATTTGAAGTTTATGCAACAGGTATGTCAGACGAAACATTGTCATCTGACGGTGAAAACAATGTTTCGGTAGCATATTTTACAGGATATATTGAAGCAGAAAATGTAGATTGTATCAAACAGGCGGCAGAAAGCAATTCCTGGGGGCTTCTTGTTGAAGACCCTACAGAAGAAGATAATGTACCAACAAAACTTAAAAACAACAAGTTTGTAAGTCTTATCTATCCATTGACAGACTTTTTGGGTACTGTGCCTGGATATTTTGAATATGATATTTCGGGCTGGTTCCTGTTCTTCATCCTCATCTTCTTCGGAATGATTTTTGGGGATGGCGGTTATGGTCTGCTTATTACAGCGGTTGCAGCTGTACCGATTGTAAAATCACTTACAGCTAAAAAAGAAGTTCCTGCAACTTTCCTGCTGGTAGGCCTTTTTGGGCTGGCAACTATACTTTGGGGCACACTTACCTGCACATGGTTTGGTCTTTCTCCAGAACAGCTGCCAAACTGGCTTAAATCATTGTCCATCCCTGTAATATCCAATGTGTACGCAGATAAAATTTGGTATCCGTTCTGGACTCAGGGACAGGCAGGTCTTACAACAGCACAGAATATGCAGATATTCTGCTTTACACTGGCTCTTATTCAGCTGGTAATTGCACACATCAAAGGTGTTGCAAGAAACAGAAAGTCTCTTTGTATGCTTGGTGATGTTGGTTCTATCTTACAGCTTATTGGTATCTACTATATAGTACTCAGTCTGGTTGTAAATGCACAGGTATTCAGCTTTGGTCTTGTTATCAGCGGCATTCCTGTTGGCACGGTGGCTATTGCTTTTGTAGCAGTAGGTTTTATCCTCAGCTTTGTATTTGCAAACTATGCAGGAAATATTGTTCAGTCTATTCTTGCAAGCGTTAAAGATATCGTTTCTGTATTGCTTGGTGTAGTTAACGTATTTTCTGATATAGTTTCTTATATCCGTCTTTGGGCAGTAGGTCTTGCAGGTGCGGCAATCTCCGCAACTGTAAACGAACTTGCAGGTCCATTGCTTGGCAATTTCATGTTTATGGTAATTGCTATCATCCTTCTGGTGTTTGGTCACGGTCTCAATATGATACTTAACGTTCTTTCCGTTATCGTTCACGGTATCCGTCTCAACACACTGGAATTCTCCTCACATTTAAATATGTCGTGGAGCGGTCATAAATTTAAACCATTTGAAGAATAATTTGATTACAAAGGAGAATCATTATGAATTTTGGATTATTAGGCACAGCAATTTCTATGGGTATTGCTGCAATCGGTTCTGCAATCGGTATTGGTATTTCTGGTCAGGCTGCTATCGGCGCTTGGAAAAAATGTTATATGAGCAATAAAGCTGCTCCATTTATCCTCACAGTTTTTGCTGGTGCACCTCTTACACAGACAATCTACGGCTTCCTTCTTATGCAGCAGATGAGCTCTTCTGCAAAAGATCCAGCATTTTTGCTTGGTCTTGGCGTTGCTTCTGGCATTGCAATGGCTCTTTCCGCAGTATACCAGGGTAAAGCTGGTGCTGCAGGTGCAGATGCTTTGGCTGAAACAGGCAAAGGCTTCTCTCAGTACATCACTGTTGTTGGTCTTTGTGAAACAGTTGCTTTGTTTGCACTTGTTTTCAGCATGGTTGCTCTTGGATAATCTGATCTGTTGTTTATCAAAGGATAAAATCAGTATCTGACATGTCAAAAAAATGAATATTTGATTATAAATCGGTTTCTTTAGCTTAAAGAAACCGATTTTTTTCACACTATTGTTTTTGTGAATATGTAAATATAAAAAATTCAAATTGCAAAAAATTAATTGATTTGTTGAAAAGCTTATTTCGGCAGTGTATAATTATTATGTATAGTTATGTATATTTTTATTGTTTATATATAATGACAGGAGAAATAGTATGTTTAAACGATTAACAGCTACAGTTTTGTCTTTGGCAATAATATTTTCGGCATTATCGCCAGTAGCGTACGCTACAGACATCGCACAATTTTCAGAAACCACAGAAGAAGTGCAATCTGAAGAACTGGATTTTGAAGATGTTTTAACTGAAAATGATATCCTGACTGAAAATAATCATTTCGGCGAAGAACAGGAAACTGACAGTGAAAGTGATAATGAAAATTCAGAAGACAAGTCAGATGCTGAAGAGGCAGAAGATGTTTCTGAAGAAATTCCAAACGAAGAGATTCTGGGCGAAGAATTTTCGGATGAAGAAAATTCTCAGGCAGATAGTTATTTGGATGAAGAACATCAGACTGAAGAAGAGCCAGAAGAAGATGTTTTACAGGAAATCCAGCAGAATAATGCAGAATCAGAAAATAATCAGGAAGAACAGCAAAATAATGTTCAGATTGAGGAATTTATAGAAGAATATTCAGCAATTGAAGAATTGGATGAAACAACATTTTCTTTTGAAAACTATGATTTGCCTGACAATGACCAGCTGTTTGAAGGCTTTGTTGATGGTGCTTTCTATGGAAATAATATTTCTGTTTTTGGCACAGCAGCAAGAGAAAAGCTAAATATAGAAGAAAAAGTTGTCTATGATTCTCTCAAAGCAGCAATAGAAAAAATTGCAGCAGAAGGCGGCAGTACAGAGATTTCTGTTACAGATATTGAATCAATGGATATAAAGTATATCTGGACAAGAGAAGAACTTGGTGTTACAAGCATAGAAGGAACTGCTGTAAATGAAGCGGCCCAACAGTTTATGCAGCAGGTAAATACAAATCGTATTATGGATGCGCTGCTTCATGACTGCCCTTATGATTTATATTGGTTTGATAAAACTGTTGGTATGAAAGTGTCCTGTTCATATGTTTCTAGTTATTATCCAAGCAAACCGGATGAATATGTAACTATGACATTTAAAAGTATAAACTTTAAATTGTCTGCAGCGGAAAATTATCAAGGCAGCAATATTTACGAAGTTACACCTCAGGTTTCCAAGGTAAAAACTGCGGTTGAAAATGCAAATGCCATTGCAGAAAAGCATAAGTCACTTAAGGATTACGATAAGCTTACAGCTTTTAAAGACGAAATCTGTCAGCTTGTAGAATATGATTCTGATGCAGCATTAACGGGTGGCTTTACTCATAATGATGATCCTTGGCAGCTGATAAGTGTTTTTGACAACGATGCGGATACAAACGTTGTGTGCGAAGGATATTCCAAAGCATTCCAGTATCTGTGCGATATTTCAAATTTCAAAAAAGCAGAATGTTACACAGTAAGCGGCACAATGAATGGAGGCACTGGTGCTGGCGGACATATGTGGAATATTGTAACCATGGAAGATGGCAAAAACTATCTGGCAGATATCACAAATACTGACAAAGGTACAATAGGTCAGGACGGCGGACTTTTTCTCTCAGGTGTTCAGGGTTCTGCTGAAACAAGCTATACAGCAACAATCAACGGCAGAGATATTGTATACACATATAATCCGGATATGTTTGAACTGTGGGGCAGCAAAATGCTTACACTTGCAGATGCAGATTATGTTTATATTGACACAGAAGAAGAGATAATCTGGCGCACAGAGGACACAGACGATGATGATATACAGGACACTCTGTTTGTAGGTGGTATTGGCGAAATGGATGCTTACGACGAAGAAAACCCTGCACCATGGAGCAGCAACAGTGCAACTGTAAAAAAAGTTATCATAGGTGCAGATGTGGAAAAAATCACTGCCGATGCGTTTGCAGGTTTTGAAAGTGTTGAAGAGTTGATGCTGCTTAACGGAAAAGCAATTGCAGATGCCGAAGCATTCAAAGAATTCGTATCTCTCAAAACAGTTTATTTTACAGGTACCTATAGTCAGTGGGAAGAATATTCCGTACTTGATAATCTGAATTCTGCAAATGTTGTATTTGCAGATATATGCGGTGAATCGTCTGTATATTACCTTGAAGACAGAGATGAAGATGACGAAAACACAACCGAAACCCTTGTAATTACAGGTATCGGCAGCACATTTAACTGGCAGTCACAGTACAATGCCCCTTGGAGTGACAGCAGAAATATATTTACAACTGTAATTATAGAATCAGGTATTAAAGAATTAGGCGGCTGGAGCTTTACATCACACAGCAAGCTTAAAGAAGCTTATCTGCCTGATACACTTGAAACAATTGGGGAAAGAGCGTTCAGTATCTGCGGATTAACCGAAGTTATTATTCCAGACAGCGTAAAGACAATAGGTAAAAATGCATTCCGTGAAAACTTTGAACTTGAAAATATTGTTATAGGAAATAATGTTGAAACAATAGAAGACGGTGCTTTTGCGGGTAACGGAAAAGTTGAAAGCATAACAGTTCCTGACAGTGTAACGTATATAGGTTCCGAAGCATTTGCGTACAGCGGTTTAAAAACCATAAAACTGCCTGCAGGTCTTACGATGTTAAATCATCAGCTGCTGCGCAGTTGCAAAAACCTGGTTTCCTTTGAAATACCTGAAGGTATCACTTATATAGGCAATCTGGTTTTTGCGGATTGTTCATATCTTGTGGAAATTACCATTCCGTCAACAGTTGCGGAGGTTGAAGAAACTGTATTTGGTGAAAGCAATGTTGTTAAAACTGTAAATTACAATGGTTCGGCACAGCATTGGTTTGAAAATCTCAACAAATCATTCAAACTTGCTTACGACCTTGATTATCATTTTACAGGCGGGAATATAGCATACGAAAAAACAGCCCAAAATGAATATATGCTTGTTTACTGGGATGATGCACAAGGCGATATTACAATCCCTGCAACTTATAACGATATTCCAGTAACATCAATAAGAGAAAAAGTGTTCTATAACAACAAAGATATTACATCTGTTGTTATTTCTGAAAATATTAAATCCATAGGCGCACAGGCATTCAGCGGCTGTACAAATCTTAAGCAGATCACTTTGCCTGTCAGCCTTACAGATGTAGGCGATAATGCTTTTAAAGGATGCAGCAGCCTGGAACTTATAAAATACAACGGTTCTTCACAGCAGTGGGTAGACAATCTGTTTGAAGATAAAGATATTCCTGAAGGTATAGGCCTTGAATTTGCTGAAGATGGTTTCGCATTTGTAGAAATGGTTGACAGATATGGTCAGCCTATGGGTGAATGCAGGCTTTTATATACCAATAATATAAGCGGTGATGTATTTATTCCATCGTCATATAATGGTATGCCTGTAACAGATATAGGTGCAGGTGCATTTGAAGGCAATACAGATATAACATCTGTATACATTCCGTTTGGCATAAATACAATTAACGAAAATGCATTTAAAGGATGCACAAATATTAAATATGTATATATTCCAGATACATATTTATTCCCAATGTTAATTTATAAAGATGCTTTTGCAGGCTGTAATTCGCTTGAAAAGGTGGTCCACCCTTCAATATACAACTGGCAGGATATTTCCCGACGTTTTGAAGAAGGCAACGAAGCCCTTTTGGAAGCAGAACTTGAATATGAAACCAAATTTGGTTATAAACTTTTCTATAATGAAGATATCGGTTATTTTGATGCTTATATTACAGGTATATACGGTTTTGTAGAAAAGCTTGTTATACCTGCACAGCTTATGGGCTTTAAAGTTAAAGGTATTGAAGGATATAACATTTGGGGAGAAAGAATAAAAGCCTTTGAAAACAAGGTTGGTCTGAATATAGTTGTTATATCCGAAGGTATAGAAACTATTGACCTTAATGCTTTTGACGGAAATACAAAGCTCAGGGAAATTGTTATTCCATCGACATTTACAGAAATTATGCCTGACAATAAAGAAGATGCAGAACATGCATTTATAGGCGTTCCAAGAGATGATAAAGAGTGTGTTGTATACGTAACCAACAGTCTGGATTACAGTTATTTCAATACCAGATTAGGCTTTGAAAATGTAAAATACTTTACAGCGCTTGAAGGCATATCTGCAAAAGACGTTAAAGTGACATTGGATAAATCAGCAGTTGCAACTCCAACTATAAGCAAACTTCCAAATAAAGATGCATATGCAACACTTGATATTCAGTGGACGGTAGAATCTGGCTATGAAGATATTGTACAGATTGTAACAGAAAACGGCATACAGAAGATAAAACCTGTTTCTGTAGGCGAAGCAATAATAAAAGCTACAGATAAAAAGAGCGGCTTTACAGCCTATTCAACTGTAAATGTTGTACTTCCATCAAAAGAAAATATGAAAGTGGAGGTAGATACTGACCTTTGTGAACCGATAGATTCAATAGGTCTGGAATACGACGATACACGTATTCTCAAGGTTTCCAGCAAAACAGCGGGAGCAATTTCTGGCGAAAAACTTGATGTAAAATCTTCAAGCAGTGCAGTGGAAGTGTATGTGGATGAAGACGGATATGTTACTGTTAAATCAGCCAATACAACGTCAAAGGCAGTTACTGCAACAATTACAGTAAGTCTTAAAAATGACAGCAGTGAAAAAGCAACATTCAAGGTTAAAGCCATCAGCAAACAGGTGCATGAAGTTCTTGTGGTTATGCCAGAAATCAGCAGTAATGGTCTTAATGCAACAGTTATTGAAACAGAATATGGATATTCTGTAATAATTCCAAGAGAGATGGTAAAAGACCAGGCTCTGACCTTTGAAATTGGCGGTGCATTTGATGCAGAAGCATTTGAACAGGTGGGCACAGCGGTTCCAGGAGTGACATGGGCAACCACAAGCAAAGCTATAGCAGCAGTATCAGACTTAAAGCCATCACAAGGATACAAGGCCAAAATAACAGTTGCTAAAAATGCAAACGGCACAGCAACAATCACAGCAACATCCAAAGACCTTAAAAAAGCACAGACATCCATCGACATAGACGTACGAGACTACACCCCGAGACTTGAGACAAACACAGTAACCCTTAACACCTACAAGGAAGAGGGGGTAAGTGTAAAGCTGTACACAGCATACGATGCATATCTTGAAAACTACAGTGAAGAAATGGCAATGCTGCTTGCAGAAGGTGAAGAAGAAATAAATGTGCGTCTTGCGGGCAATGACAATTTCTATGCAGTATACGATAAAGAAAACAAAGCAATCGTAATCAATGCAAGAGAGATTGCAGCAAATAACAGCAAGGGTCATAAACTCACATTGATGATAAAAACATCAAAAGGTATGACAGAGCAGACAGTAACAGTAAAGGTAGCAAACAAGCTGCCGACAGTTACAGTAAAGCAGAGCGGCACATTCAACAGTTTCTACAAAGACAGCAGCGTATTTACCGCAGTAACAGCAAAGGATGCTGTTGTAAAAGATGTTGTAATCAAAGATACACCGACATTTACAGCAGAGTTTGTGCCTGCGGCAGAAGCAACAGAAGACACAGCAGCACAAAGCAGTGGCATCAGTGTAAGCTGGGCAGATAAGAATGACCCTGCAGAAGGATATATCAAGAACAGCAAAAAGCAGATGGTAGCTGATACATCAGCAAAACTGGATGTATATTTTGAAGGATACAGACAGGCAGCAACAGTAAGCTATACAGTCAAAGCAGCAGAAACAAAACCAACACTCAGTCAGAGCAGCAGCACAACAAAATATACATATCTCAATATGACAAACACGCCGCTTAACATTACAAAAAAAGTAAAGGGTGAAGCGGATGAAGTTATAGAATTTGCACAGGAAGGTCAGTTGGGATATCACCTTACAGCAAGCAATCATGCAGGTGAAGGGTATAAATATGTAGAAGTAGCAGTAAACGGCAGAGATGTAAGCCTTACACCAGTGCTGGAAGAAGACAACAAGATGTACAAGGATGCAACAAGCCGAAAGGTAAGTCTGGCAGTACAGCACGATAACTGGGTAAAAGCAATAACAGTAAGCCATACAGTATCGGTAGATATCAAAAAACCGACAGTAAGCACAAAAAATACAACAGTAACACTGAGAGCACTGTATGACGACAGAATGGAAGTGCTGTTTACACCAAATATAGCAAACTGTCCTGTACCGGTATCTTATGCAGTAGTAAATGCAGCAAAAGTGAATACAGATGCATATACACAGGCAGAAAAAATAAGCATAGAAAAGAACGGCGACAACGGCTGGAAACTTAATGTAGGGTTTAAAGATGTAACAGATATACCTAAAGCAGGCACGTACTCATTTAAAATTACACCTACAGTAAAAAATGCGGCAGAAGAAGATGTGGCGTTGAATACTGTAACGGTAAAAGTAAAGGTGGATGGCACAAAACCAACAGTAAGCACAAAGAATACAAAAGTAACTTTGCGCACAATGTACGATGACAAGGTAGAGATGCTGTTTACACCAAACAAGGCAGACTGCCCAATGCCACAGTTCAGATTTGAAAGCACAGCAAAGGCAAACAGTGACGCATTGGTACAGGCGGGTAAAATCAGCTTTAAAGCAGATGAGACAAACGGCTGGAAAGTATACGCAGAAGTAAATGATTACAGCATAAAAGCGGGAACATACAGCTATAAGGTAACACCAATTGTGAAAGATGCAGCAGGCAATGATGTGGAACTTAAGGCAGTAACAGTGCAGATAACAGTAAGCACAGCAAACCCAACAGTAAGTGTCAAGCCAACATCGGTAACACTTAATGCAGCAACATCAGCAGACAGTGCGGTGATAAAAGTTACTCCAAGCGACAGCGAATGTCCAAAGCCTATAAGATATGACATAGTGCCTAACACAACAAAGAAAGCAACTGTTGAACAGGCAAAGAAGGTAGAATTTACTAGTGACGGCTGGGATATTACAGCAGGATTTGCAGACCTTAACGATATACCTAACAATGGCAGTTACAGTTACAAGCTTACAGCGTATATCAAAGATAAGAACGATGCAGATGTAGCACTGAAAACAGTTACATTTACAGTGAAAGTAGCAACAACAGCACCAAAAGTAACATTCAGTAAAACAAGCGTAACCCTTAACCAGAAGATAACTGAAGACTATGTGATAGAGCCGTCTGTGAATGCAGGATACAGAATAGTATCAATGGATATCAGCACAACAAATGCAACAGCAAAAGAAAAGCTGAGCATGGTATATCATGATGGTGTGGTGAAAGCAGAAGTAAAGGATAGCAGTATCAAAAACGGCACATACAGCTACACAGTGACAACAAAAGTGCTGATGGACAAAGAAGGAGTAACAGTACCGGCAGAGGTTAAACAGACAATTAAAATTGTTACAAAAGGCGGCACAGCAAGCTTCAAGACAAGTGCAAGCGGCAGCATAGACCTTGCAGTAAGGGAAAAAGGAATAACCTATACAATAACAGGTGGAAACTATTTCAACTACAGTAAAGCAGAAGCAGCAAAAGCGGCAGAAAATATCAGACTTACAGGCACATATATGGACGGCCTTGTAAGTAAAGATATTAATGAACTGTTTGAAGTAAAGGCAATAGAACCTGACAGCAAGGGGCAGCCAAGAGTAGTGGTAACAGCAAAAGCGGATGCGCCAATCAAAAACAGCACAACCTACAAGTACAAACTTGAAGCGGAAGTGGAAGGCATCGGCAAGGTTGTAAGTTCAGCATTCAGTGTAAAAACAAAGCAGAGTACATTGAAGTTTAAAGTGAGCGGAGATACAACGGTATACCACAAACACGAAAACGGCATATTGACTGTGACACTTACATCACCGGCAGCAGCTAAGATAGACAGCATAGAAGTGCTTGATACAAAAGCAACAACGGTACCAAAAGGTGCAATGAGCTTTGAAACAGAAGAAAATGCAGACGGCAGCTGGACAGTCAGCTACAGAATACTTCGTTCGTCAAAACTTGCAGTAAACAAAAGCTACAAACTTGCACTGGCAGTAACACCGCAAGGAAATGCGTCTAACAAAGCCGCGCAGACAGTTACTGTTACTCTTAAAGTTAAACGGTAAATATTATTACAGCAAAAGTGACTATCTTTTGATAGTCACTTTTGACTTTAAATGTTAAATATTTTAAATACATATTGATTTTATAACACGTATATGCTATACTTATTTAGTAATTAATTGGGGGCGTAGCTCACCTGGGAGAGCGCTTGAATGGCATTCAAGAGGTAGTCGGTTCGATCCCGATCGTCTCCACCAATGCAAAGGCGTCTTTTAAAAGACGCCTTTTATTTTACCATTTTTTCAATTGGTGTATATTATGAAGATTGTTAATTATTTTAAAGAAAATTATAATAAATATATTTCGGTTTTGTATGCAATACTTCCGTTTCTTTTGGGTTCAATAATTATTTTCAGATATTGCTGTTCTGAGGATCATTTCAATATGTCGGATTTCAATGACCATATTATGTACGCTTCTTTCTGGCAGCAGGGTATTTTTGATTTTGACCATGTTTATTCTCATATATACTCATATCCGCTGTTTCATTGGATAACGGCAGCACTTGAATTTGTTGTTGGTGATATGAGTGTATCAGGTGTTATTGTAAGTGTTGTAAGCCTTATACTTACAACAGTGTTTATGAGAAATATTGCGCTTAAGCACATTCGTCTTGATACACCAATTCAAAAATATGCATTGGATTTTTTCTGCATAACAGTTGTGTTTATTTCTGGTATAGCGGGCCCTTTAACAGGCGGTACATATTATATGCCTTACGGCACACCAAATGTATGGCATAATCCAACATATCTGCCAATGCGCCCGTTTGCAGTTCTTTCAATATACTATTTCTATAAACTTTACAACAGTTTGTTTGAAGATAAAAACGGTAATAATGCTGCTTTGAAAAACGCAGTACTGTTTGCGGTTATGCTGTTTTTATCAGTGCTTGCAAAACCAAATTTTGCGCTGTTTTTCCTTGTTGGTGCAGGATTGGTTGTTGCAGTAAAGATGTTTAAAAAATTTAGTATTGCTTCAATAAAAAGCGGTGCAGTTATATTTGCCTGCGTACTGCCAACAATGGTGCTTATGCTTGTGCAGAAACAGTTCTGTGACACCCATGCAGATACAATTTCATTTGCGTTGCAGTTAAGACCTATAAGCAGTGTATTTTCATTACACACATTAAAAGGTATTGCTTCTTTATGCATACCTGTAATTACTTATTTTGCCTATAATGGCCGCAGGCTTATCGGCAAAGATATTGTTTATACAATTGTAATGATAATGTTTGCAGTGTCGCTTGTATTCTGGTACGGAACAGTGCAGGGGATTGATACGCTCACTAACTATATATGGAGCTATTACTTGTCATTGTTCCTTGCATCAGCAATTTCTGCAATATATTCAGTAAGAGATATTAAAAACAAGATTTACTGGGCAATTTTTGGTACTTCCTGGGGTCTTATGCTCCTTTGCGGTGCAATTTATATGATGCGCATTGCAATGGTTGGCCAATACAATATTTAAATTTAGTAAAGCCATCTGTTAAGCACAGGTGGCTTTGACTTATTTATATTGCAAATAACTGATGTTGTTGAAAACAATTATATGATATGATATAATTTTAATAATTATAAGTATTTTTAAAAGGAATATAGTTATGAACATAATGCCAAACAATTTAAAAAGGCAGTATGACCTGCATGCATCAGAATATGAAAAAAAGGCAATAGAAGTACTCCGTGGCGGCTGGTATATTCTTGGAAATGAAGTTAAAAAATTTGAAAAGGAATTTGCCCAATATGTCGGAGCAAAATACTGTGTAGGCCTGGCAAGCGGCCTTGATGCTTTATGGATGAGTTTTCGCATTCTTAATATAGGCGAAGGCGACGAAGTTATTGTCTGCGGCAATGCATATATAGCCTGTGTAATGGGTATTTCCATGAATGGAGCAACACCTGTTTTTGTTGAGCCTGATGAATATGACAATATAAATGCAGATTTGATTGAAGCGGCAATTACCCCAAAAACAAAAGCTATACTGGCAGTTCACCTTTATGGTCAAAGCTGTGACATGACAAAGATAATGGATATAGCACACATATATAATCTTAAAGTGGTAGAAGACTGCGCACAAAGCCATGGCAACAAGTGGAAAGGACAAACTGTCGGTACATTTGGAGATATCGGATGTTTCAGCTTTTATCCCAGCAAAGGCTGCGGTGCATTTGGTGATGCAGGATGTATTGTTACAAACAGTGCAGAGCTGGAAGATGCATTCAGAGTGTATCGCAACTATGGCAGCCGAGTACGTTATCAAAACGAAGTTGTAGGCACAAACAGCCGTCTTGATGAGCTCCAGGCAGGCTTGCTCAGAGTGAAGCTTACACATATGGACGAGTTTAATCAGGAAAGAAACCGTATAGCAGAATTTTATTATAATAATATAAAAAATCCGTTGGTACAGCTGCCGAAAATCAGACCAGGGGCAGACTGTTCCTGGCATCAGTATGTTGTTCATATTCCAGGATATCGGGACAGAATGGCTGATTATCTTAAAGAAAATGGTATAGGAACAATTATACATTACCCAATCCCACCACATTTAAGTGAAGCATACAAATATCTTGGCCTTAAAGAAGGAGACTTGCCGCTGACAGAAAAATACGCAAAAGAGGTTTTAAGCCTTCCAATGTATAATGGCATGACCCGTGAAGAGATGGAATATGTGGTGGAACATATTAACAAATTTACAGTATAAAAACAGAGGAATTATGAAACTCAGACCATTACAGATAAAAGATGCAGAAGGTATGCTTGAGTGGATGCATAATCCTGACATTGCAAAAAATTTCAGATTTAACACATCAGGGCAGACGTTGGATAAGGTTAAAAATTTTATTGAAAACAGCTTTGATGAAGAAACAAAGCATTATGCCGTAGCGAATGAAAATGATGAATACCTTGGCACAATCAGCCTTAAAGCAATAAACAGGGAAGATAAAACAGCAGAATATGCTATAAGTATGAGAGCGTGTGCAATAGGCACAGGTGCGGCGGCAATTGCAACCAGAGAGCTTTTGAAAAAAGCTTTTTACGAAATGGAGCTTAACAGAGTATATCTTAATGTTTTGTCTGATAATGTCCGTGCTCAAAAATTCTATGAAAAAATGGGATTTACATACGAAGGAGAGTTCAAACAGCATATTTGTAAAAACGGTGAATTTAAAGATTTAAAGTGGTATGCTATTTTGAAGGAAAATTTTGAGGTGTAATATGAAAGAAGTAAAAATGCTGGAGTTTCCTCAACGTGGGGATAACAGGGGCAGATTGGTTATTGTTGAAGGAATGCAGGATGTTCCATTTGAAATAAAAAGAATATTTTACATTTATGGCTCAGATGCAGATGTTGTGCGCGGCCAGCATGCAAACAGAAAAACTGAATTTGTGCTTATAAATGTTAGCGGCACAAGCAAAGTAAAGGTGCTTGACGGCAAAGGCAACGAAGCGATATTCAGCCTTAACCGACCGCATACAGGCATTTACCTGCCAAATATGGTTTGGAAAGATATGTACGATTTTTCTCCTGACAGTGTTTTGCTTGTGCTTGCAAGTGAACATTATGATGCCGAGGAATATATCAGAAACTATGACGACTTTGTAAAGGAAGTTAATAATGAATAAATTGAGTATTGTAATACCTGTTTATTATAATCAGGATAATTTGGTGCCGCTTTACAAAGACATCAAAGAAAAAATAATAGATGTAATAGATTTTGAATACGAAATTGTTATGGTTGACGATGGTTCTCAGGATAACAGCTGGGAAGTTATGTGTCAGCTTGCACAGCAGGATAAAAATATAAAAAATATCAAGTTATCCAGAAATTTTGGCAGCCACGCAGCAATCTTGTGTGGCTTGTCTAATTGTACAGGTGACTGTGCCGTTGTAAAAGCTGCAGATTTACAGGAGCCAACCGAACTTGTTCTGGAAATGTACGAAAGCTGGAAAAAAGGCAACAATGTAGTGCTGGCTGTGAGAGAAAACAGAGAAGATAAGTCTTTGTTTTCAGAACTTTACTACTGGCTTACTCGTAAGGTTGCTTTGCCTGATATGCCAAAGGGCGGTTTTGATGTATTTCTGGTTGATAAAAAGGTAATTAAGGTGCTGGAAGCTCTTGATGAAAAAAACAGTGCCATAACAGGACAGATTTTGTGGAGCGGGTTTAAAACAGATAAAATCTACTATACAAGAAAAACAAGAGAAATAGGCAAAAGCCGATGGACACTAAAAAAGAAAATCCGTCTGGTTTCTGACACTTTGTTCAGCTTTTCAAATCTTCCTATCACAGCGGTAACTGCAATTGGTGCGGCATCATGCGCAGGTTCGGTTATATGGATGCTCTATGTACTTGCAGCAAAATTTATGGGTAACATACCAGTTGAAGGTTTTACAACACTTGTTATCTTTCAATTGTTCAGCTTTGGTGTAATAATGCTTACACTTGGTATTCTTGGCAATTATATCTGGCGCAGTTTTGATGCATCGCGAAATCGTCCGGTTTATATAGTAGAGGATAGGTATGAATATAAAACTAACAAAGAATAATACTGTTGATATATTAAAAAAGATGTTTTTTATTGTATTTACAGTTATTTTTGCGTTTTTGTTTTTTGGAACATTATTTAATTTAGTTGGAGATGTTGTTGTATATCAAAAATATGGAGACGGAACGGTAGAAGCTATCACAAAAAGAATGGCAGTGCCTTTTGTGCGCAGCATAATATCTTCTGTGTGTTTTTTTGCGTTATTTGCAATGATATATAAATATATCTCAAAGAATATTGAATATATAGAGAAAAATGAAAAGTTTTGCATCACTTTGATTACTGTTTTTGTATTTGTCTTTTATCTGATAGCATCCTGGATTTTTGAATCCAAAGGAATGGGAGAAGTGCGCATTGTAATGGATGCTGCAGACATATTGGCTAAAGAAGGATATCTGTTAAATACAGACGGTCAGGATTACCACCATTATTTTACTGTTTTTGCACTTATAAGAAATGTGCTGATTTATTTGGTATTGCTGGCAAAGGTTGCTTTTGCCCTGGGTCTTGCGTCTGTAAAATCGTTGGCAATACTTATAAACTGTATCATGATGGCTTTAACAGTACCTATGCTGTATTACATAGTAAAAAAGAATTTTGGTACAAAAGAAGCAATAATGGCCGTGTTGCTGGTGATTGCATGCTTGCCAGTTGCATTGTTTACACATGTTGTATATAATTTTGTTCTGATTTATCCTATTATCGTATTTACGCTGTTTGTTTATACACTATTACAGCACAGTAAACGTAATAATAAATATATAATATTATTGCTTTCAGTTTTGTGTGGTTTTGCAATTGCAGCAGGTTCTCAGCTTAATATAGCAGCAGCTATTATTCTGGTAGCAATTAATATTCAGGCATTTATGTATGACAATAAAAGGGCAATATTAGCAATAGATATTGTTTTTATAGTGTCTTATATGGCGCTTAGTCATTTTAGCGCAGGTTTTGCTGACAAATATATATATAACGAACAATATAACGAAGAAAATGGAATGCCAGCATTATCCTGGTTTTACACAGGACTTAATGAAGATACAGTTGGTATGTTTACAGGCGAGACCTCTGATTTTCTTTATGATTATGAAACCAAGACAGAAAGAGAAATTATTTTAAAACAAAAAATAGAAGATAACCTTAAGCAGAAGGGTTTGTTTGGTTATATAAAACATGTGTACAAAAAACTGATTGTTGATTTTGGCACAGGTGACTGGGGAACAAACCGCGCATTTTGGTATAATAATAAACACTATCTATACAGGCCATCAATATTTACGCAGTTTGTTACATTAGATGGTCAATATATACATATTTATAAAATTATAACCCAAGGATATCATATTATGTCTATGTTTATGGTGCTTATTGGTGCAGCAGTGATGATGAAAAAAAGCAAAACTTTTATTTCGCCATGGGTATCACTGTTTGGCTTGATGCTTGCCTGTGGAATAAATGAGACAAATCCTAACCATGCGTTCAGTTATGTGGCGATTTTCTATATATGTGCAGCAGTTGGCATGGTTACATTGTTGGATTATATTTTCAAAAAAACAGAAGAAATAAAAAATGAAAGATAAAAAAATAACTGATAACATTTTACAATTTATAAAATTTGGAATTGTTGGCGTGATAAACAATGTAATCTATATGATAGGTTACTATGCTGTTATATTTATAAACAGCTCGTGGTATCTGCTGGGCGGTTTTGCAGGCTGGTTTATAAGTGTTTTAAATTCATATTTTTTAAACAACAGATTTGTGTTTAAAAATGATGCAAACTCTTTAAAAGAACAGCTAAAAAAACTTGGAAAAACATATATAAGCTATGGTGCAACTTTTATTGTCACACAAATTTTACTGGTATGTGAAATAGAACTTTTTTCTGTTTCGGAAGTAATAGCACCTATTATAAATATATTTATAACAATTCCATTCAATTTTTTGCTTAATAAATTTTGGACTTTTAAAAAATAATAAATTATGAAATTATCTTCTAACAAAAAATTAATATCGGGTATTCTTTTTGCTCTGATACCGCTGTTTGTCTGTGTTTTGTATGCAGCATTGCAGGGTGTGCTTATATGGGATATCACACCTCAGTCATCAATGTGGAATGACGAGCTGTTTTATTACAAACAGATAGAAGGAATGGTAAACAGCGGTATGCCTTTGGGGTATTTTGGATACAATGAATCCACTGCAGCAACGGGAACACTGGGTGCATGGAGCCCATTTTTGTTATATCCTTATGTACTGCTGGGCAAGCTGTTTGGATTTACTCCGTATCACACTATGTGGTTTAACATATTGCTTACTACAATTGCACTGGCGGTTTTTTATATTTTGGCAAAACCAAATACACAGCAATGCATAACAATTGCAGTGCTTTTTATCGGTTTGCCAGTTGTTGCCAGGTATGTGCTGTCATTTATGGCAGAACCGCTGTTTTTTGCAGCAGCTATCATTATGGCAGGTATAGCAGTTAAGTTTCAGAAAGATGGCTACAGCAAAACGCTTGCTGCAATATGCTATATACTGGTTGTATATTTTGCACTGTGCAGGCCATGGTTTTTAATATTTGTGTTTGTTCCAGGTTATTATCAGTTTAAAGAAAACTGGAAAAAAAGCATTTTATCAATGATTGCATCAATAGCAGTTTTTGCAATGGTGTATGTTCTTTTTTCTGTACCGCGATGTGCACCGTATTTTACGCCTATTATTAATACAGAAATGTTTGATGTTCTTGTTGAAAATGGTGTTCTGGAATTTGTTAAATATGTTTTATACACAGTCTTTTTTGCAGTAACCTCTGTTATAAAAGCAAGTGTGGAATATTTCAGTTCCAGCAACCAGTTTACAGATATTTACTTTTTGTTTGTTATTACTGCTGCAACACTGCTGTTTATTGTTGTGCAAAAAACGATAAGAAAAGAGTTTGACAGTCAGTTTGCTGTATTTTGCGGTATGACACTGATATTGATAATTGTATTTGTTGCACTTGTACTGTTATACACATATATCCAGGGAGCAAGACACCTTATTTCTGTTTGTCTGTTTGCTTTGCTGGTGACAGTAATGCAAAAACTGCCGAAAGGTAAAATTTTTAAAGCTGTGGTTGTTACAGCGTTGATTATAACAGGATGGACAAGCACAAAAAGCGATTATATATACAAACTTCCAACAGCCGAATATCCACAGGACTATATTGTTGTCACAGAAGAAGCCGTGATGCTGTCAGCTTCATTTACTGCAGATAAGCAGGCAGACAGGTGGGATAACACTGTTGTTTATGATTTCCCAAATCTGAATGTTAACTATTGTTATTATCTGCCTGAAAATACAGGCATTAACCTGTGCATGCACAGTTATGTACTGGATAATCATAAAGATATAAAGGCTAAATATGTACTCTCATCAAATGAAAAAACTTTAAAAGAAGAGTACCTTGCGTATGGCTGGGATATTTTAAAAGAAGGCACAGATTTTGTGCTGTATCAGACAAGATAATTAATAATGATAAACTAAAAAGCGAAGTCTGGAGTAATCCAAGACTTCGCTTAATTTTTTACAGTTTTCTGTTTTTAAAATTTTCTACAAACCAAGGCATAGGGCAGCTGATTTCTTTATAGGACAGATATTCAAAATCCTTATCTTCAATTCGGCCAAATTTAAGGTGATAGCTGCACAAAAGCTGATATCTAAGTTTTAATCTGCGGTTAAGATTGTTGTCACCATACTTGCTGTCACCAAGCACGGCCATACCCATATATGCCAAATGGGCTCTTATCTGGTGTGTTCTGCCTGTAAAAAGGTTTATATCCATCAATTTATATCCATCAAAACTGTCCAGGGTTTTAATGCCTGTTTCTATATTCTGACTTGCGTTGTTTAAAGGCTTATCACTGACCGTTACAAATCCACGCTGACTGTTTTTTGTAAGAAATGCTTTATAGATGCCGTCCTTGATTTTGGGATTGTTCTTTACGGCACATATATATTTCTTTTTAAGCTGCTTGTCACGGAACATGCTGAACATAAATTCCAAAGCTTTTTCATTTTTTGCAAGCACAACAATACCGCAGGTGCCTGTGTCAATTCGGTGGCAAAGCTGAGGTATGTCTTCTCCAAGATTGTTTTTATGATAATAGTGTTTGATTCGATTGATAAGAGTGTCAAATTCCTGCCAGCTGTCACTTATAACGCTTATTCCAGAGGGTTTGTTGACCACAAAAATATTATCGTCTTCGTACAGTATTTCCAAAGAGGAAGAAGCAAACATAAAAGCGTTTTCCTTATTTGGCAGCAAAAACATTTCATCGTTAAGATAAAGAGATATTACATCGCCCTTTACAAGTTTATGGCCTGAAGCTGTTTTGTTGCCGTTGACCTTGACCTTGTTTTGCCTTAAAAATTTGTTAAGATTGTTAGGTCTTATCAATGGATATTGTTCGTTTATATATATATCAAGACGTTTTGGTTTTGTCTCGTTAAAAACAATTTCTTTCATTAAATCACCAATAAGATATTACCACAAAGCAAATGTAATTTACAACCAAATTTTATTGTGATAATATATTTCGTGGAAATAATTCTTTTTAAAGGTTAATATATATGAAAACAACAGATTTGGGAAAAGATTCTATATTCAGCATAGTTTTAAAACTGGCAATTCCGTCAATGCTGGCGCAATTTGTAAATGTCCTGTACACAATTATCGACCGTATGTTTATCGGCAATATACCGCAAATAGGTGAAATTGCATTGGCGGGCATCGGTGTGTGCGGGCCTATTGCAGCGTTTCTTGCCTCTTTCGGTAACCTTATCGGCATTGGCGGCAGCGTATATATGGCAATGAAGATGGGCGCAGGAGACAATAAAAAGGCAGAAGAAATACTTTCCAACAGCTTTTCTTTTCTTATTATAATGTCATTTGTTCTAACCACAATTTTTCTTGTTTTCCGCAAGCAGATGGTTATTTGGTTTGGCGCCAGCAGCGAAACCTTTGGCTATGCATCGCAGTATCTTGCAATATATGCATCAGGGTCGGTTTTTGCAATAGTCGCCCTGGGTATGAACTATTTTATAACAGGTCAGGGTTTTGCAACTGTGGCTATGATATCGGTTGTTATAGGTGCCGTTGCCAATATTGTTCTGGACTATATTTTTGTGTTTGTCCTTAATCTGCAGGTGGCAGGTGCGGCATGGGCCACAGTTATTTCCCAGTTTATGTCATGTGCATGGACACTTGCGTTTTTAACAGGCAAAAGGGTTCACATATCACTTAAAAAACACAAATTATCGGGACTTATTGCCAAAAAGATTGTGTCACTGGGTTTTCCTGCATTTATTATGTATGCAACAGACAGCGTAATCCTTATTGTGCTTAACGTTGTGCTTCAGCACTACGGCGGTGCAGAAATGGGGGATATGCTGATTTCGGCAGCCACCATAGTTCAAAGCTATGGCCTTATAGTTTTAAGCCCCCTTGGTGGCATCACAGCAGGCACTCAGGCGGTTTTAAGCTACAACTATGGTGCAAAAAATAAAGAAAGGGTTATAAAATCCTTTGCGTATATTTCTGCCATGGCAGTTGCGTTCTGTACAGTGATGTTTGTAATTTCACGTTTTGCACCGCAGTATTATGTGCAGTTTTTCACTAAAGACAAGCAGCTTGCCGACATGGCTGTATGGGGAATAAAAGCATACACACTTGGGCTTATTCCTTTGGCACTGCATTACGAAGCAACCGACGGCCTTACTGCCTTGGGCAAAGCGCATATATCGGTTTGTATGTCTGCATTCAGAAAAGGTACATTTGTTTTACTGGTTTGTCTTATTCCATTATTTATGCCGCCGCAGTATACATTTGTGGCACAGTCGGTTGGCGATGGTGTTTGCGGTATTATCAATACTGTTATTTGTATATTTATCCTTAAACATATACTTAATACAATGGAAAACGAAGAAATTTAATATATAATTATCAAAAAATATCCCTTTGGCATATCATAAGCCAAAGGGGTGTTTTTATGTTTACAGATATGCTTTTTATTGTTATGACGGCTTTTGCATTTTTTGGTATTTACTGCTTTATAGAAACAATAAATGACTGGTATTCAGCCAAAAACTATCCGCCTACTGTAACTGTTTTTAAAAATAAAGATGATATAAATACATTTAAAAAGATAAAATATGTTCAGGAGAATATACCAAATAACTATACGTTGTTTTATCCGCCAGGTAATTGTGGCAATGAAGAAAATTCTAATTGTGATTTTGAAACTTATTTAAAAGAAATTATGTCTGTGAATAATTGATGACAACTTTATTTTTATATGGATAACAACTGATAATTGTGATACAATATTTTTGTAATAATAATATCGGAAGGTACATTTTGCAAAGTTTAAAGAAAATAGAAGGAACTGTTGTACATATAACCTTTCAAAGCGAAGATACAGGTTTTACAGTTCTGGAACTTGAAACAGAGACAGAATACATAACAGTAGTGGGCGAGATGGCTGGTATTGGTGAAGGTCAAAAGCTGGTGGCTTTTGGCGAGTATACCAACCACCCGTCTTTTGGTGTGCAGTTTAAGGCTCAAAAGTTAGAGATAAGCCTGCCAAGTGATGCAAATGCAATTTATACCTATCTTGCAAGCGGTGCAGTTAAAGGCATAGGTATGGTTTTTGCCAAAAGAATAGTGGATAAATTTGGTGAAGATACCTTTGATATTATGGATAATCACCCAGAAAAACTTGCGCAGGTGCAGGGAATATCCCTTTCAAAGGCAAAAACAATACAGCAGGAGTTTAAAAAAATACATGGTGTGCAGGATGCAATAATCCAGCTTGCACATTATGGTATAGCTTCCCGAGAAGCAATCACATTATATACACGTCTTGGCCCAAACACAGTGGAAATTGTCACAGACAATCCATTTGTGCTTTGCGAAGAACCATGTTTTTTTGAGTTTGAACGCGCAGACGAAATTGCCCAGAAAATGAGCATGGAATATGACAACAGCTGCCGTATTGCAGGGGGAATAATGTTTGTGTTAAGGCATAACACCCTCAAGGGCCACAGCTGTGTGCCAAAACAGAAGCTTATAGAAACTGTTGCAAAGTTTATTTCTGTTGAAACCGAAAAGGTGGAGTATAACCTTAACGGCCTTTTTGAACAGGGGCTGCTTATAGAAGAAAACCTGTATGATACTCCATTTGTGTTTATGGCAGAATTGTATATAGCTGAAAGGGTTATAACGCAAAAATTGTCAGAGCTTATGGCAAATAATGTGGAAATAAAAGAAGATGTAAATCAGCTGATAACCTATGTTGAGCAGATTAACGATATAAAATATGCCGCAAAGCAAAAAGAAGCCATATCCAAAGTTTATAATTCACCTGTATCAATTATCACAGGCGGACCAGGCACAGGTAAAACAACGTTGGTTAAAGCCATAATTACCTTATTTGAAGCCGAAGGCTTAAAGATAAGTCTGTGCGCGCCAACAGGCCGTGCTGCAAAACGTCTTACCGATTTATCGGGCAGAAATGCAAAAACAATCCACAGACTGCTGGAAGTTATGCCAGGCAGCAAGGATACCTTGCGTTTTTCACGCAATCAGGATAATCCTTTACCTTGTCAGGTGCTTATAATAGACGAATTTTCCATGGTGGATATAGTGCTGTTTTCACAGCTTGTTTCTGCTGTAAAATCAAACTGCAGAATAGTTATAGTTGGAGACTCAAATCAGCTTCCGGCTGTTGGTCCTGGAAATATACTTAAAGACTTGATCGAAAGTGATATTGTGCCATGCGTTATGCTCACCGAGATTTTCCGCCAGTCCCAGCAAAGTCAGATTGTTGTAAATGCACACAACATAAACAACGGCATTGCACCAGTAAGTGCAGGCAAAAACAGCGACTTTTTCTTTATAGACGCTGACGGAGAAAGGGCTGAAGAACTTATGGTGCAGTTTGTAACAGACAGGCTGCCAAAAGCATACGGATATGACAGTTACGACGATATTCAGGTGCTTTGCCCTTCACGCAAAAAACGCGGGGGAACAGCAAATATAAATGTTGTGCTGCAAAAAAGCCTTAATCCGCCTGCAGCAAACAAAAAGGAGATATCCTTTAATGGTGTTGTATTCCGCGAATGCGATAAGGTTATGCAGATAAAGAATAACTATGACCTTGAATATATAAAAGATGACGGCACAGGTGATATAGGTGTTTTCAATGGTGATATTGGTGTTATAGAAAGGATAGATACCTTTAATAAACTTATGTATATCCGTTTTGAAGACAGGCTTTACACATACACACAGGAAGAATTCCCACAGCTTGAGCATTCTTATGCCGTAACTGTACACAAAAGTCAGGGATGTGAATTCAAGGCTGTTATACTGTGCATTTCTGACACAGCAAAAGAACTTCAGTACCGCAATCTGCTATACACAGCAATAACAAGGGCTAAAGATTTGCTTGTAATAATCGGCAAACCCTATATTCTGCAGCAGATGACACAAAACCACCGCAAACAGCTGCGGTATTCTGGCATAAAATATTTTCTGGAAGAGATAAATGGTTAAAGACAGTGTTTTAAAATTCTTCTTTCCGCATAAATGTATGTTTTGCGGTGATATTGTTACAATGGGCAGTGTGTGTTTAAAATGCAGCCATAATATACAGCATTTAAAGATAGATAAGCATGCGTCGCAAATAAAACACACATGTTTTAAAAACCTTGATAAATGTGTATCGTTTTATTATTACAAAGGCCAGATACGTGACGGTCTGCTGTATGCAAAATACAAAAACTGTGGCAGATTTCTGGATGGATTTGCATCTCTTATCCCTTTTGACATTACAGAATTCTGTGCGGAAAACAGGATAGATACAATTATTTCTATGCCTGCACATAAATCCAAATTTTACACACAGGAGTATGACCTGCCACAGGAGATGGCCCGCATAATTGCAAAAAATGTCGGTTTGCAGTATAATAAAAATGTTATTACAAAAAGTAAAAAGACAAAAAATCAGCATGATTTATCTTTAACAAAGCGCAAAAACAACCTTAAAGGTGCATTTAAACTTAACACAGAAGTAAAAGGAAAAAACATTTTAATAATTGACGATATAATATCCACTGGTTATTCACTGGAAGAGGTTGCCAGGTGCCTTAAAAAAGGTGGTGCAGCCATGGTTATTGCAGTTGTTTTTGCGTACAATAATAAATTGTAGAAAGGATGTAGCATTATGGCATCAAACGAAACAGGTATTGGTATAGACTTGGGCACAACCAAGGTTATGATATATAAAGAAGACGAAGGCATAGTAATAAATGAGCCAAGTGTTGTTGCTTACGACGCAGAAAGCGGAGAACCTATTGCATTTGGTCAGAAAGCTTATGAAATGGTGGGCAAAACACATAAAAATATAATTGCGGAGTACCCGCTTAAAGATGGTGTAATATCCAACTATACACTTACCAAAGAAATGGTAAAATATTTTATTGGCAAGGCATACAATTCTAAAATTGTTAAACCAAAGGTAAGTATCTGTGTTCCAAGTGCAGTTACGGGCATTGAAGAAAATGCTGTTGTTGATGCTGCAGTTTCTTCAGGTGCAAGACAGGTGCTTATTATAGAAGAACCAATTGCAGCAGCTATTGGTGCAGGTATAAATATTGTAGAGGCAAACGGCAATATTATTGTTGATATCGGCGGCGGTACAACCGATATTGCGGTTATTTCACTTGGTGGTATTGTTTGTTCCAAATCAATTAAACTGGCAGGCAATGCAATCGACCGTGAAATTATCAAAATGCTTAAAAACAAATACAGTTTTTATGCAGGACAAAAAACAGCTCAGCAGCTTAAGCACGAAGTTGCAGACTGTCTTCCAAGCGATGAAAACAACCGTTGCTTTGAAATCAAAGGCATCAATCTGGCAAAAGGGCTGCCTGGCAAACTTAAGGTTTATACAAAAGACTTGCAGCCGGTTATCGACCCAATTGTTGATGAGTACATCATCGCAATAAAAAATGTTCTGGAAATTACACCACCAGAACTTTCTGGCGATATTTTTGAAAATGGTATTTTGCTTACAGGTGCAGGTGCAAGGCTGGCAAATCTTGACAAACGTCTTGAACAGGCACTTAAATGCAAGGTATATGTTGCTGAAAACTGTGAACAGTGTGTGGCTATAGGTACAGGCAAAGCATTTGAGCTTGCAACAAAAGGTAAACTGGAATCAGGTTTCAGGGATGTTACCCCAGGTCTTGGCAAAAAATAATAATTAAAAGGCGACATATCACGTCGCCTTTTTTGGTGAAATATGGACTATAAAATTATACGCAGCAGAAGAAAAACAATAGCGCTGACAGTTGATGAAAATGGAGATGTTATTGTGCGTGCAGGCTTAAGGACAAGCGAAAAATTTATTGACAGTTTTGTGCACCAAAATGCTGGCTGGATAGAAAAACAAAAAAGTAGAATTGCACAGATTGAAGCTGGCAAAATATATCTGTCACAGTCCGAAACTGTGCAGATGAAAAAAGATGCAGCTAAGGTTATGACAGAAATTACAAACAGATATGCCAAGATTATGGAAGTTAAGCCAGCATCTATAAAAATCACATCAGCAAAAACACGCTGGGGTTCCTGCAGCGGTAAAAATTCTATATGCTATTCCTACCGTGTAATGGTTTTACCACAGAGATGCAGGGAGTACATTGCAGTGCACGAATTGGCACATATAGTATATAAAAACCACTCTGACGATTTTTACAGACTGGTGGAAAAATATATGCCTGATTATAAAGAAATTGTAAAAGAAATAAATGGTTATCATATAGCATAAAACCAATATATATGGTATAATAAAATGATTAATAATATTCAGAGGTAATTGATGGAATTTTCCAAAGCAGTTTCATTAAGAAAACAATACATAGAAAAACAGTTTGGCTTTTTAAACGATATGCAGCAGCAGGCGGTATATGCAGTTAAGGGCCCAATTCTGATACTTGCTGGTGCAGGCAGCGGCAAAACAAGTGTGCTTATCAACCGCATATCCAATATGGTGCGTTTTGGCCAAAGCTATGGCAGCGATTATTTTCCAAATGATGTAAGCCAAGAAACTTTGCAGGCATTGGAAAATGCAGTAAACAATGGTGAAAAGCTTACATTTGAACAGGAAAACCAAATAGCCACAAACCCTATAAAGCCATACAATATTCTTGCAATAACATTTACAAACAAAGCGGCTGCAGAACTGCGTGAAAGGCTTGAAAAATCTATCGGCGAATATTCCCGTGATGTTATGGCAAGCACCTTTCACTCATTATGTGTAAGAATACTGCGCCGTGACGGTGATAAAGTGGGTTTTGAATCTTCCTTTACCATTTATGACACAGACGACCAGAAGCGCATTATCAAAGAGATAATGAAAGACTTTAACATAGATGATAAGTTTGTTCAGCTTAAAAGTGTAATGAGCCGTATGTCAGGTTATAAGGATAAGCTTATCTCACCTCAGCAGGCAAACGAATTTGCGGCAAATGCTCACGAAAAGCTTATTGTAAAGTGCTACGAAGAATATCAGAAGCGTCTTAAAAAAGCCAATGCATTTGACTTTGATGATTTGATATATTACACAGTACAGCTTTTTAAAGATAACGAAGATGTACTCAGCTATTATCAGAACAGATACAGATATGTTATGGTTGACGAATATCAGGATACCAGCACAGCCCAGTTTGAATTGGTGCATTTGCTTGCACAGGGCCACAACAACATCTGCGTGGTTGGTGATGACGACCAGAGCATCTACCGTTTCCGCGGTGCTACAATCGAAAATATCTTAAGCTTTGAAGAGCATTTTGAGGGTGCAAAGGTTATCCGTCTGGAACAGAACTACCGTTCCACATCCAATATTCTTGATGCTGCAAACTCTGTTATCAGAAACAATCAGGGGCGCAAAGGCAAAACTTTGTGGACCAGCAAAGGTGATGGGGAAAAGGTGAAAATCTATTCTCTGCCAAAAGAGTTTGATGAAAGCCGTAACATTGTTGATATAATTGCAGACAATGTTAAAAAAGGCGCAAAACTCAGTGACCACGCTGTGTTGTACCGTATGAATATGCAGTCCAGTGCGGTGGAAAATGCTTTGGCAAGAAGCGGTATCAGCTACCGTATTATCGGTGGTCACCGCTTCTATGACCGTATGGAAATCAAGGATATCCTTGCATATATCAATGTGGCAATAAATCCCGAAGATGACTTGCGTTTAAAACGCATTATTAACACACCTGCCCGCAAAATAGGCAATACAACAATCGAAACAATCTCTAATCTTGCTAAGGAAAACGGCACATCAATGATAGAAATAATCAAAAATGTTTATGATTATCCGCAGCTCAGCCGTGGGGCAAGTGCAATTATCAGTTTCCGTGATATATACGAAAAAATAAAAACACTCTGTGAAGAGTGCCCAATGGAACATATTGTACCAAACCTTATTCGTATTACAGGTTACGAAGATATGCTTATGGCGCAGGGAGAAGAAGGCAAAACACGCCTTGAAAACGTTGGTCAGCTTGTAACCAATATGCAGGAGTATAAAAACAACAATGGCGAAGATGCTACACTGCGCATGTTTCTTGAAGAAGTAAGTCTTATCAGTGATATTGACAATTACGACCAGGATGCAGACAGCGTAACACTTATGACAATCCATTCGGCAAAAGGTCTTGAATTTCCTTATGTATTTATTGTAGGGGTAGAAGAAGGCATATTCCCAGGAGAAATGTCAAAATATAATCCTGACGATATAGAAGAAGAACGCCGTCTTGCCTATGTAGGTATTACACGAGC
>SVMV01000083.1 GCA_015067245.1 Oscillospiraceae bacterium | reverse complement strand
AAGATGAATATAACCAAGGCCTACTTTTTTAAGGCTTTCCAGCTTTTCCACAAAAGGCTGGCCTGCAAAAAATTCGATTGCCTGTGATACGGACAAATCCATAACCTCGCCGATATTTTTGTCATTGTAAAGGTATGTCAGCGCTTCTTTGGAAAAGCGCAGACCGCCACAGGCTTCGCATTTGGTTTCGATTGCGTCCATAAATGCCATTTCGCTTACAATAACGCCCTTGCCGCCACACACAGGGCAGCCGCCTGTGGAGTTAAAGCTGAAATAAGCGTTGGAAACCTTGTTTGCCTTTGCGAACAGATTGCGGATATCGTCCCATATTTCAAGGTAGGTTGCAGGTGTTGAGCGCAGGTTTATGCCAATGTTTTTCTGTTTTATGGATATAACAGTTTCGGGATAAACATTCTGAAAATGTTCCATAAGGCTGCTTTTGCCACTGCCCGCCACACCAGCAATAACGCAGATTGTGCCCATTGGCAGTTCAACATTTACATTTTTAAGGTTGTGCAAGGTTGCATTTTCCACCTTATACCAGTGTGTTGGCTTGCGGTAATTGGTTTTAAGTGGTGTAACACTGGAGAGCATCTTTGCTGTGATTGTGTCGGATTTCAAAAGGCCGTCATAATCACCCTCAAACATAATTTCCCCGCCAAACTGCCCTGCCTTTGGGCCCATATCAACAATATTGTCGGCAAGCTTGATAATCTCTCGGTGATGTTCCACAATAAGCACTGTGTTACCGTGATTTTTAAGCTTTTCCAAAGACAGCTTCATTCGGTCGATATCTTTTGGATGCAGACCAACACTTGGTTCGTCCAGTACATAAAGCATATCGGTAAGTGCACTGTTTATATACTTTGCAATTTTGATGCGCTGTGCTTCACCGCCCGAAAGGGTATCTGTTCCACGGCTTAGGGTGAGATAGCTTAAGCCGATTTCCACCAGAGCATTAAGGCGCTTGGTGAGTTCAATCTTCAAATCTTTTGCCAGCGGGTCGGTAATGGACGCAATAAATTCTATTGCATCTTCAATTGGCATATCACACACATCAGCAATGCTTTTGCCGTTGATAAGGCAGCTTCTGACCTTATCGTTTACACGCTGGCCGTGACATTCGGGGCAGGTAAAGGTGGAGACCATCTTTTCCAGATGCTTTTTGTGCATCTCGCCTTCCTTGCTGTTTATGATGCTGCGGTACATGCGCGGATAAATGCCCTCAAACTTTGCGGATTTAGGCCAGTTTGCAGGCGGATTTTTAAGGCGTATCTGAGGTGAGTATAAAAACAGCTGCAGTTCTTCTTCGCTGTAGTCCTTAATTTTTTTATTTAAATCAAACAGGCCGCTGTAGGCATAGCGTTTCCAGCGCCATGCGCCTGTTGTAAAAGCAGGATAGTTGATAACCCCTTCGTCGTTAAGGCATTTGTCAAAATCCACAAGCTTGTGGATATCAAGGTCGGTAACCACACCCAGACCATCACACCGTGGGCAGCTGCCAGATGGGTGGTTAAAGCTGAACACATCAGAATAGCCGATAAACGGCTTGCCCACACGGCTGAAAAGCAGACGCAGCAAAGCGTAAATATCGGTGTATGTGCCAACAGTGGAACGGCTGTTGCCGCTTGGCTTTTTCTGGTCGATAACTATGGTTACAGGCAGGTTTTCTATCTTTTCCACATTTGGTCTGCCGTACTTTGGCAGATGATGCTGAACATAGACAGGAAAAGTTTCGTTGAGCTCGCGGCGGCTTTCGGCCGCAATTGTATCAAGACAGATAGAGCTTTTGCCGCTGCCTGAAACCCCTGTAAAAACAGTTATCTGTTTTTTGGGGATTTTTACATTTATATTTTTAAGGTTGTTTTCTCTTGCACCTGTAATAACGATATATTCGCCCATAATATCTCCCTTTTGACTTATATTGCTGCTTAAAAATGAACTTCAGTCCAGTATAAGTATACGATATTTTGCAGGGTTAATCAATAAATTGAAGCTATGATATTTTAAATTTATATAAAATACCAGTTTACCGATATAAAAATTTGTGGTAAAATTTTTTATCGGTAAGCAAAAGCTAACCACGCTTCAGAACAAAAGGACTGTACAAAAGTGACAGCCCTTAATATACACATTATCTTATGAAAGGAACACCGATGCACGCTCACATACACGACCACGAAGTTGTAATTGAACACCTTTTTGAACACATATTCAGCCACACAATAAGCGACACATTAAGCCTTGTTCCATTTTTATTTATAGTTTTTCTTGTGCTGGAATATATGGAACATTCCATGACCGACAAAAGTCTTGCACTTATTGAAAAGGCAGGCAAAGGCGGCCCGTTTTTGGGCGGTATTGTTGGGGCTTTGCCTCAGTGCGGGTTTTCGGTTATGGCAACAAACCTGTTTGCAGGCAGAATTATAACAATAGGTACAATTGTTGCGGTTTATCTTTCCACAAGTGACGAAATGCTGGCAATTATGCTTAGCACCAACACAAGTCCCTGGAAGATAATAAAGATTATTCTGCTTAAAACTGCCATTGGCATTGCGGCAGGCTTTGGGGTGGATTTTGTGCACAGAATGCGCCTTAAATATCAGCAGACAAAACTTGCGCACCATCACAGCCACGGCACACACCATCACCATCATCACAACCTTGAGGGTGAACATCACCACAGCGAACATCATGAGCATCATGAATATATAAGCGATTTCTGCATCGAAGAAGACTGTCACTGCGGCCACGAAAGCCCATTTGTTGCAGCCCTTAAACACACCGTAAAAATTTATCTGGTTATCTTTGTGGTAACATTTTTGTTAAACCTTGTTATAGACCTTGCAGGGCTGGATATTATTGCCGAGGTTGTCGGCAAGGCAGGTATATGGGCACCGATTGTAAGCTGCGTTGTGGGTATGATACCAAACTGCGCATCCAGCGTGGCAATTACCCAGCTTTATTTAAGCGGCGCAATAAGCCTTGGCACAGCTATGGCAGGCCTTTTGACAGGCAGCGGCATTGCGTGGATTGTTCTGTTCCGTGTTAATCCCCACAGCCGCCAGAACTTTAAAATTATGGGCATTGTGTTCTTTGTAGGGGCAGTAAGCGGCATAATTTTAAACGCGCTGGGTGTTGTGATTTAGATAATAACAAACAATAAACAAAGACCTTGTACAATGATGTACAAGGTCTCTTTCTTTTTTATATTTACCACTCGGTATCCGGTATTGCCCAAGGGTGCATAATGGCTTTGATTTCGTCGGTATATTCTATGCCCACAATATAACAGTGGTCTTCTGTTGGCAGGCTTCCTGCAGGGAAAGAAATTTCCATACTTTCGTTCCACAGCACAATATATTCGGGTTTAAAGGCAGCTTTAATTTCTGCTCTGAATTTATCCACATCCTCAATGTTGGTTGTATTGAAATCAACATCACTGAATGTTTGGTCAAGAATGACATCTATGGCCTTTTCAGGTGTGCAGTTAAAGATATCAAAACCGTTTATATGATTGCCTGTTTTTATGTCAAAAATTTCGCCCAGGCGGATTTCCTGCCCCATATTTCCATTGGTATGCGGCAAAGTAACCGTGGTTAAAAAGCACATTATATTTTCGTTGCTGGCAGACGGAGAAACCGACTGGTCCACATATTTTGTGCCAAAATTTTCTTTATCCTTTTTGTACCACTGATACGCCTGTTCAAGCAGGGCGTCAGCATCGTACAGCAAGCCACGGTCATTGTAATACTGCAGAACAACAGGTTTTGCTTCTTCGTTGAAAGAATCAAAGCTGAGTCTGTTGCCCACATAAACATTGTCGGGGCCGCTGGAGCCGTTTATGCGTATAAGCTCTGTGCCGTCACCAAGCTGATATATGACATTAAACCCGTCATCCCACATACCAACTGCCGTGCCGTCGGCCAAGATTTTTGCATCGGCATAAAAAACCTCGTTAATCCACATTGCATCCACAACTATAATTTCATCCGAGGATTTTTTAACCTTGCGTGCATCGTAATCTGTGATGATTTTAACCTTGTCAAATTCAGACAAACCCCCTGTGACAAGAGCGGCATCATCCCACTTGTCCACCCAGCTGAATGCCACAGCGCCATCTTTCATAACAACCTTAACTGTGCAGTTGCTGTCGGTTGTTATTGTGTAAACAGGGTTTTTGTATTGTTCAGCAAATTCCACTGCCTGTACAACGCCCACAAGATTTGGATAGCTGCGGCCACTGCTGCAGGCGGTGAATATAACCGTTATGCTTAACATAAAAACCATTAAAGAAATCAATTTTTTCATTGCCGCACCTCCTTTTTATGCTTGCTGTTTATACTGTAACTATAGCATATTATTGTGAAAAAATATATAAAAAAGCAAAAATATATCCGCCATACACTGTTGAATTGCATGGCGGATGTTTATATTTTTATCAGTATGCCTTACGGCATTATTTTATTGCTTATTTGGAACTTCGTCCCCGGTTTCTCTTATTACTTCGCCCTTTGCATAGCAGCTGTCAAGATATGCCATACGCTCTTTTATATAGCTGCACATTGCATCGTATGTGTCACTTTCACCGTACTCGTTTTCCCATCTT
>SVMV01000082.1 GCA_015067245.1 Oscillospiraceae bacterium | reverse complement strand
AACTCTTTGTCAAAAAAAATAGTGGTGACCACTATTTTTATAATTGTCAGATGCTGATTGCTGCTGCAAGATTGCTGTCGATTGTATAGCGACCGTCTTTGATGGAAACCACACAGGTGCCTTTGCGTCTTGACACAACTGTTATCGGTTCACCGCTGTAGCAGCCAAGTGAAAAAAGAAAAGCATCCAGTTCTTCATCGTCTGTGTTTATATCTGTAATGATATATTCCTGGCCAAGATTTGCATCATTAAGGCACATACTTCTCTCCCCTTTTTAATAACCTTATTCAGATTAGCTGCTGCTAACCATATATAAGTTACCATAAGCTAACTTATTTGTCAACCATTTTTTGGCATTATTTTGTCCCTTATCTGTTTTTTGTTTTTATGCCTATCTTTTCCATTTAAAACCAATAAATTATGCGCATTTTTACCAACTTGATTTTAAAAGTATGGTATGGTATTCTATTAGATATATTATGATTTGAAGGAGAACTTTATGCATCTGCAGGAATCTGGCGAAATGTACCTTGAAACTATACATGTGCTTACCAAGAAACTGGGTGTAGTGCGCTCTATAGATATATGCGAAGAGATGGGATACTCCAAGCCAAGTGTAAGCCGCGCCATGAGCATTCTTAAAGAGGGCGGATATATTGTTGTGGAAAAAGGCGGCCATATTGTTCTTACGGAGGCAGGCAAAGAGGTTGCCGAAAAAATATACAACCGCCACACCTTGCTTACAAAATTTTTGACAAGCATAGGCGTTGACAGCGATACTGCAGCAGATGATGCCTGCAAGCTGGAACATCACATAAGCGATGTAACCTACGAAGCTATAAAAAAACATATGGGTATTTGATCATGGACAATAAAAAACAGATTGTAAAAGACATTTTAATTGATATTGCTTATGCCGTTGGCTCATTTTTTGCCTGGTTTACAAGCTTTTTTATCTATGGCCAGTTCACTGCGCTGTGCAATATGGGTGTTATAAACGATATAGTGCGCAGAATTTTGGTAACTGCGGTTTTCTTTGCATTTTTTGGTGTGTACTACTGGGTGACAAGGCTGTATATGCTGCGCCGTCCTAACAAAAATGCAGCCTTCTGGATTGGCATGCTCCACGCTGCAATGGGGCTGCTGACAGCCTTTGTGCTTATCTTCTTTGCCTTGGGCAGCGATGCAGGGCTGTATCTGATTTTGGCCATTATGTACTACCCTATTGCTGTGCTGGTGGTTATTATCCTTTATGTAATGATTAAAATTGCATTTGCAATAAACAAATCCGACAGACTTGGCGGAAGATGAACAATTCCATACACTGTTAAGGCAGAAGTTCTTCTCAACGGCATACTGATAAAAAAACATAAATCCCCATCAAAACATTTATTTATGTTTTGATGGGGACATTTTTGCACATTTACGCACAAAAAGTGCTGTTTCAAGGCAGAAATACGCAGCACTACTTTGTGTAATGCAAGTGTTGACAACGCAGTAACAGCCTTTTTGTGCTGTACACTGTGTTTATGTTTTCTTGTCTGGAGACCGCTTTAGAGCTTCTTCTTTTTGTTTACAGCACGTTTGAATTATTGTTCAATCTGCATAAGCTTTTGTCCCATTTAATTGCATATATACCAAAGTTAAATAAATCCATTTGCATTTTTGATTTTTTGTTTGCACAATCGTCTTTTTTTATATATAATAAAATCAATAAAAAAAGGGGGTGTATGTATGAACTTTATATCAACTGTTTTAAAGCAGGACCTTGAAATTGACAAAATCTATACCGTGCACTACTTTGAATTTGCCAAAAACTACGTTTTTGAAGGCGAAAGCCATCCATTCTGGGAATTTGTTTATGTAGACAAGGGCGAAGTTGACGCTGTAAGCGAAAAAGACGTTATACATCTTACCAAAGGACAGATAATTTTTCACAAGCCAAACGAGTTTCACACCCTTATGGCTGATGGTGTTACCGCTCCAAATATTCTTATTGTTTCTTTTGAATGCAACAGCGAAACAATGAAATTTTTTGAAAACAAGGTGGCCAATATAGACGACCACGGGCGCAGACTGCTGGCAAATATAATTGCAGAAAGCGAAACTGCTTTTTCCACACCTCTTGATGACCCCCTTACCATACGGCTGGAACGCAGTGAAAATGCCGAGTTTGGCTGTGAGCAATTTATAAAAATTGGTCTTGAATGGCTGCTTTTATCCATAATACGCAACGACACGGCAAAACGTCCAAAAGCACCTGTTTCGCTTATCAAAGAAAACAGCCAGAACGAAGTTTTTAATAAAATTGTGGATTACATGGAGGCAAATATTGACAGGCAACTGAAGCTTACCGAAATTTGCCGCGACAACCTTGTTGGCCGCAGCTATCTGCAAAAGCTGTTCAGAGAGAAAACCGGCGGCGGTGCAATTGATTATTTTAACCATCTTAAAATAAACGCCGCAAAGCGTATGATAAGAGAAAGCAGCGGCAACTTTACCGAAATTGCCATAAAGCTTGGCTATAATTCGATACATTATTTTTCGCGCCAGTTTAAAAGTATTACAGGCATGACACTAAGCGAATATGCAAGCAGCGTAAAAATACTTACAGGCAAAAGTAGCAACATATAAAAGGGCATCCTGGTGCCCTTTTGTTTTGACAATATATTACAAAAAAAGAATTGACATTTACGTTTTTGTGCTATATAATATTATAGCATTGTTTCGGACCTTTAGCTCAGTTGGTTAGAGCATCCGGCTCATAACCGGACGGTCCACAGTTCGAGTCTGTGAAGGTCCACCAAAAAAGTCTCTGTCTTTAAGGCAGAGACTTTTATTTTTTATATTGTTTAATTGCAAACAATATATAGTTTTGATATACTGAATATATAATATAAGTTAAAAAGGAATGTTTGCTATGAGCTATACAGTTAAAACTGGTTTTGAAAATATGGATGTGCAATGGATTACAAAAACATTGCAGGCTACATACTGGGCTGACGACCGCAGTGACGAGATTATCGAGACTTCGTTAAAAAACTCTTTCTGCTACGGTGTTTTTGACGGTGGCAAGCAGGTTGCCTGCTGCCGCATTATAACCGACTATGCCACAACATTTTATCTGTGCGATGTTGTTGTGGAAGAAAACCTGCGCAAAAGCGGCGTTGGCAGCATAATGATGGAAGCTGTTATCAGCAATCCACAGTTTGCAAATCTGCGCGGTATTCTTGGCACAAAAGATGCCCACGGATTTTATGAAAAATTTGGTTTTGAAAAAAACGACAAGCTGTTTATGCAGCGCTGGACAAAGGTGTTCAGGTAAATTATTTACATTATGGTTTAAAGGTGAAAAATGCACAATATAGATTACAGATATTTAAGACCACTTAAGGCCAAAGCTTTGGAAAAGTTGCATAACAACAATTTTTCTGAAATAGGAAAGAATAGCGGCAGAAGCCTTGATATATGGTATGGAAAAAACGCAACTGTTCTGCCTGTACGAAAATCTCCCGACCCTATAGTTCTGTTTGGGGCAGGCGGTGTAGCTGACTTCAATAAAAATTATATTGAACTTTCCTGCATAGACGGTCGTGTAACTGGTGGCTATGATTTTGAAACAGCCGAATACAAAGATTTAAAGGTTGTTTACTGTGGTTTTCTTGTTGACCAGTGGGGTCATTTTTTGATAGAGACAGTTTCAAGGCTTTGGTACTTTCTGGAACACAATGACGAAACTATTGATAAATATGTTTTTACACTGCGACAGGATGAGGTTCGCGAAATAAACGGCAACTACAAGGAATTTTTATCTCTTATCGGTATATGGGACAAAATGGAAATAGTAAACACTCCAACTACATACCGTGAGGTAATTGTCCCTGAGGTTTCTTATTACCGCACCAGATTTTATTCTCAGGAATTCAAGGATACATTTAAAGCTGTTGCCGATAACGTCTCAGCATCAGAACAGTACTGTTTCCCTGAAAAAATATATTTCAGCCGTGGACAACTGTCAAAAGCCCAAAAACTTGAACCAGGTACAGATGCTTTGGATAATTATTTTGCTAAAAATGGTTTTACCCTGCTTTACCCTGAAAATCTTTCGCTTTCGCAACTTATTCTGTACATCAGAAATGCAAAGGTATGTGCATCTGTTTCTGGCACTTTGCCGCATAACATGCTGTTTGGTGATGACGGGCAGAAACTTGTTATTCTTGAACGAAATGCCGTTAACAACGAAATTCAATGTGAGCTCAATATAGCAAAAAAACTTGAAGTAACCTATATAGATTCAAACTTTCCTATATACTCTGTAAACCCAAGTTACGGGCCTTTTATTGTAGGTTACAGTGCTATGCTTAAAAAGTATACCGAAGATAATAAAATGTGTGCGCCTGACGCTCAGTACACCAATGAAAAATATATGCAGCAGTGTTTTATCGCATATATGAAAGCTTATTTCGATAAATATCATTATCAGTGGTATATGGACGACTGGTTTGTAAATGATACAGCATATATCTATGAAGGATATCTTGAGAGTTTTGAAATTTTTAAGGATTATCTGCGCTGTACAAAGCCGTTCAAACCAAGCCATAAACTGACAATGAACCCTGTTTATAAACGCGCAAAACGTTTAGTAAAAATGTTTACAAAATAAAAATCGGAGAATGATGTTTAAAAAGCATCATTCTCCATTTATTTTACACAAACTGATGGTCAACTGTTACTACCGCACGGTATTTGCCGTCGCCCATTGTTTTTATGCAGTTTTTAACC
>SVMV01000081.1 GCA_015067245.1 Oscillospiraceae bacterium | reverse complement strand
TCGTTGACATAGAATAATATAGCAAAGTAAAATGTCATTGCCAGTTTTGATGGTGAGTTTTTATTGCGATAATTATTTTATAAGGTAGTTAAGTGTTTTCTTTGCCAGAAATACACAAGGAACAATCAGTGCAATCAGTACAGCAATCTGCAGCGCACCCAAAGAGGACAAAGCAATAAATCCAGGAAACATATAGTTAACAACACGCACAAGCACAATATAATATGCCAGTATAAAAAACACAAAAGCAATTTTTTCAATCATTGGTATTCTCCCATTCGTATATAATTTTTTAACTGTTATGATATTATATCATATATTTATATCAAAATAAAAGCAAAGAAAAATCGCAGACAGATAATTGCCTGCGGTTTTACTTTTTTGGTAGATAAAAGGTTGTCTTTAGCTTTATTATATTACTTAAAAAGTATAAAACAATTGTAAAAAACAACTTTTATGGTAATAATGTGTAAAAAATGTGATAATATCTGTCGGAAAAAGTCGAAGCGGTAAAATCAGTCAAACTGATACAGGCTGCCAAATGCATGGGTAAGCATAAATTTTTCGTCTTCGGTCATATCAAGGTAAAGCTTAAAGTTTTCCAAAGATACGCCGCCAACACTGAACAGCAGCTTGGTATATGACATTTTGTCATAGCCATAGAGTTTTTCCCACTCGCACAGTTTTTTCATACCATAGTAATAGCTGGTAAAATATCCCTCGTCGTTTTCATGTGCTTGAACCTGAAAACGTGCAGTCTGGCGGTCAAAGCCAAGTTCCTGCTGATAAAGGTCAACAGCATCTCCAATTGTTTTGCCAAAATATCTCAGCCAAAGGTCAACCTTGATGCGCACAGAAGTATGGTGGCGGCGGTATGCCACAAACAGTGGATAGAATGGGTCTTCTGCAAAAACAAATTCAAAGGCACGTTCTGTTCTAAGACAGGTACCTTCGTGCAGAGGTACATTTTTTGCACCTATCTTCATAGTTTCGGGAATAGGGTCGGTTATGCTGCGCACATGCTGAACATGGTGCCCAGGATAAGCTTCATGCAGGGTGTTTATCTTCATCCAGCCGTCGGTAATGGCTTTAAAGTTATAGTTGTTCAAAAACATTCTGCCTACGATTGGTGTTTTAAAGCGGTAGCCGCCTTCATATCCGCCCCAAGGGTAAGCGACCTTAAGTTGAATCGGCACTTTGGAGATTATGCAGTTTTCGTCTTCAGGCAGCCATACATATTCGTGGGCAATGGCGCGTGTGCGCTTGATATAGCTGTTTGCGCGCTCATACATTTCGTCAGCTGTGTCAGCAGGACCTGCATATTTAAGCAAAATATTGTTGATATCTGCCATAGTCTGCGGATTGTTTTCGGGAATATCGAGGCTTCTTGCAATTTCAAAACATTCTTTGCGTGTCTTTTCGGTCTCTGCTTCGTACCACTGCAGCAGTTCGTCCATATTTACACCGATATTTACACTCAGAGCGTTTTTGTATTTTTCAATATCCTGCGGCAGAACGGCACTGTCATCAAGCATTGCATATTTCTCGCTTTTGCCGTCAGATAAAATCTGCTGTTTTTCGTTTAAAAAGCTTTCAGTTTCTTCCACAAGATTTAAAAGGGCAGTTTCTTTTTCCTTGCCTAAAAATTCGTAGAAACTGCGGTACTCCACCTTGTTTACACCAAGGTTGTTTTTCATATATCCAATAGCTTCGCTAAGGGCAAGTTTCTGCTTTTCATCCCTGCAGTTTACTTCCAAAACAGAAACAATATCCTTTATTGCGCCAAGGCGGCTGATAAGTATATCATATCCTGCAGTGAAATCTTCGGCATCAAGAATCATAGGTACAATCTTCCAACCCAAAGAATAAAGATAGCCCTGTGGATTACTGCTTATGGTTTCGAACTGCAGATTAAGTGCATAAAAAAAGTCATTGAAATGATTTTTTATAAATTCAAATGGTTTTGCAGGCGTTTCAAGAGCATCAATGCGCTCTTTAAGCAGGTTAAGCTGCTCTTTAACGATGCGGCAGTTGGCATCAGTTGGCACAAAAAGACTGCTTTTGTTTTCTCTTGTGCTGTTTAAAAGGCTATGAACTTTTGCAAGGTCGTAGTCTAACATACGGTATGTTTTTATAAGTTTTGCATTTTCCATAGTTTTGTCCCCTTTGATAACGGTATATAGGCAGAGAACTGCTTTTTATAATTATACAACCATAAAATTGGCAATTCAATATATTTACTGAACTATAGTTTAATTTCTCATTGAAACGCACCGCATTTATATTGTATACTAAATATAATAATACATTTAATGCCACGGAGGTATAAATGATAATGTGCGAAAAGTTACTGAACGAAGATATAGAAAATATATATCTTGGCAATCTTTCTACAGTGGAAGCGGATATCGCTTTGCCTCTTAAAGGCAAAAACGGCAGCGTATTCAGCTGGCAAAGCAGCGACGAACGCCGCCTTTCCAGCGAGGGCAAGGTTAACCGCCCACCATTTACAGGGGGAAACAGAGAGGTTATACTCACCCTTACCGCAACACTTGGAGACACTGTAAAAACAAAAAAATACACAGCAAATGTGCTGGAGATGGAATATCCTTTTGCACTTACAGGGGCGCATGATATCACAGTGTATACAAAAATTGGTGTACAGCCAGCTCTGCCGCTGAATGTGGTTGCAGTAAACAACCTTAATGAAGATGTTATGATGCCTGTGAAATGGGCAGACACAGATGAAAATGCTTTTAAGCAGGCTGGTGAATACATAGTAAAAGGCAATTTGCAGAATGATATAACAGTAACGGCAAATATTGTTGTAACCGATGATGAAAAGTTGCTTGCGCCAAAATGCAATGCCCAAAAGACTGTTGAAGTCTACAGCATAAAAGATATACGTCTTACATCTGGCAGCAGCTTTTATGCACAGCAGCAGCGTGTTATGCAGCACTTTTTAAATGTTGACTGTGACAGTTATCTTTACAATTTCCGTTTGGCAGCAGGTTTGGATACAAAAGGCGCAAAGCAGATGACAGGCTGGGATGCACCGCAGTGTAATCTTAAAGGTCACACAACAGGGCATTTTTTGTCTGGGCTTGCGCTGTGCTATGGTGCAACAGGCAACATCAAGATAAAAGCAAAACTTGACTATATGGTGGCAGAACTTGCGGAATGTCAGGATGCAATGGCACAGCAGCCAGAAAATTTTAAGGCAGGTTTTTTATCAGCTTATGATGAAAGTCAGTTTGACCTGCTGGAAGTATATACGGTCTATCCAAAAATATGGGCACCATATTACACACTGCACAAAATTATGGCAGGTTTAAGAGACTGTTATCTGTATGCAGATAGCATCAAAGCTTTGGAAATACTTAAAAAAATCGGTCTGTGGGTATACAACCGTCTCAGCCGTCTGCCAAAGACACAGAGGGACAGAATGTGGGCTATGTATATAGCGGGGGAATTTGGCGGCATAAACGAAGTTCTGGCTGACCTTTATCTCATCACAAAGGACGAAAGATATCTTACAGCAAGCCGTTATTTTGACAATGACAAGCTGTATCTGCCTATGCGCGCAAATATTGATGCATTGGGCAATCTTCATGCAAATCAGCATATCCCGCAGATTATCGGTGTTTTAAGACAGTTTGAAGCTACAAAAGAAAAACACCGCTGGGATATAGCAAACAATTTCTGGAATTTTGCGGTAAAAGACCACACATATTCCATTGGCGGTGTTGGCGAAACCGAAATGTTCCGCACAAAAGGCCAGATAGCAAAATACATCAGCGAAAAATCAGCCGAAAGCTGTGCAAGCTACAATATGCTCAAGCTTACAGGCGGCCTTTATCAGTATCACGGCGGTGCAGAATATATGCACTATTACGAAAACACTCTTACAAACCATATCCTGTCCAGTGGCGATATAAGCGGACCAACAGGCTTAAGCACATACTTTATGCCGTCTGCCCCTTGCGGCCACAAGCATTTTGACAGCGAAGAAAACAGCTGCTGTCACGGTACAGGCTATGAAAGCCATTTTAAATATGGCGAATATATCTATGCCAAGGATAAGGACAGTGTTATTATAAATCTGTTTATCCCAAACCGTCTTAACAATGGCAAAGAAATTATCGAAATTGCTGCAGATGCAGAGATAAACAGCTTTGATATGGCAATCAAGGTGGATAAGCTTTCGGCAAAAACGCTCAAGGTGCGCAGGCCGCTGTGGGCTGTATCTGCAAAAATTGCAGTGGACAAACAGCCGATAACACCAAAAGAAGAAAACGGATACTATATTATTGACATTGAAAAAGGGATTTTGACATTTGAATTTGAATGCGCAGCATATACAAAAGCCTGCTCTGACGATGAAAATACTGTAAGTATCTGCTGGGGTCCTTATGTGCTGGCAGCAATCAGCGAAAATAAAGAATATATCACCATAAATAAAGCAGATCTTTCAAGGCTTCAGCATAAAGGCGGGCTTGAATTTACCCTTGATGATATAACATTTAAACCGTTAAATACAATCAGTGATGAATATTATCATTTGTATGTAAAATTACAGTAAGGAGAATAACTATGGCTATCAAAAATTATAAATTCTGGTTTATTGTAGGCAGTCAGGAACTTTATGGTCCTGAAGTGCTGGAAACTGTGGAAGCACGCAGCAAAGAAATGGCAGCAGAACTTTCAAAAGTTTTGCCATATCCTTTGGAGTATAAGGTTACAGCAAAATCCAACAGTCAGATTACAGAAATTGTAAAGGAAGCTAACTATGACGACAGCTGTGCAGGCATTATAACATGGTGCCA
>SVMV01000080.1 GCA_015067245.1 Oscillospiraceae bacterium | reverse complement strand
GCAGCATAGAATTCAGCTATGGAGGTATTGTAACAGAAGCCGAACCTGTTCTTATGGTTGCCTACCTGCTTATGTTTATCGGCTTTGGTGTAAAAGCGGCAATCTTTCCGCTGCACGGCTGGCTGCCGTCAGCTTCTGTTGCGCCAACAACAGTAACTGCACTTCTTCACGCTGTTGCAGTTGTTAAAGCAGGCGTTTTTGCAATTATGCGCACCACATACTATTTCTTTGGCCCTGATTTTCTTAAAGGAACATGGGTACAGAATGTGGTAATGACAATGGCAATTGTCACAGTATGCTTTGGTTCATGGTCTGCAGCAAGAAGCCGCCATCTCAAACGCCGCTTTGCATATTCCACAGTAAGCCAGCTGGCATATATTGTTTTTGGTATAACCCTTATGACAGCCGATGGTTTTAAAGGCAGCATGGCACATATGCTGTTCCACGGCATTATAAAAATAGTTCTGTTCTACACAGCAGGTGCAATTCTCTATACAAATCACAAGGAATTTGTGGATGACATTGAAGGCTATGCCGAAAAAATGCCAAAAACATTCTTCCTGTTTACAGTTTCGTCCATTGCGCTTATAGGCATACCGCCGCTGCCTGGATTTTTGTCAAAATATACACTGGCAACAGCGGCAATCGGCCAGGTGGGCTCAGGCAATATTCTGCCGTTTATCGGTGTGTGTGCTTTGATGTTCTCGGCGTTTATGACAGCTGTTTATCTGCTTGAAATCATCACAAAAGCTTATTTCCCATCCAAACATCTTGATATGGAAGAACTAAATCACGTTAAAGAAGCACCAAAAAAACTTTGGGTTCCAATGGCTGTTATTACAGCAGTTATGGTTTCTGTGCTTTTCTGGGCAACACCGCTGTTTGATTTTCTTGAAACAGTTGCGAAAGGAGGATTTTAATTATGAATATTAAAATCATGCTTTTGCTTATGGTGTTTGCGCCTATGGTGCTTGGTTTTATGCCAATAGCAGTAAAAAACACAAAAAAAATAAATCTTGTTATGGTTGCAGTATCCCTTGCAGAACTGGCTGCCTGTCTTTATCTTATGTTCAATCTTCACATGGTTGAAAGCCAGCTTGTTACAGTAAGCTGGTTTGCAGGTATAGGCATAAACCTGCAGGTCAACGGTTTTGGCATTCTGCAGGCAGTTGCAACCAGCCTGATATGGGTTGGCTCCAGTGTGTTCTCTGACGAATACTTTGACCACGCGCCACAAAATCTGCGCAGATATTACAGCTTCTGGGCAATAACATTTGGTGCAACTTTGGGGCTGTTCCTTTCTTACGATTTGTATACAGTGTTTATCTTTTTTGAGGTTATGTCTTTTGCAAGCTATCCTTTGGTTGTGCACAATCAGGACATCGACTCTATAGCAGCAGGCAACAGCTATCTGTCCGTTGCAGTTATAGGCGGCCTTGTAACACTCACAGGTATATTTATGCTTTCTCGCATTGCAGGTACGGTGGTTATTGACGAAATTGCCGCTGCAGTTGCAGGTTTTGAAAATCAGAATATGCTGTTTATTGTTGCGTTTCTCATTTTCTTTGGCTTCGCTGCAAAAGCGGGCATGTTTCCGCTTAACGGCTGGCTGCCAAAAGCTCACCCTGCGGCTCCTGCGCCTGCCAGTGCCGCACTTTCAGGCATTCTTATCAAAACAGGTGTATTCGGTGCAATAGTTGTTACCAGCCGCGTAATGCAGGGCAACGAAAAATGGGCGATGTTTGTGCTGTGTATTGGTATTCTGACAATGTTTTTTGGTGCACTTTGTGCATTTATGTCCACAAACCTTAAAGAGACACTGGCATATTCCTCTATGTCGCAGATTGGTTTTATAGTTATTGGTGTGGCTATGACACAGTTCCTTGGTGAACACGGCACTATTGCCGCTTATGGTACAGTGCTGCATATGATTAACCACACAATGATTAAGCTGGTTCTGTTTACATGTGCAGGTATTGTTTATCAGAACACCCACAGCCTTAACCTTAACGAAGTTCAGGGCTTTGGTAAAGGCAAAAAGCGCCTTACAGTGTGTTTTGGCGTTGCAGCCCTTGGCATTATGGGTGTGCCTGGATTTAACGGCTACATCAGTAAAACTTTATTGCATGAAGGCATTGTAGAAAAAATACATTTCCTGCATGAAGTTCACGCGGCAACAGGCTTCTTCCAGTTTGCCGAAATTATATTCCTTGTAAGCGGCGGTTTTACAGTTGCCTATATGACAAAGCTGTTTATCTGTCTGTTTGTAAAGAACCCAACAAAAGAATGGCATCTGCACAAGCCTTACGTTTCAAAGCGCACAAGTGTGGTTATTGGTGCAGTAGCGGTACTTATCTTTGTGTTTGGCACTTTGCCGCATCATACTATGGATAAACTGGCTGAAATGACAAGTCACTTTATGGGAGTTCATCATCTTGAACACGAAGTTGCATATTTCAGCTGGGTTAACCTTAAGGGCGCAGTTATATCACTTTCTATTGGTGCAGTACTTTACTTTGTTGTGGCGCAGTTTACCGTTATTACAAAGGAGAAAAAATATATTAATCCATGGAACCAGAAATTCACAGTAGAAAATATGCTGTGGAAACCACTGGTGTTTACAGTTCTGCCAACAGTATTTGGCTTTATCGGCAGAATAATAGACAAACTGCCAGATGTATTTCTGTTTATATTCCGCAAGGTGTTTATGCGCACGGCAAAAATACCTAACTCATTCTGGGTAGGCAAAAAGACCCCGCGTGAAGAAGGCGTTGCTCCACTGGCATTCCATGTTACCGAAAGTCTTGCATACAGCCTGCTGCTGTTTGGTCTTGGCCTTGTGGCAACAATCGTTTATCTGTTTGTGGCTTAATGCGGATTAAAACTTAACATATAAAATCAAGGCTCCGAATGTTCGGAGCCTTTTTGTGTGCCGATTTTGCAATTAAACTGCATTAAAATACTGTTTCAATCAGTTTGCTGCAGTTTTCGGTGGAATATTTCCAGTATTTTATTCTGCCTTCAGTTTTAAAATATTTGATTTCAGGGAAAAAAGTTTCTTCTTTAATTGTGCTTACAATAACAAGTTTAATCTTCATTTTATCTGGCAGAATATTTTTTATATATACATTTACTACATCACCTATTTCAATGCCTTCACAGCTTTCAGCAAGGCCTGCAAGATTGGGACTGAGTTCAATAAATATACCATAGCTTTCTATGCTGCGCACAATACCTGTGGTGCTTGTGCCTGCCTTAAAGTAGGTTGCGTTTTCCAGCCAGGTGCCCAGCAGTTCTTTATGTGTCAGCACAATTCTTCCGTTATTATCGCTGCTTTTTATACAGGCAAAAATATTTTGTCCTACATAAAATCTGTCAGCAGGGGTCTGTATGCGGGAAACAGATATAAAATCAATAGGCAGCAACGCGCTTATGCCATATCCTATATCACAAAATGCACCAAATTTATCAATATGCGTTATGCAGCAGGGAATTATATCTCCGCTTTGCAGAGTGCTTATGTAGTTGTCGTATGCAAGCTGCTGTGCTTTTTTGCGAGATATTTCAAAATAATATTCCGCGCCTTTTTTTGACACAGAAGTAATTATAAAACATACAAATTTATTTACTCTTGTAGCTATAGCAGCTTCTTTTATACAATTCTCATCAAATGACAGGTAAACTTCACTGTTTGGCATAAAGGCTTCGTATCCGCCAAGATTGAATTTAAGCCCATTGCCGCGGTCATACACCAAAGCTTTGGCAAACATCACCGTGCCTTTTTCATAGGCCGACAGCAGCGCCTGCAAATCAAAAACAGATGCCGCAGTTATATCTGTCTCCCGCATATATTTCATATAATACTACCTTCCTTAAATAGTCGTTTTTTACTAAATATATGCAGTTAGAAATTGATATAATACTTTAAATTATCCAATTGCCAAGGACATATCTTTGTGATACAATTATCCTGTATAATAATGGGCGGTGAAAAAATGGATGTAAAAGTAAATGATATTATTATAACCAAAAAACCTCACCCTTGTCAGAACAGTGAGTTTCTTGTTCTGCGCATAGGTGCGGATTTTAAAATAAGATGCACAAAGTGCGGCAGAGAGGTTATGATACCCCGCTCAAAAATAGAAAAAAACATCAAAAAAATTATCACCCCGCAGGAATAGTCAATAATAATAGTAATATATTTAAAATGGAGAAAGCATAGATGTTTGAAAAACTTATAGACGTTAAAAACAGATACGACGAAATCAATCAGCTTCTTATGGACCCAACAGTTATCAACGATAACAAGCGTTACAAAGATTTGATGAAGGAGTATAAAAACCTAACACCTATCGTAGAAAAATTTGACGAGTACACAACTGCAAAAAACAATTTTGAAGAAGCAAAAGAAATGCTGGACGAAGGCGGTCTTGACCCAGAATTTAAAGAAATTGTTCAGATGCAGTATGAAGAAGGCAAAGAAACAATGGAAAAATGCGGCGAAGAGCTTAAAATCCTTCTTCTTCCAAAAGATGAAGATGACGACCGCAACGTTATCATAGAAATCCGCGGCGGTGCAGGCGGTGAAGAAGCCGCACTTTTTGCTTATAACCTATACCGTATGTACAATATGTATGCCGACAGCAAAGGCTGGAAAACCGAGATTCTTTCCCTCAACGAAACAGAACTCGGTGGTTTTAAAGAGGTAAGCTTCTCCGTTGAAGGTGACAGCGTATACAGCCGTTTCAAATTTGAAAGCGGTGTTCACCGTGTTCAGCGTGTTCCTGATACAGAAACACAGGGCCGTATTCATACATCCACAGTTACAGTTGCGGTAATGCTGGAAGTTGACGATGTTGAAATTGATATCAACCCTGCAGACCTTAAAATTGACACTT
>SVMV01000007.1 GCA_015067245.1 Oscillospiraceae bacterium | reverse complement strand
TGCTGAAGTTGCCGTCAAAATCCACTTCTCTTTCGCACACAGCAAGGCGATAGCCGTCCAAAGCAACCATTGTAAGCTTGCGGTTTTCCAGTTTAACCAAAACACCTGTATGTGCAGGGCGTTTTTCATCCTGGCTTACTGCATAGATAACATAGTCAACCATTTCACAGAACAGACGGTTTTCAATTTTTATGCTGTTGTCCTGTGCAGGTGACGGAAAATCTGGATAATCTGTGCTGTCAATGCCTTTGATGTTATATTCTGTCATACCGCTTTTAATTTTGCAGTTCATTTTGTCATCACATTCAATGGAAATCTGGTCGTCTGTAGATTTTCTTACAATGTTGCCCAGCAGATTTGCAGATAAAACAATATCGCCTTCCATTTCCACATCACATTCAAAGGTTGTTTTTATACCCATTTCAAAGTCATAGCCTGTAAGGGTAAGTGTGCCGTTTTCGGCAACAAACAGAATACCTTCAATAGATGCAAGATTGCTTTTAACGGCAACTGCACGTGAAACTGTCTGTATAGCTTCGTTCAGAGTGTTTTTGTCGCAGATAATCTTCATCTTTACTGTCCTTTCTGTGCCAAAATGGGTTTTCCACATTTAATGGCATTTTTTTATATTCGCTTTTTATTAAAAAATCAAAAAATTTCTAAACACACTGTTTTATAAACAGTAGTAGTAGTAGAGCCGCGGCAAATGTTAAAAACTTTAAAAAGCCTTAAAACAAGCCGTTTTTTTTAAAAAAGTTTTTAAACAAAAACTGTTGAAAAGTTGTTGAAACAAAACCAACAACTTTACGCAGTGTTAAAACTGTTGAAAACTGTGTGTTTAAATATAAAAACTTTGTTGATAACTTTTCAATCAATTTACTGTTTTTACATTTTTTATAATATCTTCTATATTGCTTCTATAAAAGCTGTCTTTTGTCATCTTTTCTTCCACATTGCTTATGCTGTAAACAACTGTGCTGTGGTCACGGCCGCCAAACTCTTTGCCAATATCTTCCATGCTAAGTTCGCACACCTGGCGCACAATGTACATCGCCATCTTTCTTGCTTCGGCAATGTTCTGTGTTCTCTTTTTGCCTTTTATTTCTGCAGGATTAACTGCATAGCTGCGGCTTACTTCTTCTATAATCTTTTCAATTGTCAGCGGCACAGGCAGTTCGTCGTCCAGAATATCCTTTACAGCCAGCTGTGCGTTAACAAGGTTTGGCAGCTTGTTTTCAAGTCTTTTAAGTGCGTCCAGCTTTTTAACAACACCTTCAAGCTGGCGTATGTTGCTTTTTACCTTGCTTGCAATAAACTCAACAGCATCATTTTGTATATCAAGTCTCAAAAGGTCACTTTTGCGTTTTATAATTGCACAGCGTGTCTCAAAGTCAGGTGCCTGAATATCAGCTGTAAGACCCCATTCAAATCTGGTTTTAAGGCGGTCTTCAAGGTTTTTAATCTCTTTTGCAGGGCGGTCACTTACCAGCACAATCTGCTTGCCTGCACTGTGCAGTGCATTAAAGGTGTGGAAAAATTCTTCCTGTGTTCTTTCCCTGCCTGCAATAAACTGAATATCGTCCACCAAAAGCACGTCAACCTGACGGTATTTATCGTGAAAAGCCTTAGTATTGTTTTCTCTTATTGCGTTAACAATCTCGTTTGTAAAGGTTTCGCCGTCAACATAAACAATGTTTGCAGTTGGCTTGTTTCTCTGAATTTCGTACTGGATAGCCTTAAGCAGATGGGTTTTGCCCAAACCGCTGTCACCGTATATAAACAAAGGGTTATATGCTCTTGCAGGGTTCTGTGCAACTGCCAAAGCTGCTGCGTGTGCAAACTTGTTGGAAGAACCCACAATAAATGTTTCAAATGTCAGTGCATAATGGCCGCCGTTTATAGGCTCGGCTGTTGCGCCGTCTTCTTTTTTAACCTCAAATTTAGGAATGATTGTAAAACCAAGAATTTTTTCAAAGCCTTTTCTTATTGCACCTGTAAAGCGCTCTTCCACAATGCCTTTTGCCCATTCGCTGTTTGTGTAGATAATTGCGGTGTTGCCTTCTATATCCTTAAGCTCCAAAGGCTTTATAAAAAGATTAAAACTGGCTTCCACCACTGCTTCACGGCAGTGCTCTTTAACCGCTTCAAAAACTTCTGCGTATGAATTCATTAATTTTCTCCCGTTGTAAAATGTATTTATAATAAGTCTGTCTGCCCTGCCTGCACAGAAAAACTTACCGCAGGGCACACTTTTTGATACTACTATTAACCCTATTATTATATCATATAATTTTCAACATTACAATATATATAAAGGATATAATAATATAAATAATATAATAAAAATTTTAAGTAAAAATTTAAAAATTAAAAACTTATATATTTAAAATATCTAAAATATGCAATGTTGCAAAAAAATAAAAAATACAAAATAATTGTAAAGAAAAAAGTTATATTGGTTAATGTATAAAAAACATAATGACATATATGTTGTTTTATATAAAAATGTGAAATTTTAAAGACTTATTTTGAATGAATATTAAAAAAATTTTTTTATTAAAAAATGCATAAAATTGCGTATATCTGGAATTTTGATACAGTTAATATTCTTAATTTTCTAAAGTAATTAGTAGTTTTACTATATACTGCACTATATTAAAATAATTTTTTGGTATTGACAAGTTAATTAAATTAAAATATAGTAAAGGTGGGAGGTACCACCGAAAAATATCATCTGAAACAGCAGAAAATCCCTTGCAGCAAAAGTTAATTATCTGTCCTGGTATTATCTGTCAACTGTATTTCTGAAAAAACAAAACAAAATAAAAATTTACCCCCCGTACGTAAAGCTTCTTACACAGCCCTAATAAAAAAAAGCGAAGCAACGTGCTGGCATGTAAAACATACCAACCATTGTTAATACATTAACGACTATGTATCTAACTTTATGTTAAGGAGGGATTTTATGAAAAAATATTTTAAAAGCCTTTTTAAAAAGACCATCTCTCTGGTGGTGTCGGCAATGCTGCTTGTAACAGTGCTTCCAGTTGCAGCTTTTGCAGACCAAACACCGCCTGATTCTGCAGACGAAGGTGCACAGCCTCAGGTTTTTGAAAGCAGCGTTCAGGTTGAGGGAGAAAATGTAGAAGTTACAGTTACAATAACAGAAAACCCAGCCAATCCTGGCGAAGTAACAAGAGTGACCGAAACCCAGCCTGGCGGAGTTGTAACTCCAGAGGGTGCAGAGGTTGTATACAAAGAAAGAGAAGAAGGTTCTTCAACAGTAAACCCTGACGGCACACAGACAGTTTCCGACACGCTTGAAGGTTCTTACACATACAAAGCAGAATCCGACGGTACGGAAAATGCCCCTGAAGTTACGATAGACCTTATAAAAGAAGGAGAAGAGGTTGAAAATCCTTCTGCATCGGAAGATGCAGGTCTGTTGCCTGACGGATCGCCAACAGACGAAGCCACAGGTGAAGTTATTCTTGACCAGCCTGTTGAAATGACAGGCGAGAATTCAGTTTACGGCGATTACGGCAGAATTTATGACAACCAGACAGTTACAGGACAGACAGACCGTGTTGTTACTGCAGATGCAGATGCAACAGGCGTGGAAATAACCGAAGGTGACTATAGTCAAAGCAATCTTGGTGATGGTTATGACTATCGTTTTGTATCCAGTAATCATCCTGAAAATGACAGTTCTATAGTGTTTTACTATAAACCTGCCGACAGTGAAAACTGGATAAGCCAATATTCTGCAAGACAGATTACAATTGCGGATATCAACGGCACACCGAACGACAAAACAGATGATACCCTTTTTGACACAGCATATTGTATTGACGAAAGCACAAACGTGCCAGCAAAACCTTTGCAGGATGAGCTGAGCGGCACAGATGTTCTTTACCGTCTTGCAAACCTGGAAGACAGTGGTTACTATCCTGACACAGAGGACGGCACACTTGCCGAAGACCACCTGCGTTATATTGTTCTCAACGGATACACATTTGAAAAACCTGCAGAAGGACAGACATCGGTTTCTGTTGACGAAAACACAGAAAGCCTTAAAGCTGTTATCGAAATGATGAAAAACGCAAAGGACGAAGATGGCAATGCACTTTATCCTGACATTGATTTCTCCAAGCTGACAGCAAGAGAAGCTGCAAATGCAACACAGATGGCTATCTGGCGCTACGGCAACCAGGAAGGCAAACTGTACGATTTTATAGCATCCAATACAGATTCCTCCAACAGTGAAAAGGCAGCAGCGGCGGCCCGCATCAATGCACTGTATGAATACCTTATAAAAGGTACAATGTCTGCAGAGGAAGCACAGGAAAATAATCAGGAAAGCACAGAAATCATCAACGAAGACAAGTTTATAAAAGATTTAAGCATAACAGTTGGTCAGAAATCCCAGTCTGAAGAGCACAAAGCTGTAAATACAGACGCCAATAACGACAACGATGTTTACAATGTAGACCTTACATTTGCACTGTATGTTGAGCCAGGCGAAAACGACGACCTTGTTGTAAGTATTGTGGATTCCGCTGGAAATGTAATTCAGAAAGCACGAATTGCAGGCGACGATTCCAACGACGATGCAAGCATTTTTGTAAAGCTTTTCAGAAGCAGCGAAAATCCAAACTCCTACACATTCAAAGACCTTAAGCTTGCCGAAAATTCTGATGTATCCTTCGACCTTACACTTGAAGGTATACAGCATCTTAAGGAAGGCGTTTACATCTACAGACCAATGGGTTACACAGACCAGGAAGGCAATGTTTATCAAGATGGCGAAACATCCCAGACTTTTGTTACAAAGCGCAGCGGCACAGCAGCTGTTGATGTAAAAGCAAAGGTTAATCTTAAATTTGACGTGCAGGAAGCAAACGTAAAGATTGAAAGAGAATGGAAATATCAGATGTCCTATGACCTTGAACCAATCAACGATGAAGACCCTTCAGACGATCCGATAGACGACCCTGAGGATAAACCAAAGGATGATCCAAAGGACGACCCTGAAGATAAGCCAAAGTATGACCCTGAAGAAGAGGAAGAAAAAGAAGAAATTTTCCTTGGAACAGGCGGCGGCAATATTGATACAGGGGACAGTTCTGGTCCTAAAAAAGGAATCTTGCTGCTGTTAAACCTTATTTCTGGTTATGCAGTGCTTATCCTTGTCAACAAACGCAGAAAACTCAATCTAAATTAAAAAAGGAAAAAGAAATCTTATGATTAACGCATCAGATTGACTGCCCTCTCAAAAGGAGGGCAGTTTTCCTGTATATAAATCCTGTATATAAATAAATTTTTTATTATATTTTTATAAAAAAGCAATACATATTGTAATGCTTTTTTACTTTTCAACAATATCTGCCAAAAATGTGGAAAACCCAGACAGATAAAGGTTTTTTGCAAAAATTTGTGCTTGACAATCATTGTCTTTTTATTATATACTTGTAACTTGCAGGGAGTAGTGTGCCCTGCAACAGATAAGTCGGCAGCGGCGCAAAAGGCGCTGTTTGCATATAAAAAACTAACAGGAGGAAGAAAACAATGAAAAGAACTTACCAGCCAAAAAAACGCTCCCGCGCTAAAGTTCACGGTTTCTTGGGCAGAATGGCATCCAAAAACGGCAGAAAAGTTATCGCTGCAAGAAGAAAAAAAGGCAGAGCAAAATTAGCTGTTTAATTAATCGTTAAACAAAATTTGTTGTTCTAAATCCTAAAGATAAAAGTAAAAGGACCACCGGTGCAAAAGCCATAAGCGGCTGGCAAATGGGTGGTCTTTGTTTCTATTATCGGGGATTTTTAAAACAAGAAAGAAGTAAAGATGAAATTAAAAGCAGTAAACAAAAACAAAGAGTTTATCCGTGCCTACCGCAAGGGTGCAGGCTATGTGGGCAGCCTTGTAGTAGTATATGTTATCAAAAACCGCTATGGCTTTACACGTTTTGGCGTTACCAGCAGCAAAAAGATAGGCAATGCGGTAAAACGCAACCGTGCGCGCCGCCTTTTGCGTGCAAGTGTGCGTGGGCTTAACATTGATATGTCACAAAGTGTGGACATCATTCTTGTTCCCCGTGGCAAAACACCTTATGTAAAGCAGCAGCAGGTACAGGCACAGCTTAAAACTCTATTGGACAAAGCAGGGATAAAATACAATGATCAAGAAACTCTTTATACTGCCGATTAAATTTTACAAGGCGTGTATATCTCCCCTGCTGGGCAACAACTGCCGCTTTGCCCCAACCTGCAGCGAATATATGATGCAGGCTATCGAAATTCATGGGGTATTAAAAGGGCTTGTGCTTGGCACATGGCGCATACTGCGCTGCAACCCTTTTTGCAAAGGCGGATACGATCCTGTGCCACCTAAACACAGGTGGACAAACAAATAACAGCATATATGCCACAGGCATATAAACAAAGCAACTAAAGCTCGGAGGAAATATGGGCGGAATTTTTAACATCTTCGCAATACCACTTGGTATGCTTTTGAAACTTATCTACGACATGGTTTCAAACTACGGTCTGGCTCTTTTCCTTTTCACTCTCGTGACAAGAATTATCCTTTTGCCACTTGACTGGAAACAGAAAAAATCCAGCATCAGAATGGCTGCAATCCAGCCACTTATCAACGATATCAACAAAAAGTATGCAAACAACATGCAGAAACGTCAGGAAGAGATGATGCGTGTTCAGCAGGAAAACGGCATTTCTGCTTCTGCAGGCTGTCTGCCAATGCTTATCCAGTTGCCAATTCTTTTTGGTCTTATCAACGTTATCTACGAACCACTTACACATCTTGCAAAGCTCAGCGACACAACAATCGCTGCAGCACAGGAAATTGCAACAACTTTGGGCGCAACATTCTCACGTTACAGCCCACAGTCCACAATCCTTACAACAGTAAGAAGCAACCCAGATGCTTTTGGCAGTGTTCTTTCTGCAGACCAGATTGCTTACATCCAGGACATCAACATGTCCTTCCTTGGTCTTGACCTTACACAGATACCATCCATCAAAGAACCAAGCCTTCTTTGGATTATCCCAATCCTTTCTGTTGCTTCCATGCTTGGCAGCCAGATTATCATGACAAAGCTCAACGGCCAGAAAATGGAAGGCGCAATGAGATGGATGCCAATCTACACAACAGTTATGTTTGGTTACTTTGCATTTGCAATGCCTGCAGGTGTTACAGTTTACTGGATTTACTCCAGCGTACTTTCCATCGGCAAAGACTTCTTCCTTCGTCTTTTCTTTGATCCAGAAAAAGAAAAAGCAAAAATTGAAGAAGAAATGAAAGCAAAACGCAAAGCTGCAAAAAATGCAAGCAACAAAAAAGCTGCACCAGGCGCTGACGGCAAAATGACAGCAAGCCAGGCAGAACTTGGCAAAAAACGTCTTGAAAAGGCACGTTCCAGCTGGGCAGAAGAAGAACAGCTTACAGAAGAACAGGCAGCACGTCTTGAAAAAGCACGCGCTAAAGAAAGAGAAACATACGGAGCAAAATAATGAGAGAAGTTATCAAACAGGCAGCTACAGTTGACGAAGCTATCGACCTTGCTCTCAAAGAACTTGCTCTTACAAGAGAACAGGTTACATGCGAAGTGCTGGAGTATCCTGAAAAAAGATTTTTCTTTAAAAAACCTGCAAAGGTTAAGGTTATGGAAATTGAAGAAGAATTCAGCGTAAAATCTCTCTTTGATGCACCAAAAGCCGAAGTTAAAGAAGAACCTAAAAAAGAAACAAAAGCAGAAAAACCTGCTAAAAAAGAAAACAAAAAACAGCCAAAACCACAGCCAAAGGCTGAAGTTAAGGCTGAAGTAAAAAAAGAAGAACCTAAAGCAGAAGCAAAAGAAGAAGTTAAAGCAGAAACAGCAGAAGAAACAGCTGTGGAAGAAATTGCTTTGGAAAATGCATCTGCAAAGGTTAAATACGCAGTTGAATTTATCAAAAGCGTTATCGGCCAGTTCTACGATAAAGAAGCAGAATTCCGCATCGTAAAAACACAGACAGGCTATATCATCAAAATTGTAGGCGAAGATGCAGGCTGCCTTATCGGCCGCAAAGGCGAAACAATGGAAGCTTTAAGCTACCTTACTTCCCTTGCATCCAACCGCTTTGAAGACAGCGACGAAAAAATCAGCGTTGATGTTGCTGACTACCGTCAGAAACGTGAAAAAGACCTTGTTGCAATGGCAAAGAAAATGGCAGCAAAGGTTAACAAAAGCGGCCGCAGCTACTCTTTTGAACCAATGAACCCTTACGAAAGACGCATCATTCACGCAACAGTAAGCGAAATCAGCGGCGTGAAAAGCGAAAGCAAGGGAGAAGGCAGCAACCGCAAGGTTGTTATCTATCCAACAAACCCACGCAAAGCAAAACCTTCTTCCGACCGCAAGGGCGGCAAAGGCAAAGGCGGCCGTGACAGAAAAGAAAAACCTGCACCACAGGTACAGAAAACAAGAGAAACAAAACTTGTTGACGACCTTGGCGATTTTGGTTCTACAGGTCTGTACGGTAAAATTGAACTTTAATTTTTAATAAAATTAAAAGAAAAACAAGTTTTCCACTTTGGATAAAACCATTGTGGAAAACTTTTTTGTTTACAGATATTTTTTTGCAAAAAGGATAATGATGCTTACGCATGATACTTTTGACACCAAAAGTATCCAAAAGTGGCGCTGATTGCGACGCAGCGGACCCCGCCTTCCTTTCACAGCCGCAAGGTCTTTGAACAAAGAACTCGGATACACCAAAATCTTCGATTTTGCTCATCCTCAAACACCTTTGTTCATTTTTGACAAGGTCAAAAAAAGACTTGCTTGCTTGCGGAAAAAACAATATCTGCTCACTGCAAATCAGTCTCCCTTTTCCACAAACATTTCTTCGCATTTCTGCTGGGCGGTTTTAAGCTCGGTTATCGCCCAGTTATAGTTTTTGCACTCCATTGCCCTTATGGCTGTTGTAACCGAATTGAATAATTTTAAATACATTTCCTTGTAAATATCCATAACAAATCTCCTTAAAAATTATCGACGTCTGGGTGACGTCATTTTAGATATATTTTATAGCTATTTGATACAATAAGGTAATTTTTGGATATATTATGATTTTATAATATGTTTACTGTGGAGTGTATTTATGTCTATTAAAAGTTTATCTGTAAGAATAGAAGAAGAAATGCTGCATAAATTACACTTTGTTTCAGAGTATGAAGGCCGTTCGGCCAACAGTCAGATAAATATACTTATCCGTGACTGCATCAAATCTTTCGAAAAAGAACACGGCAAAATTGAACTGGAAAAAGAATAGTTGTTCTGTATGGGCGGGTATTACCTGCCCGTTTTTTTATAGTGAATTTTCTACGAAATTTATGTGAAAACTGTTGCATAAAATATAAAAGGTAGTATACTAAAAACAAGCCGACCGACTGGTCGGTCAGTTTTGGTGCGCCAAATTTTCATTTTTTCAGTTTTTTGATAAAATGTCAGAAAATATGACCGTTTATATGTGACTCTCTCTGACGAGGGAGCTGTCAGCAAGGCTGATTGAGGGAGAGAAAGTGCTTTTGACACACCTTATATAGAAACAACAAGCAAAAAGGAAAAAACTTATGACAAAAATTTCAGTTAAAAAACCGTTCACCGTTCTGGTTGCAGTGGTGCTGGTGTTTGTTTTGGGCATCGTGTCCTTTACACGCCTCAAAACCGACCTGCTGCCAAAAATGGACCTGCCATACGTTATCGTTATGACAACCGCCCCAGGCGCTTCCCCTGAACGTGTGGAAACCACCGTTACACAGCCGCTGGAAAGTGTGCTTGCCACAACAAGCGGTCTGGAAAATATGCAGAGTATCTCTATGGAAAACGCTTCCATTATCATTATGGAATTTAACCAGAAGGTTAATATGGACAGCGCCATGATAGAGATGAGCAGCAGTATTGATATGGTAGAGGGCTATTTTGAAGACACCGTCTCGGCCCCTATGCTTATGAAATTAAACCCAGATATGCTGCCTGTGCAGGTGCTTAGCGTTGATATGGACGGCATGGATATAAAAGAGCTTTCCAGCTATATTGAAAACGATTTTACCCCTTATCTTGAACGTATAGACGGCGTTGCAACCGTTGACGTTACGGGTCTGGTGGAAGATTATATCAGCATTCAGCTTAATCAGGAAAAGATTGATGCAATAAACGATGATATCCTTAAGGCTGTAGACGGCGAGCTTTACAAAACAAAAAAAGACCTTGACAAAGCCAAACAGGAGCTTGCAGACGGCAAACAGGAACTTGCAGACGGCAAAAAAGAGCTGGAAGACGGCAAAAAAGAGCTGGAAGACGGCAAAGAAAAAGGTTTTGAAGAACTTGCAAAATACTCAGTTCAGATGGACGAAGGTATGGCGCAGATTTCTGTTATCACAGGGGAAGTTGGCAAACTGCAGGCAGATATAGGTCTTTACGAAGGTCAGGAAAAAGCAATGCAGGGCTATATGGCTATGACCATGATGCCCGAATATCAGCAGCTTATTAACGGCATAGCAGACGCAAAGCAGGGGATTAATGAACTTGAAACAAGGATTGCCGATGCAAAAACAGCAATCGGTCAGCTTGCAGCAAGTCTTGAAGGTGCACAGACAATAAAAGCACAGCTTGCAGGCACTCCGCTTGAAAATGCATCAGTAGCAGTTATCAAAGCAGCAGACAGCACCCTTGCAGATGTTTTTGACGGTTTTAAAGCTGCAAATTTTGTAACAGATGAAAATACAGATACAATAGATACAGTTATTGCAAATATTGAAGCTGCCAAGGCAGCAGCAGAAGCAGGTCTTGTGCAGATGGAAGAACTGCTTGCACAGACAAAAGCTACACTTGCAGGTCTTGAAAAAACAAAGGCAGAAATGCTTGCACCGATTGTAGCAGCAGGCCTTACCGAAGACCGCCTTGCAGACCCAAGTGCAACTCTTGCCCAGATAGCACAGAACAAAGCGGAAGCACAGGCAGACCTTATTGATGCAAACGCACTTAAAGAAAGCCTTACCAAAGAAGTAAACAAGATAAAAAAACTTGCCGAAGAGCTTGAAAAAGGCCAGATGGAAGCTGTAAGCGGCATCGCTGTAGGTGAAGCACAGATTGCTTCTGCTGAAATTGAGCTTGAAAAGATAGAAGCTGAACTTGAAAATGCAGAAAAACAGCTGGAAGACGGCATCGAACAGTTTGAAAAAGCCAAAAAAGACGCTTTGCGCCAGGCAAATATCGACAGCCTTGTTACACAGGCTATGATAAGCAATATCCTTACAGCACAAAACTTCTCCATGCCTGCAGGCTACATTATGCTGGGCGACGAACGTGTTACAGTTAAGGTTGGCGAAAAGTTCTCTGACCTTGAAAGCCTTAAAAATCTTCTGCTTGTGGATATGGATATGGACGGCGTTGACCCGATATATCTTAAAGATGTTGCAACAGTGGAGATAAAAGACAACTCGGGCGACAGCTTTGTAAAAATCAACGGCAACGACGGCATTGTGCTGTCCCTTAACAAATCTTCCGTTGCTTCCACAAGCGAAGTAAGCGAAAGCGTTACAAAAGCAATAAAAGAACTGGAAGAAAAAACCCCTGGCCTGCACGTTACAACACTTATGGACCAGGGCGACTACATCGGCATGATTGTAGACAGCGTTCTCTCCAACCTTATTTACGGCGGTATCATCGCCCTGCTGGTTCTTATCATATTCCTTAAATCAGCAAGACCAACAATGATTATCGGCATGTCTATTCCGCTTTCTGTGCTTGTGGCAATTGTGGCAATGTACTTTACCGATGTTACACTTAACATCATCTCACTTTCTGGCCTTGCCCTTGCAGTTGGTATGCTGGTGGACAACAGTATCGTTGTTATCGAAAACATCTTCCGTCTGCGCAGCATGGGCTACAGTGCAGTTAAAGCTGCAGTTGTGGGCACAAAACAGGTTGGCGGCGCCATTGCGGCATCCACCCTCACCACAATCTGCGTATTTTTGCCAATTGTATTTACCGAAGGCCTTACACGCCAGATTTTTACCGATATGGGTCTTACAATCGGCTATGTTCTGGTGGCAAGCTTGGTGGTTGCGCTCACCTTTGTGCCTTGCCTTGCTTCCAAGGTTCTTGGCGAAAAGAACGACGTTACACCTAAATTTATGATTAAAATTACAAACCTTTACGAAAAGGCACTGCGCCTTAACCTTAAACACAAATGGTTTGTAATTGTGCTTTCTGTTGGTCTGCTGGCACTCAGCGTGTTCAATGCACTTTCTATGCCGATGGCATTTATTCCTGCAATGGACGGCCCGCAGATGACAATGACACTCAGCGTGCCTGGTACAACCAGCGATGAAGACCTGTATGAACAGGGTTGGGACATTGCACAGAAGGTGCAGAACGTACAGGACGTTGACACTGTTGCAGTTATGAGCGAGGGCACAAGCGTTGCTTCAATGACCTCCTCTGCCGAAAACAACAAAACACTCTCCTTCTACGTTGTTATGACCGAAAAACGCACACTCTCCAACGTAGAGGTTGGCACACTTATAGAAGAAGCTCTGCCTGAATATAAAGACAGCCTGTCTGTAACCACCGAAAGTATAGATATGTCCGCCCTTGGCGGCAGCGGCTTCAGCGTTGCGGTAAAAGGCAACGACTTTGACAAACTGGGCGAAATTTCTGCCGATATTGCCGCAGAGCTGGAAAAAATTGACGGCATTGCAAAAGCAGACGACGGCAGCGGAGAGCGCTCTAACGAGCTGCGTATCGAAATAAACAAGGAAGCAGCAATGAAAAAGGGCCTTACAACCGCACAGGTTTACCAAAAGGTTGCCGAAGCCCTTACCGAAGAAACCACCACAACCACATTTACATTCAACAACAAAGACCTTGACGGATACATCACATCCGACACAGCCTACAGCCGTGACACAATCGAAAACCTTAAAATTGCTTCTGTTGTGGACGAAGACGGCGACGAAGAGATAACCACTCTGGGCCAGGTGGCAACAATCACCACAGCACAAAGCCCACAGTCCATCAACCGTGACAATCAGTCACGCACCTATACAGTAACCGCAACCTTTGAAAACGGTGTAAACACAACCCTTGTAAGCCGCCAGGCAGAAGCAGCAATGGAAAATTTTGAGCTTCCTGACGGATATCAGATTGATGTTGGCGGCGAAAACCAGATGGTTATGGAAATGATGGGCGATATGGCACTTATGATTCTGCTTGCCATTGTGTTTATCTATCTTATTATGGTGGCACAGTTCCAGAGTCTGCGCTCACCATTTATCGTTCTGTTTACAATTCCGCTGGCATTTACAGGGGGCTTGCTGGCACTGCAGCTGACAAATACAGTGCTCTCCATCGTATCTATGATAGGTTTCCTTGTTCTTACAGGTGTTGTTGTAAACAACGGTATTGTGTTTATCGACTATGTAAACCAGCTGCGTGCTGAAGGTATGGAGCTTTATGACGCACTGGTACAGACAGGCAAAGACCGTATCCGCCCAATACTTATGACAGCGCTTACAACAATCCTTGCCATGAGCACAATGGCAATAGGCGTTGGCATGGGTGCAGAAATGAGTCAGGGCATGGCAATTGTTTCCATTGGCGGTCTTGCATACGCAACCCTGCTTACACTGTTCCTTGTTCCAAGCCTTTATGCAATTATGCACAAAAAACCTCTCAAGGTTATCGATGTTGATTTTGAGGACGAAGAATAATGAAAAACTACACAGAAAAAGAAATTTGTGTATTTAATGGTGTGATGGCTCTTTCCAAAGCAGGAAAAAAGATATATAATATAACTGTGCAGGACATTGCCAAGGCCGCAAATGTGGGCAAGGGCACACTGTACGAATATTTTCCCTCAAAAGAGGAAATCCTATTAAATACACTTGTATATTTTCTTGGGCTGGAAAACCAGAAGGCCCAGAAAATTGCACAGGAAAATATCTCTTTTAAAGATAAGGTCTACAAACTGTACGACCTTATCCTTAAAAGCTTTGAAGACGGTTTTGCAGCGGTAAGCCAGTTTTCTTCAAGCGATGAAATGCTGGATATCCCAAAACTGATAAACGACAGCAAAGAGTATATCGAACAGGTTATGACCACCCGCAACCAGCTTATAATGGATATACTGCAAAGCGGTGTGGACGAAGGCGTTATCAGTCTGGAATTTGACGCAGACTACATCACAATGGCAATTATGGCAAACCTTTCCTGCCTTAACTATTGTCTGCATCTTCCAACAGGGGTAAGCAATGTATGTCAAATTGAACAAAAAAAGGACTATGCTTACACAATTTTGCTGAAATCGCTTAATCATTAAAAAAATATCTTTAAAAATTATTGAAAATAAAGATGTTTTGCTATATAATATCTTGTCGGCAAAAATAAGTGGAAAATTTTACTTAAAGCCAGTTGCCGTACGGATAAATTTAAGGGAGGGCATTTTATGTCAAGAACAATAGGCGCAGTATCCAGAGGTATCAGAACACCTATAATTGTTGAAGGTGATAACCTTGTGGATATCACAGTTCAGAGCTTGCTTGAAGCTTTTGAAGAAGAAAATATCAAAGTTAACGACCGTGACATCGTAGGTGTTACCGAAGCTGTTGTTGCTCGTGCACAGGGCAACTATATCACATGTGATGATATCGCAACAGATGTTAAAAACAAATTTGGTGACGATACAATCGGCCTTATCTTCCCAATCCTTTCCCGCAACCGCTTCTCCATCGTGCTCAAAGGTATTGCACGCGGTGCAAAGAAAATTGTGCTTATGCTCAGCTATCCTTCCGACGAAGTGGGCAACCACCTTGTAAGCCTTGACCAGCTGGACGAAAAAGGCGTTAACCCTTGGTCCACAATTATGGACGAAGCAGAATACAGAAGACTGTTTGGCAAAAACCCACATCCATTTACACAGGTGGACTATGTGGAATACTATAAAGAACTTATAATGAATGAAGGCTGCGAAGCTGAAGTTATCTTTGCAAACAAGGCAACAGATATCCTTCCATACGCAAAAAGCGTTATCTGCGCAGATATCCATTCCCGTGCACGCAGCAAACGTCTGCTTAAAGCAGCAGGTGCTGAAAAGGTTTACGGCCTTGATGACCTGATGACAGAATCCATCAACGGCTCTGGCTATAACGAAATGTACGGCCTGCTTGGTTCCAACAAAGCAACAGAAGAAAAGGTTAAACTTTTCCCACGTGACTGCGAAAAATTTGTTACAGAACTTCAGGCAAAACTCCTTGAAAAAACAGGCAAAAAAATTGAATGTATGGTTTACGGCGACGGCGCATTCAAAGACCCACAGGGCAAAATCTGGGAACTTGCAGACCCTGTTGTTTCCCCAGGCTTTACAGACGGTCTTGTTGGCCTTCCAAGCGAACTTAAACTCAAATACCTTGCAGACAACCAGTTTGCAGGCATGAAAGGCGAAGAACTGCGTGACGCTATGACACAGTACATCGCAAACAAAAAGAAAGACCTTATGGGTTCTATGGAAAGCCAGGGCACAACACCTCGTCAGCTTACCGACCTTATCGGTTCTCTCTGTGACCTTACATCTGGTTCAGGCGATAAAGGCACACCTGTTATCTTTATTCAGGGCTACTTTGACAACTATTCCAACGAATAGTTGAAATACAGTCTGTCATAAATATAAAAAATAAAAGGCACTCCTGCGAGTGCCTTTTTTGTTTGCATAATAATTTGAATAATATAAATTTTGCGGTCTGTCTGGTTATATTTGGGGGATAAATGCCTGCTGCCTTTTACAAAAAGCCAATGTAGCTGCCCGCTAATATCTGTCTGCCTCCAGCATAAGACCGTCAATAAACTTTTTAATACTAACCTTGCCGCCAAATTTTGCCTTGCCTCTTATAAAGTCCATCTCGCTGCGCACCTCTTCAAAGCTGAAAAGTGTGGCGCTGAAAGCCACAAAGGTTTCGTTCATAAAATCTTCAATGCCCATGTGGGAGATGTTTGTCATACCTGCGGCAATGGCGCGGCGTATGCGCTGTTCCACGCTTTTGGGGCTGTCGCTTACAGCTTCGCACATCTGCCCCACGCTTACCGACGCAACATCGGCAGAGTTGTTTTTAAGATACTCGCAGATTTTTACAATGTCGGCGCTTCCCTTTTCGCCGCTTATGCCAAGCTTGTTAAGTATAATGCGCAGCTTGCGGCTGTATTCGTCCTCTGTTTGCAAAGGGGTGTGCTCTGTCTGCACATTGCCTGCAACAAACATATTGCGTATATTGTCCAGGGTGCGCTGGTTTTCAATCTGCTGGCGCACATTGCCCAGTACCGATTTGATTTCGATAAGGTTTATCGGCTTGCTTATAAAAAAGTCCACCCCTGCCATATATGCCTTGCTTACAAGGTCTTTGGAAGAAACCTGGCTTATCATAATGCATTTTATGCTGCTGTTAAATTTTCGCAGCTCGGCCACAAAGCTGGCACCGTCCATAACAGGCATCAAAAAATCCACCAGCACCACATCAGGCTTTGCACGCAGCACACTGGCAATATCAGGCACATTTCCGCCGCAGTCGCCGCATATTTCGCCAAGGTCATGGGTTTCTATTATATCCTCAAGTATGTTTATTATAGATATATCGTCTTCGATAATGTATATGCGCATAAAAGGTCCTCGCTGATAACTGTTGGTTATTTGTTTTGGCAAAAATACAATATGTAAAAAATATTTGTTGTTATAATGATTTTTTAAAGCTGCTGGCGGTTTTTTTCAACCGCAAGGGCGGCTTTTGGCACCTTTATTGTAAACTGTGTACCCTGGCCAAAAACCGAATGCACATCTATGCTGCCGCCAAACTGTTCTTCAACAGCAGCCTTTACGCCGTACAGCCCTACCCCGCGGTAGATGTTGCCTGTTACATAGTCAAACTTGGTGGAATAGCCCATTTTAAAGATATTTGGCAGATGCCGTTTGGAGATGCCAGGGCCGTTGTCCTTTACCACAAATATAAATTCATCGTCCACAAGGGCCTGCTCCAAAGTTATAGTGTCGCCGCTTTCGCTGTTTTCCATTGCTTCAATGGCGTTGGTAACAAGGTTTTTAAAAATGTTCATCAGTGCATAATGCTCGGCAGTTAAAAAATCATCCTTGCAGCTGAAATTTAAAATAAAGTTAAGGTTTTTTGCTTCCAGCAGATGATGGGTTGTGTCTTTAAGTATATAAAGGATATCACTGAACTTCATCTGCTTTTCGTCATATTCTTCGCTTATTTCGTCTTCAATACCCTGAATAATGCGGATATAATCCTTTTTTATCTCGTGAACGTCCTTTGCAAGAGCAAGGGACATATTTTTTATATCGTCAGGCAGGTCGCTGCGGCTTAAACGTTCGTACAGCTTATAGGCGGTGCCCATAACGTTTTCTATCTCTTCGCTGTTCTTTTTCATAAAATAGATTTCGTTTTTAAGGCCTGTTGTCATAAGAAACAGCCGCTGATAGCGGTTTTCGTGTTCTTCTTTCTGCAGCAAGGTGCGGTATTGCTTTTCACCTACAAGCAGCAGCCAGGTTATAACCCCACGCACAAAGGCAACGCCGATAAGGGTGGTTACAATCTCGACAATATTTTTAAAATCTTCCCCAGCGCCAGCCACACAGATTTCGCATATATTGGACAAAAAATCGCTTACAAGTATAACGCTGAACATCTTGCGGTAGCTTGCGGTGTGCCTGTTTGGGCAAAGCAGGGTGAATATAAAACCGTAGGCAATGTAAAAAACAGCATTTGGCAGATACATATCCACAGCACCTTCAAGGTTGTGATATATGCCGTAATGTATGGATAAACGCAGCACAAATATGCACGCCGCAGTTGCAAAGCAGGTTTTTACGGCAGATACATCCTGCCCTATTGTCATAAGCAGCAGCGGCAGCACAATAACCGCCACCGAAATTCTGAAACTGTCGGTAAAAGCATTAAAATAAAACTGACTTGCCACAGTTACAACAAGGGAGATTATAACAATTATGGTCAGGTCATCATTACGCCTTAAAAATCTTTTCATATAAACACCAAAATGTAATTAAATACTTTATTTAATAACAAAAGAATAGCATATTTTCTACAAAAAAACTACGCAAAGCTACAAAAAGCTACAAAAGGAAAAAACACAATTGTAAAAAATAAATAAAATGTGGCCGATTTTTTAATAGAATTTGTACAAATTTTGTTTTAACGCTGTATTTTTTTGTATTTTTTTGAAAGAGCATATTTAAGATAAGTACAACAAAAACGAGAGAAAATTTTATGGAGGATTTTTATGAAGGTTATCAATCTTGATATGTTTCAGGCCGCCGCAGTGGCAATGGGCGTTTTGCTGCTTGGACGTTTTATGGTGGCTAAGTTCAGCTTTTTCAGAAAGTACTGTATTCCAGAACCTGTTGTAGGCGGTGTTATCTTTGCTTTGGCACATCTTGCTTTAAGAAGTGCAGGCATACTTGAAATCAGCTTTGATGCAACAATACAGACAATCTTTATGAATATGTTTTTCTGTTCCGTTGGTTTTGCAGCAGCGTTCAAAATGCTCAAAAAAGGCGGCAAGATGGTGTTTATCTTTCTTGCAATTGCAATCGGCACAGTTGTTATTCAAAACACAATGGGTGCAGCCATTGCAACAGCATTTGGCATAAATCCGCTGCTTGGCCTTGCAACAGGCTCAATCCCAATGGTTGGCGGCCACGGCACATCTGCAGCATTTGGCCCTGTGCTTGAAGCAGCAGGCCTTGACGGCGCAACAGTTGTGGCAGTTGCTTCTGCAACATTTGGTCTTGTGGCAGGCTGTGTTATCGGCGGCCCAATTGCATCTTCAGTTATCAAAAAATACAACCTTAAACCAACCGAATCTGCAACAGGCGGCGAAATCGGCGCAGAAAAGGAAGCAGGCAGAATTGACCAGGGCCGTTTCCTTAATGCAATTATGTTCCTTTTTGTTGCTCTTGGCATTGGCACAATTATCGGCAAGGCACTCAGCGGCCTTACAATTATGGGCACAACACTTACATTCCCTGGCTATATCGGCGCTATGATGGCAGCTGCTGTTATCCGCAATGTGTTCGAATTTAAAGGTTGGGATGTGCCAATGGAAGAAATAGACACAATCGGCAGCTACTGCCTGTCTGTGTTCCTTGGTCTTGCAATGATGGGCCTTAAACTGTGGCAGCTTGCAGACCTTGCAATCCCAATGGTTGTTATGCTTATTGCACAGACAGCACTTATGTTTATCCTTGCAAGATTTGTCTGCTTCAATCTTCTTGGCAAAAGCTACGATGCAGCTGTTATCAGCGGCGGTCTTTGCGGCTTTGGCATGGGTGCAACACCAAACGCAATGGCAAATATGCAGGCAATCACAAAGAAAAACGGCCCTTCACCAACAGCATTTCTTGTTGTTCCGCTGGTAGGCTCGCTCTTTATCGACTTCTGCAACGGCATTATCATCACACTGTTTGTATCCTTCCTTGGTTAATGCAGATATAGCAGTTATTAAAGGCAAACTATCCCAAGTTTATATAAATTTTTTCAAACCTCTTAAGACAAATTTTTATCACAGCGGTTTATGCATTTGCGGATACTTTATGTATAAACCATAATACCCCTCTTTAAACTGTGAAAAGCAAAAATCCCTTTGGCAAGTGCGTATGCCAAAGGGGTTTTTGTTTATTTATCGGTTAATTATATTCAATTTAATTTTTACAGAAAAACTGCTGCCACACACTGTGGTCGACATTATAATAAGGTGTTCTGTATTCCACCAGCAGCACATATTTTTTGTTCATCAGCTGGTTTGCAAGGAATATGCGGCCCATATCCACAGCCTTTTCGTCAGTTTCAAGGCTGTACATCTCGGTGAGATGACAGAATTTATCACCCAAAAAAACATTGCTGCCGCTTATATTTTTATATCCGTCCTGCCAGTATTTATCGGTTTTTACATCGCCGTAATAAAGGATATAATCCTTTTCGTTTTTTATGGTTATGCCGTCGGCCTCAAGGTCGTGATATTTTACCGTAAGCATATATTCACCGTCTGGCGATACGGCACTGAAATCGTAAAAATATGCGCTGTTTTCGCCTGCGGTTGGTGTGCCGCACACAGCCTGCCAGCCCTCAGGCAGCTTAAAGCCAAGGTCGATGCTTGGGTTATAAAAGCTGTTGGTGCTTTCGTCAAAGCTGCTGGCGGTCAGCTCAAAATTCCCATAGCTGTTAAAACCTTTGCTGCCAACATAAGTTATGGCATCTCCTACAAAGCCGTGGTTGATATAGCTGTTTGCGGCCTTGTTAACCACAAATTCGCTTTCGTGGCCAATGCAGTATTCAGGATAGGTATAGTTGCCGTCCGGTGACAATGGCTCGGTGCCTTTTGGCGTTGTAACCATAATAAACATCAGCACCAGCCCTGCAAGTATGGCGGCAATAAGGTTTTTCATTGTAAAGATATTTTTCATATATAAACACCCTTTCGGCTTTGGTAATTTAAACTGCTGATATTATTATACTCTTATAACCAGCCAAGGTCAATTTTGACAATGGCGGATAAATTGTATAAAATGTTATCAACAAAAAGTGAAAACGGGGTGGAATTTTTATGACAAAAACTGCACTTATCACAGGGGCTTCCTCTGGCTTTGGTGCACAGTTTGCAAAGCTTTTTGCAAAGGACGGCTATAACCTTGTGCTTGTGGCACGCAGCACCGATAAGCTAAACGCCATAAAACACAGCCTTGAAGGCGAATACGGCGTGGATGTAACGGTAATCACCAAGGATTTGTCTGCACAAGGCGCAGCGGAAGAAATTTATGCCTTTACACAGCAGAAGAATATAAACATAGATGTGCTTGTAAACAACGCAGGCTTTGGCATTTTAGGGGATTTTGCCCCCTCCAGCCTTGCAAAACAGCAGCAGATGCTTAATCTTAACATTATCACCCTTACAAAGCTGTGCCATCTTTATCTGCCTTATATGCTGGCGCAGAAAAAAGGCCACATTCTCAATGTTGCTTCCATTGCAGGCTTTGCTCCAGGTCCGGGCATGGCAACCTATTATGCCAGCAAGGCCTATGTGCTCAATTTCAGCGACGCCCTTGCCACCGAGCTCAAAGGCAGCGGTGTAACTGTAACTGCCCTTTGCCCAGGCCCTGTAAACACAGGCTTTGCCGATGCCGCAGGTTTTAAAAAGAGTTTGCTGTTCAGCGGCAAGGAGGACGGCAAGGCCGCCCAGGTAAGCCGATATGGCTACAGTGCAATGAAAAAAGGCAAGGCTATTGCCCTGCCTGATATAATGTGCAAACTGGGCGCATTTGCCGTGCGCCTTGCCCCAAGAAGTTTTGCAAAATGGTTTATATACACCGTGCAAAGCAACAGAAAAGAATAAGATTTAAAGTTTATCAAAAATACAAATATGTAATTCTGAGAATAAAAATATGTCATTCTGAGCGTTAGCGAAGAATCTCTTTGTCAGCACAAATCAGGGGCTGACACTGTTTTGTTCAAACCGAGAGATTCTTCGCAACTGACGTTACTCAGAATGACATTTTGTATTGCATTTATAATTCGTACTTCATTACGCTTTCTGCGGCTGCGGCATCTTCTCTTTCTTCAATGCGGCGCACAAAAATACCGATAATTTTTTCAAATTCGGCATCGTCCTCAATGTCCACCATATATTCTTCGCCATTTTTATCGGTGCGTTTTTCAAGGGCGTAAAGGTCATCGTCGTTAAAATCTTCCCCAATAGGCACAATGGCAACATAGGTTTTGCCATCTTTGCTGGTCAGCTGGTCAACCACATCGGCAACAATAATCTGGCCGTTTTCGTCTGTAAGGGTGATAATTTCGCTGTTGTATTCGTTAAACATTGTTTTCTCCTTTTGTTCTATAAAAATGGGTATTTGCAGTCAGACCGTTGCAAGAGTTCTGCTACTCTTTAATTCTGCCGCTTTCCACCAGTTCTTTGTGAAATTCTTCAGGGTTTTTAAGATAGTAGTCCTGATGTTCTTCTTCGGCTTCAAAAAAGTTTTTGTAAGGCTCAAGGCTTATATGGGCTTTCATACCTGCAAGCTGTTCAAGGTCGTGTATACCCTTTGCGGCAGTTTCTTTTTGTTCTTCGCTTGTGTAATAAACCGCAAGTGTGTAAGAAAACCCTCTGTCGATAAACTGGCCGCCGTCATCAAAAGGATTTACACTGCACAAAAAGGTGCCAAATAAATCTTCAAAGCTTACCTGCTCGCTGTCAAAATCAATTTTAATGGTTTCTCTGTGGCCGCTTTTCTGGCTTTTAACATCTTTGTAGGTTGGGTTTTGCAAATCGCCGCCAGCATAGCCGCTTACAACGGCAGCAACGCCTGGTGTTTCTTTAAAGGTTGGGGTGATGCACCAAAAGCAGCCCCCTGCAAAATATGCGCTTTCCATTTTAGACATAATATATCTCCTTTTTAAACTTTTTTGCTGTCGTTTATTGTTTTGATCAGCACAAGGGCGTATTTTACCATAAGCGGAATATAGGTCAGCACAAATACAGCCGCAGCAGCAATGCGCACCTGTTTTTTGGTATCACGCTTTGCGTATGTGCCCACCAGCACACCCATAGAGAAAAGACAGAATTTTATAAGGGTAAGGTCTTTCCAGCTGGAAAGTTTAAGATATTCGTCTGCACTGCTGAATAAAGTTTTCATAGGCGCTCTCCTTTTACAGATATAATGTATAGGTTTGCGGATTTTGTTTACAGATTAATTGTATCATATATAATTTGCACAGAAAAGAGCAAAACAGCAAATAAAAAAAGACGTTCTTTTGAACGTCTTTCTTTTATCTTTTGGTGGGAGCGGATGGATATCGCGAGCCGCGGGCTAAAAACAGTCCACCGGACTGTTTTCTTAACGCCCTGTTCGAATCCACGCTGCACCTGCGGCACAGCTGCTCCCACCGCAAAGAATGGAAATATTATGCAAACAAAAAAGGTTCTGAACACCATTCAGAACCTGCTTTGCTTATTTGGTGGGAGCGGATGGATTCGAACCATCGAAGTCACTGACAACAGATTTACAGTCTGCCCCCTTTGGCCACTCGGGAACACTCCCACAAAAAAATGGAGCTGGTGGACGGACTTGAACCCCCGACCTGCTGATTACAAATCAGCTGCTCTACCGACTGAGCTACACCAGCTTATGTTATTCAATTTTTGCGCTATCCCTTAGCGCTTAATTATAATAACACACCGCACAGCAATTGTCAACACTTTTTTTAAAAAAATTTACAAAATTTTTTTCGTTAATTTTTTATGGCAAAATATGCCGCAATGCCGTATATAAAAAGGCCAGAACAATAAATGTCCTGACCTTTAACAGATTTAAAAACAAGTGTTATCTCTGCAAAATCACCACAAAGGCGTTAAGTGCCACAAAAATGTCGGTAAATACCATAACAAAGCACAAAATGTTTGAGATGTCTTTTTTAATTTCTATTCGGCTGCCTTTAAGGGCAATAAGCAGCATAGGCAGCACAGGCAAAAGATATTTGCCCTGAAAACCGTATAGGGTTTCCATAGTTACAAAGGTCCAGCTTATGCAGGTAAATAAAACCATACCCAGAATAAGCACAAAAATGCCGATAAATGTCAGCTTGTCCTGAATTTTAAGGCAAAGCTTGTCGTCAGGACTGTTAAAGCAGGCAATAACAACACATATAAGCAGTATAAAAATAAATGCATCGCTTATGATAACACTGTTATAGCTTAGCACACCGCCCGCAAGGCTTTTGATATAGTAAGCGCCGTTTTCAAAAATGGTGCTGCAGATAAGCTTAAGGGTGTAACCAGGGTTGCGCAGCAATATCTCCAGACTTATGGACTGGCGCGGCATATAAAGCAGCATTTCGTCAAGAGGCCCCATCTGGAATATCTTCCATCTGAACTCTGGGTCCCGCTGCAGCATAGTATTGAGCATAACAGGCAGCATAACTGCAGCTGCAGCAATGGCAATAGCAATCGGCGGTATGCGCCAGTTTATTCTGTTGATAAGCGGCACTTTTTTGACATCAAGCGCAAACACGGCAAGGCACATTGCAGCATAGATAAATTTGCTTGGGGCCAGCAGCACACACATAACTGCTGCAAGCAGCAGCTGCCACCACTTGTATGTGGTTTCCTGCTTCATAAGATACAGAATATAGGCGGTGAACAAAAAGCCAAGACTGATTACAAACACATCGCGCGAAAAGCTGTTGGCAATGTGCAAGGTTATAGGCAGAAAACCAAGGGCCATAAATATTTCCTTGCCAACAGGGGTTATTCTTATGGACATATATACACACAGGGCAAAGAACAAAAGGTTCATAAATCTGCCAAGGTACATAAGCTGTACATAGCCAAGGCCTAAAATATGGGCAAGCTTTATACCCAAAGCTCCCATAAAGTAAACACCGTCAAAGTCGTTTACCAGCCACATCTTTTCAAAAGGCACAAACTGTGTGTTTTCTGCCTTTTCGGTAAGATTTTCGTACACATATTCATAAGTTAATGCGGTGGTGTATTTGTCTTCAAACAGCTTGTTTTTGTCGTCAGCACGTTTAAACACGGTGCTGCTTGGGCTGCCTTCGTTGGTGGAGTCCCAGCTGTTTACCATCCTGTATGCGCTGTTAAAATGGCCTTCTTCGTCAGGGGAGGAATATGGCGGCAACACAAGGGTAAACAGCATACTTACAGCCAGCAGGCATACAATAAACATATTTTCTTTTTTAAGCTTAAAGATAAAGCAGGCTGCATATACTGCAAAAGCTGCTGCAAATGCAATTTTGCGCAGCAGACCAAACCAGCCATACAGGCTTTCGGTGTTTACAATGTACTCCAGAATACCAAAAGCTATATTGCCTGTGTTTATATCGCCCCATATTTTAACATAGTTTTCGTCGGGATTTTTAAAGTTTGGGGTAATGCGCAGAATATACGGCTGATAGCCTTCCTCGCTGTTATAATAAGGTGCGTCAAAGGCAATTTCGTTATAAACGTCATTTTCTATCAGTTTAAGGTTGTAGTCTGTACTTGTCAGCACGGTTTGTGTATCGGCCTCCACCAGCTCAATCAAAGCGGTGCCTTTCTGCGGCTGTGCCAGATTGTGCCAGCGTATCTGCACACCAAAAATGTCGCCGTGTGCTTCAAACTCCTGTTCAAAAGCCTGCTGGTGCTTAAGCTGAACAATCGGCTGGTCGTATATATCGTTGATATAGTACCTGTCGCTTTTTGCGGTTGCAGGGGCAACAAAACGGTATTCAATAAAAAACATGGTGCAGAAAACAACAGCGGCAACACAGCCCAGCCCCACGGCGTGTATCAGCACCTTTTTTGCAGTTTTAAGTATATTTTTCAAATCCATAAAAGACGTCCTTTTATATATTTTTAATTAATATTTATATTATCATATATATATCCAATTTTCAATTGAATAGAAAATTGACTTTAAGATTAGTATCTGCTAACATATAATCAGAATACTATGCAAAACAAAAAGGAGGGCTGTATGGACGGTGTAAAATCCCGCGAGGATTATCTGGAGACCATATTGGTGCTTAAAAAGAAAACAGAAGACGCTGTGCGCAAAACCGATATTGCCGAAAGTCTGGGCTTTTCACGGCCAAGTGTAAGCATTGCCCTTAAAAAGCTGGTGGAAGACGGCTATATCTTTGAAGATAACCAGCGCTTTGTGCATCTTACTCCAAAGGGCGAGATGCTGGCAAAAAAAATATACGAACGCCACCTTGTGCTCACCCTTATCCTTATGGAGCTTGGTGTAAGCAAGGACACCGCATCACAGGATGCCTGCCGTCTGGAGCACCACATGACCGACGAAACCTTTAACAAGATAAAGGATTTCTATTTTAAAAACTATCACGAAAAGAACAGTTAGAGGTGCAAAATGAAAGTTGTTATGTTTATGCTTAAAAACTGTCCTTACTGCAAAAAGGCAGATAAATATATTGAAGAACTGTGCAAAGAAAATCCAAAGTATGCACAGATTGAAATTGCAAGAATAGACGAAAAAGAAAACGCACTCCACGCCACAAAATACGACTATTTTTATGTGCCAAGCTTTTATATAAACGAGGTTAAATACCACGAGGGAGCAGCCAGCAAGGAAGATGTAAAAGCCGTGCTGGACAAAGCACTGGAGATAGGTTAACCTGCAGTTAACAAAGCGTTGTCCTTTGGACGTCACTTTTGGCAGCAAAAGTAACCAAAACTGCCGCTGATGCACGCGGCGGACCCATGCAGCAATGTGCACGGTCTGCTATCCCTTGCATCGTGCCGCCAAGGCTGGCACCGCTTCGGGAACGACCGCCCTGCTTACACAGGCCGACCTTTGCCGCAGCCGTTTATTGTTGCAAGGTGGCAAGCCCCCTAAACACCCCCGTTTTATTACACAATAAAAAACGTTTTTTAAAGAGGTTTTTATGAAAAAAATATCAGTTGTTGTTCCATGCTATAACGAGCAGGAAGCTCTGCCAATATTTTACGTTGAAACGACAAAGGAGCTGGAAAAAATCCCGAATGTAACCTGGGAGTTTGTCCTTGTTGATGACGGCTCCAAAGACAATACCCTTCAGGTTATGCAGTCTCTTGCACAAAAGGACGAAAGGGTAAAATATCTTTCCTTTTCACGCAATTTCGGCAAGGAAAGCGCAATGTATGCAGGGCTGGAAAATGCATGCGGAGATTATATAGTGCTTATGGATGCCGACCTGCAGGACCCGCCATCACTGCTTGGCAGAATGGTAAAGGAAATTGAAGAAAACGATTACGACTGCGTTGGCACACGCCGTGTTACACGCAAGGGCGAGCCGCCAATCCGTTCTTTCTTTGCGCGTATGTTCTATAAGCTTATGGCAAAAATTTCCAAAACCGAAATTGTGGACGGCGCACGAGACTTCCGCATGATGCGCAGGGAAATGGTGGATGCTGTTGTAAAAATGTGCGAATACAACCGCTTTTCCAAAGGTATTCTCAGCTGGGTTGGCTTTAAAACCCTTTGGCTTGAATACGAAAATATCGAGCGTGTTGCAGGCACAACCAAATGGAATTTCTGGAAACTGTTTGTATACTCCATCGACGGCATTGTGGCCTTCTCCACAGCACCGCTGGTTATCAGCAGCCTGCTGGGTATAGGCATCTGCTTTGTGGCATTCTGCCTTATGCTGTTCTATGCGGGCAAAGCACTGATTTTTGGCGACCCTGTAAGCGGTTTTCCAACACTTATCAGTGTTATTCTTATGCTGGGGGGGCTGCAGCTGCTTTGCCTTGGCATTGTGGGCCAGTATCTTTCCAAAACCTATCTGGAAACAAAACACAGACCGATTTACATTACACGCAAAACAAATATTGAAAAGAAATAATGTATGATTAATTCGCTTTTAATTACAACAGGCGGCACTATAAGCTGTGTGGAAACAGCTGACGGCTTAAAGCCAGGCCTTAAAGGTGCCGACCTTTTAAAATATTCCAACTACTACTGCGATGTGCTGGATTTTAAACTTATCGACTCCAGCGTTATGACCGACCCTGAACGTCAGGAAATTGCAAAGGTTATATGGGAAAACCGTGATAAATACGACAGCTTTGTAATCACCCACGGCACCGACAGCATGGCCTATACCGCAGCTTATCTTGCCTGTGCACTGCAGAACTTTGACAAAACTGTGGTGCTTACAGGCAGCCAGCTGCCGATGGTATACCCTGGCACCGACGCGGTGGACAACCTTAACCTTGCCCTTAAAACTGCACTTACAGGTGAATATTACGGCATCTGCATTGCCATAGGCGGCAGACTTTTGCCTGCCGACAGCGTAACAAAGATGGAAACCGAAGGCTTTGCTGCCTTTGACAACGTAAACAAGCAGTATCTTTACCGCCCAATACCAAAACCTGCGGACAAACCACGGTACCTTGAGCCAAAAACCGATATGGTTGGGGTTATATATATCACGCCAAATTTAAGCCGCGGGGTTATCCTTTCCTATGTTGCAATGGATGCGGTGCTGGTGCTTCTGCTTGGTGCTGGGGGCATGCCTGCCGTGTGCGAGGCAGCGCTGGAACGTCTGCAGGCAGCAGGGGTAAAGGTTTACATCAAAAGCCAGTGTATGTACGGCAAGGTGGAACAGATTTATGCCGCACACTCAGGGGTTAAAAAATTTATCCCAATAACAGATGAAAGCATAGAATATGCTATATATAAGATAATGTTTGACCTGGATTAAAAATATTCAGGCTGAAAATAAATTTAAAAGTATGTCATTCTGAGAAACTTTTGTGACAAAGAATCTCTCTGCTTGCGTCCATAACGGCACCTCTCTTTACACAGGGGGAGCAACAGATTCTTGGCAATAACTCAGAATGACTTTTTGTTTTGGAAAAACTGTATGCAGCAGCGGTTTGAGCGCGTTGAAATAATAATACATAAGGGCATACATTAATATTCATAATTTATGCATTTTAATTAACATAGTTGATTTTTTAACAATCAATGAAACGTTTCCAAATGCTTTAAACATAGCGTTTGTTGATAACTTTTTGTGCATAATGCAAAAAATATGGACTAATAAACCGCAAATTTGTAGTAATTAACAATAAAATTCAAAATTTGTTAATAAATGTTGACAATATGCATTTGCGGATATATAATTTATTACAACATCACGAAAGGAAGAAAAAGTTATGAAAAAACTGTTTACAAATGGCTTGTATACAAATGACTATACTAACTTTAACTGGGCTGCTTGTCAGGCTGGTAGTTCTTCCTGTGCAAATATGTTTAATTTGGTGCATGCTGTTCTTTGTGCAGTGTGCACTTTTGTTTTGGCTCTATTTGCTATCGCTATCCTTCGCGGCGCTCTTGGCGTCCTTATTAGCGTTGCAATAATTAACATCGGCATTATCGGTTTGATTATTATTGCAAGAGAAAACAGGATATTTAAAGCAAAAGAGTTTTCGGCGGCATAAAGCACGCAGTATAAACGGCAAAATGGGCTGTACTCTTTTGAAAAGGGTACAGCCTTTTAAATTGGGTTTAACGGCCAAAAGGCCGTAAACATAAATATGTATACAGCCAGCCCAAAGAGTCCGGAGCTTTGGAATGGTTATTATAAACAGAAATAAAAAATATTTTATAAAAGAGGTATTAGTTATGAAAAAATTAATGGCATTATTTTTAGCAGCAGCTATGATGGTCAGCATGACAGCCTGCGGCAGCAGCGAACCTGCAGCTGAAGGCGGCAGCGCAGAAACAGAAAAAGTTCTCTACATCGGCGGTACAGGCCCACTTACAGGCGACTATGCAACATACGGCACATCCGTTAAACAGGGTGCAGAACTTGCAGCAGAAGAAATCAACGCTAACGGCGGCTTTGCAGATGGCTGGACAGTTTATGCAAGAGTAGAAGACGACCAGGCAGACGGCGCACAGGCAGTTCAGGCTTATGCAACAATGTTTGACGACGGCATGGACGTAACACTTGGCGGCACAACATCTGGTGCATGTATCGCAATCACAGAAGAAGCTAAAGTTGACAATATGCTTTTCCTTACACCATCTGGCAGCCAGCTTGAATGTACACAGTACGACAACTGCTTCCGCGTTTGCTTCGAAGACAGCGCACAGGGTCTCTACGCAGCTAACTTTATCAAAGACAACGCAGTAGCAGAAAAAGTTGCTATCATCTACGATAAATCCAACGACTACTCCAACGGCCTCAGAAAATCCTTTGTTGACACAGCAGCAGAAAACGGCCTTGAAATCGTAGCAGACGAAGCTTTCACAAACCAGTCCAACACAGACTTCTCCGTACAGCTTCAGGCAGTTAAAGAATCTGGCGCAGACCTTCTCTTCCTCCCAATCTACGCACAGGAAGCAGCTTACATCATCACACAGGCTGACAAAGCTGGTCTTGACATCACATTCTTCGGCTGTGACGGCCTTGACGGTATCCTTGAAAAAATCGGTCAGGACAACCTTCCACTTGCTGAAGGCGTTATGCTCCTTACACCATTCGCAGCAGACAGCGAAACAGAACCAACAAAATCCTTTACAGCAGCTTACAAAGCAAAATACGGCACAACACCTGACCAGTTTGCAGCAGACGCATACGACGCAGTATACGCAATCGTAGCAGCATTCGAAAAAGCAGGCGTTACACCTGAAGAAGAAGGCTTCAACGAAGCAATGATCGCAGCAATGCTTGAAATCGAAGTTGTTGGTACAACAGGTACAATGAGATGGGACGCTTCTGGCGAACCAGACAAAAACGCAACAGCTGTTGTTATCGTTGACGGCGTATACGTTTCCTACGACAACGTTAAATAACAACCTGCCCGCACAGCTAAAGCTGTGAAATGCATACGCATTTTCGGAAATCACAGATTTCCGCGGTCAGAACGTTGAAACCGCAGATTAATCAGTACACAAAAATTAATTCTGCCGTGCGGTTATAACAACCCCGCCTTATTTAAGGCGAGAACGTTGAAACCGCAGACTAATTATACGGTAAGACCGAAACCTACCGTGCGGTTATAATAATCCGCTTTTGTGGCGGCAGGCGGTTTTGGTAAAATCAATCCGGAAAATTTGTATAATTCATAAAGCAGAAAAGCTTTAAAAATCAAAACATTTTTACACTTTTGGCAGCAAATGCTGCACAGTAATTTGAAAAAATTACACTTTACACACTTTTAAGTTAAAACCAAAAAAATAAAAAGACAAATCGGGCAGGTGCTCCTGCCCGATATTGTCCTTAAACGGAGCGTTATTATGAACTTTCTTTCAAACCTTATAAGCGGCTTAAGCCTGGGCAGTATCTACGCCCTGATAGCCCTTGGTTACACAATGGTATACGGCATAGCAAAGATGCTTAACTTTGCTCACGGTGACGTTATTATGGTAGGTGCGTTCACCGTTATTGTCGCTGTAAACAGCATGGGTCTGCCTGCTGTTGCAGGTATACTGGTAAGCGTTCTGGTATGTGTTGTAATGGGTGTGCTGATAGAAAGAATTGCATATAAACCGCTGCGTTCTTCACCATCCCTTTCAGTACTTATCACCGCTATCGGTGTATCCTACTTTTTGCAGTCGCTGGCACTGCTTATCTTTGGTTCCACACAGAAGAGCTTTCCAAAAGTTTTCAATATGGAGCCTATCCACATCGGCGAACTCACAGTAAAGGGCGAAAGTATCGAAACACTTATCGTTACAGTTATCATCATGGTTGCCCTTACACTGTTTATCAATAAAACAAAAATGGGCAAGGCAATGCGCGCAGTTTCTGAAGACCGTGACGCAGCCGAGCTTATGGGTATCAGCGTAAACAAAACAATCACAGTTACATTTGCAATTGGTTCTGCTCTTGCATCTGTTGCAGGTCTTTTCTTTGGCGCAACATACGGCTTTATCGGCCCATATTCTGGCAGTATGCCTGGTATCAAGGCTTTTGTTGCTGCTGTATTTGGCGGCATCGGCAGCATCCCTGGCGCTATGCTGGGCGGCATTCTCCTTGGTGTTATCGAAAACCTTGCAAAAGCTTACATCTCCACAGAACTTTCTGACGCTATTGTTTTTGGCGTGCTTGTTCTTGTTCTCTGCCTTAAGCCAACAGGCCTCTTGGGCAAAAAAATCAACGAAAAGGTATAGGTGCAGGGTATGAAAAAATCACAGAAAAAGCTTAGAAAAAGCACTGTAAACAACCTGATAAACTATGCAATCGTGCTGGCGTTTTATCTTGTTGTTACAGTTATGATACAAACAGGCAACGCAACACGTCACATGAAAAGTATGCTGGTGCCAATCTGCGTTGCAGTTATCCTTGCAGTTTCCCTTAACCTTGTTATCGGTTTTTTGGGCGAACTTTCCCTTGGCCATGCGGCATTTATGTCCATAGGTGCCTACACCGGCGGTCTTTTATCCAAATTTTTGGCAAACAGCTTTCCACAGATTCCTGTGGCAGTGCGTTTCCCTTTGTCTTTGCTGGCAGGCGGCATCCTTGGTGCAATATTTGGTGCTTTGGTTTGTCTGGTTGTTCTTCGTCTTAAAGGGGACTACCTTGCAATTGTTACACTTGCATTTGGCGAAATTCTGCGCAGTATTGTTATCAACCTTGAATTTACAGGCGGTGCAGCAGGCCTTAAAGGTGTGCCACAGGATGCAAGCTTTACATACGGTATCATTCTTGTGTTTATCACACTGTTTGTTATCCAGAACCTTGTAAAATCAAAACACGGCCGTGCAATCCAGGCCCTGCGCGACAACACAATTGCCGCAACCAGCGTAGGCGTAAATGCAACACGCTATAAACTTATTGTTTTTTCACTATCCGCTTTCTTTGCAGGTATAGCAGGGGTGCTTTACAGCCACAACTACTCAATCCTTACAGCAGGCACATTTGACTATAACTATTCCATCGAAATTCTGGTTATGGTTGTGCTTGGCGGCATCGGTTCTATCCGCGGCAGCGTTATTGCGGGGGCACTTATTGTTATGCTTCCTGAAATGCTGCGTTCCCTGCAGGACTACCGCATGCTTATCTACGCAATAGTTCTTATTGTAATGATGATTTTCACATCCAATGACAAAATCAAAATGTTTATGGCAAAATATTCACCTGTTGAATATTTCAAAAAACAGTTAGCAAACAAAAAACAGGCAAAGGAGGAAAAATAATATGGCAGTAAAACCATCAGAACGTATTATGGTTCCCCTTCCAAGCCACTCAATTGTGCCAATCGAAGATATGCACAAGGCACCAGTGCTGCAGACACACCAGCTGGGTATCGACTTTGGCGGCCTTACAGCTGTTAACAACCTTAACCTTGCTATCGGTCCAACCGAAATCTGCGGTCTTATCGGCCCAAACGGTGCAGGCAAAACCACAGTTTTTAACCTTCTTACAAACGTTTATCAGCCAACACGCGGCACAATATTGCTGGACGGCTACGACACAAAAGGCAAAAGCTGCGACCAGGTAAGCAAAATGGGTATTGCCCGTACATTCCAGAACATCCGTCTGTTCGGCAAAATGACCGTTATGGACAATGTTAAAATCGGTATGCACAACCAGCTGCACACAAGCCTGCTTTCTTCCATAACACACGGTTTTGGCTATAAACAGGCCGAAAAACAGGCTTATGACAAAGCAAAGGAACTGCTGGACTTCTTTGGTATGGCAGATTTGCGTCACCATCAGGCAGGCAGCCTGCCTTACGGTGCACAGCGCCGTCTGGAAATTGTGCGCGCCCTTGCAACAAACCCAAAAATTCTGCTGCTGGACGAGCCTGCTGCAGGTATGAACCCAAGTGAAACTGCAGAACTTATGGAAAACATCCGTCGCATCCGTGACGAATTCCAGATTGCAATTATGCTTATCGAACACGATATGAACTTGGTTATGGGTATCTGCGAAGGTATCTGTGTTCTCAACTACGGCGAAATCATCGCAAAGGGCACACCTGACGAAATCAAAGCCAACCCTAAAGTTATTGAAGCTTATCTTGGTAAAAAGGCGGATAAATAAATGTTAAAAGTTGAAAATATAAATGTTTATTACGGCCAGATTCACGCCATAAAGGATGTTTCCTTTGAAGTGCACAAGGGCGAAATTGTTTCACTTATCGGTGCAAACGGCGCTGGCAAATCTACAATTCTCAAAACAATCTCTGGTCTTTTGCGTTCCAAAACAGGCCATATCACCTTCAAGGACGAAGACATAAGCAAGGTGGAAGCATATAAACTGGTTTCCAAAGGCCTTGCCCACGTTCCCGAAGGCCGCCGCATCTTTCTGCAGATGACCGTTAAAGAAAATCTGGAGATGGGCGCGTATACAAAAGGCGACAATATGGCGGCAGATATCGAAAGTGTTTACAACCACTTCCCACGTCTGCGCGAAAGACAAAACCAGATTGCAGGCACACTCTCTGGCGGCGAACAGCAGATGCTGGCAATGGGCCGCGCTATGATGAGCCACCCTGACCTGCTTATTCTGGACGAACCATCAATGGGTCTTGCGCCTATTCTGGTTCAGGGTATCTTTGACATTATCAAAGAATTTCACAAAATGGGTACAACAATTCTTCTTGTTGAACAGAATGCCGAAATGGCACTGTCCATTGCAGACCGTGCCTATGTTCTGGAAAGCGGCCGTGTAGTGCTTACAGGCACAGGTGCACAGCTTAAAGAAAGCGACCAGATTAAAAAGGCATACCTTGGCGGCAACTAATACCCTTAAAAGTGTAAAATATACAAAACAAACCACCGACTGTTATCTCCGTGACAGTCGGTGGTTTGTTGTTATATCAATGGAGTATTTCTCAATTTATAAACTCAGATTGTTTTTTTGATATTTTGTAAGCTGGTTAACAGTGAGCATTTATAAATGGATTGCAATTGTAAGAAAGTCTGTTTTTTGACCTTGTCAAAAGTCACAAGCAAAGCCTTGGCAAAGGCTTTTGGATACTTTTGACGTAAAAGGGTCACTACATTTCATACTCTGCCACAAATGCGTTTTCGGGCGAATAGTGAAAAAACTCATCATTGGTCATATCTTCAAAATAGGTTTTTATCATTCGGCTTACGCCGCCGTGGCTTACCAGCAGCACGTTTTTGTCAGGATAGGTCTTTTTTACATCACCCAGCAGGTTGTACACCCTTTGTGCCAGCTGCAGCACACTTTCGCCTTTTGGGAACTTTGCTGCAAACTGATATTTCTGCGCCCAGTATTCGTCACTGTTGCGGTCTGCACCTTCAAAACTGCCATAGTCGTGCTCGCGCAGGCGGTCGTCCATTATAACAGGTATACCTGTTGCAATGCTCACCGCACCTGCCGTCTGCATTGCACGCATCATCGGTGATGCAATAATCACATCAATATTATATTCTTTAACCTTTTCGGCCAGCAGTTTTGCCTGATCTTTGCCAAGGTCGGTAAGAGGCAGATTGGTGCTGCCACACACACGGTTTTCGGCATTCCACTGGGTCTGGCCGTGTCTTGCAACATAAAGTTTCATGCAATGCTCCTTATCTTAGTTTTGTTCCGCAGTATATGCAGAAGTTTGGGTTGTTTGGCAGCTGCCTGCCACAGTTGTGGCAAAAATGCGGCTGTTCACCGCTGTTTTCCTGCTGTGTGCTGCTGTAAGTACGGCTGTTTTGCGCAAAGCTGCCGCTGAAGCTGGCAGAATAACCGCTGTTTTGCATTGCCTGCATCTGCTGCCTGCTGTAGCCGCCCTTAACAAAAAGCCTGCGGCGTTTGTAGTAGTATATTCCAACAGGTATGCAGCGGATAAAGGTGCCTGCAACACTGCCAAAGGCAAGATTTGCGGTGGAAGGCGTCTGTGAATAAGCAAGCACAAAAGCAATAAGCACATATAAAATATTTGCTGCCATCTGTATAAATACACTTATAAGTGCACTGCGCTTCCAGCGAAAAAAGCCGCCAAGGGCGGCTGCAAACAGCACACCGCTAAGCAGATAATACACCATATCTATGGCGGTATAAAGGTCTATGGCCTGCATATCTGCCGATAGCGTGCCAAAATTCCAGCCGCCAAGAATAATCTGTACTGGTATCCATATTTTCCAGAAAAACATATGGAATTTAAGGGGGGTGGTCTTTATGTCTGTATATTGATTCATAAAATTACTCACCTCTGCCAAAGCTTACAACCTTGCCCTGATTCCAGGCGTCAGCAAGTCTTTTTTCTGCTTCGGTGCGCTCTGCTTCGCTTTTGTACTCTACAATAGGTGTCTGTGCGCCACAGTCCACACATTCAATATAACTGCCCCAGTTGCCTTCACGCCAAAGCTGGCCAGGACCTCCGCAGTATGGGCAATCCTGCAGGTCTAAAAGTTCAATGTCTTTGAAATCCATAATTTTCTCCTTTATTCAAAAGCCGCCCTTGCGACTGCATTTGTTTATATATAACAGTTATATTGTACCTTTATTACCCTGCATTAGTCAAATGAAAAATGCAGCCAAAAGGAATCTTTACACAACAGGACAAAACACTGAATACAGCACAAAAATATCCCCATCAAAACATCAATCTGAGCTTTGGTGGGGATTATTTATTGATTTCATATTAATGCAGCCTGAAAAGGCCGCATTTTTGCTTTATTTTATGTGTGTATATATGGGGTATAACTGCCTAAAACCTGCAAAATCATTTTTACAGTACCTTTTGTCAAAATAAATTCTATTATTTGTCAAGAGGCTTCATGGTTGGGAATTCCCCTGAAACCATTTCATAAGCTTTCATATGTTTATATATTATCTCATTTGCTGCACTTTTTCAAGACAAAACATACATATACTGTCACCTGTTTTCATATGTTTTCGCAAATTGGGTGCAGTGTGGGTGCAGTAACGGGTGCAGTGAATTTACACTCTTGTTTCACCTATAAAATCTTCAAACCTCTGCATTTCTCTTTTCTTCAAATCTCTTGTTACATCGGCATAAATATCAAGTGTAGTTGAAATGTCCGAATGACCTAAAACTTCTTGAATTACCTTTACATTCATTCCCGATTCGCACAATCTGGTTGTAAATGTATGCCTCAAGGTGTGACAACTGAAATGTGGCAACAATACTGCTTTTTCGATATTTTTTGTATTGTTCAGTGTTTCATTGTTGCAGTCACGGACTATGCGGTTGATTGCCTTGTTGAGTGTTCCGTAATGCTGTACATCGCCAAATCGGTTGACAAATATAAAATCTGTAAATCCGTCTATCAGTGCTCGGCTATGTATCCCTGCTTCTTCCTGATACTGTTTTTCCAGCATCAGCGCTTCCTTTACACTTGCTATCATAGGTACTGTTCTTTCACCTGCTTTGGTCTTAGGTGTATTTACCGCAAAACCGCAATGGCCTTTATCTCTGCTGTAGTATACAAGAGTGTGATTGACGCTGATACTGTCATTCTCCATATCAATATCACACCATCTTAAACCCGTAGCTTCTCCGACTCTTAAGCCTGTGCCAAGCATAAATGCAAATACGGGATACCAGTGGTTGTATTGTGGCGTTTTTTGAAGATATTCAAGAAAAATACGCTGTTCTTCTAAAGTAAGTGCTTTTCGATTTTCGGTAAAAAGATTGCGGGACATTTTCAGTTCTTTCAGTGCATTGTCACTTACATTGTTTCGCAGATAACCGTCATCAACCGCAACATCCAACACCTGATGTATAACGGTATGGATATTATCAATCGTTGCGATTTTCAGTCCTTTGTCATCTATCAGACGATTATAGAATCTGCGCACATCAGAACGTTTAAGGTTTACAATTTTGATATTGCCGATATCATTTCTCGCAAACTGATTATACATATACTGATAATTGGTAAAAGTATTGTGTTTCAATCCTTTTTTCAGAACCACCCACAGCTCGTATATATCATTCAGTGTAACACGCTGGGCATCAACACGGATTCCATCACTTACATCTCTTTGTACTTTTTTCTCTTTTTCTCGCAGTTCTTCAAGTGTTCCTGCATAGATATAATGTCTTTTGTGGTCTGATGTTCTCCATCTGTAACAGTAGATACCATCTGAGCGCTGAGATTCATTTTCCTTTAAAACTCTGCCTTTAGAGTCTTTTCTTCTTTCTGCCATTTATATTCTCCTTCCTTAACAGGCAGAAAAAGGATATATTACTGCAATTATAACATACCCTTTTCCCTTTTACTACATATTAGATTGAATAAGCCTTTGCGATGTATTCATCAAACTGACGCTTTTTTATAAGCTTTTTTCGGCCTACAAATAGTACAAAATTGCAGTTGCTGTCATCTGTAAGTTCTCGCAGTTTATGCTGGCCGATGTTATAAAGTTCTGCAGCTTCATCAATGGTAAGTGTAGGCTTATCCTTGATGCTGATTCTTTCTTTCATGTTTAACCTCCTGACGCTGTCCTTTAAATGAAAACCTTTGCTTACACCACTGCAAAACCGCTTTTGGGCTTCGTATGGATGCATATCTTTCTGCTTTTTCTTTCTATGGCTGAACATCTGTTTAAACCTCTTTTTCTGCTACCGCTACATTTGCTTCCATAAGGGTAATACTTACCTTATGGAAGCCTGGGCCGGCTTCGCCTGGCGGGACAAAACCTTTTGAAAAGGTTTTTTACCCGCTCCCGCGGCATTGCCGGCCCCGGGTTTGTTAAGGCTGTTTATCCCCTACAGAATCCCATCTGCTTTTACAGAAACTGCAGTTTTGCGCTGATTTTCCCCATCCCTCAAAATCAGTGCAGATACTCTCTATGCACAGCCTAAAGCGTTTTTCCAGCCGATGTCCTCCATCGTTTTCTTTGCAGGTCACGTTGCAACTTTAACCTTATATGTATTGTAACAATAAAAAATCCAAAAATGCTCTCTCCGGAGAAACCAAAAATACTTCAAAATGAGATGTAATATGTAAAGGGTGGTTTCTCCACCCGAATACATATGACTGCGGCTCATTTGTGGTGAATTGAAAAGCAGTTATAGGAAAGGAGCAGAAAAAGCCGTATAACCGCTACAAATTCAAC
>SVMV01000006.1 GCA_015067245.1 Oscillospiraceae bacterium | reverse complement strand
CCAGCTTGGTTTCACCTGCGCCACGGCGTGCACCGCCGCCGCCTGCACCGCCACCGCCCTGACGGGACATGCTTACCCCCATGCCGCTAAGCCTTGGCAGCTTGTATTTAAGCAGAGCAAGCTCTGTTTGCAGTTTGCCTTCGCTGGTGGTTGCGCGCTTGGAAAAAATCTCCAGAATAAGCATTGTGCGGTCGATAACCTCCAGCCCCAGAAAATCCGAAATATTTTTTATCTGGCTGCCTGTAAGCTCGCAGTCAACCACCACAAGCTCAACATCGTTAAACTGGCACAGCTCTTTTATTTCGGCCATTTTACCTTCGCCAAAATAATATTTCTTTTCGGGGTTGTCTTTTTTCTGCACAACCTGGCAAACCACCTGCAGATCCCCTGCTTCACAAAGGCTTTCCAGCTCGTTCATAGAGTTGTCGATATCATATTCTCCGCAGTCAACACCTGCAATAAGTGTGCGGGTAAGCTTGATTTCGTCAAGATTTTCAAGAATATTGCTCATTTATCTCTCCATAATAATTATTTATAATACAAAATATCTTTTAATTTTCACATATCTGTGTTAAAATCAACCCATAAATACCAAAGGAGGTAGATTTTATGTATTGTCCAAGATGCGGAAGACCCGTAAATACCGAAGCTAATTTCTGCGGCGGCTGCGGATTGTCCAAAGTTGAAATAGAAAAATATCTGCAGAAAACCCAGCCTGTGCAGGAAGTGCAGCCACAGCCCGAAATGCCAAAAGCTGAACCTGTTTTTACAGCATCTGAAGAAGTTAAAACAGAAGAAAACACTGTTTTTGAAAAGCTGAAAGAACTTTCACAGGAAGATGCGTCCTTTGCTGAAAAGGAAGCAGCAAAAGAAGCGCAATATAAAACCGAGTACACAGCGCCAGACTATAACCAGCACACCTATACATCTGCATCAGGCAACCAGCAGAATACTGCCACAAACGCCTATACTGCTGCAGCGGAAGAAATCAAAGAAGAATCAAAAAAAGAAGTTCCTCTTTCCACAGTTGACTTTATCTGGATGATGGTAATTGCCAGCCTGCCTGTTGTAAATATCATCTATCTTATATATCTTGCTGTTCAAGATAATAACATAAACAAACGTTCCTACGCAAGAGCAACACTTATTATAGCCCTTTTCAGCTGTATTATTGCACTTGTGTTTGCAGTTGGTGTTATTGCAGCAGGGCTGTTTTAAGCTATAGCTGAAAAACAGTTTTATTGTGTATCGCAAAAAATATAACGGAGACAATCGGCCGATTGTCTCCGTTTTTTTGTTTAAAGATATGTCTATTCCTTAACTTCAAACTTATAGCCAACGCCCCATACTGTTTTAAGTGACCAGCTTTCGCTTACACCCTCCAGTTTTTCACGCAGGCGTTTGATGTGCACGTCTATTGTGCGGCTGTCGCCGTAATATTCAAAGCCCCAAACCTCGTCCAGCAGGGCATCGCGTGTAAACACCTTGTTGTAGTTTTTTGCAAGGTAGTACAAAAGCTCCATCTCTTTTGGCGGTGTGTCCACAACCTCGCCACGCACCTTAAGCTCGTATTTTGTTATGTTAATAACCAGGTCATCAAACACCAGTTCGCCTTCGTTGGCGTCGCTTTTTGCAGCGGTTGTGCGGCCTGTACGGCGCAGTACCGCCTTGATGCGTGCCACAACCTCTTTTGTGTCAAAAGGCTTTACAATATAGTCATCGGCACCAAGCTCCAGGCCAAGCACCTTGTCAAAGGTTTCGCCCTTTGCTGTAAGCATAATAATAGGTGTTTCTTTTTTTGCGCGTATGCGGCGGCAGGCTTCCCAGCCGTCAACATGCGGCATCATAACATCCAGCAGCACAAGGTCTATGTCCATTTCGGCGTGCATATTTACCGCTGTCTCACCGTCGTGTGCAAGGTATGTTTCGTAGCCTTCCTTTTCAAGATAAAGGCGCAGCAGCTCGCAGATGTTGCGGTCGTCATCTACAATAAGAATTTTTTCTTTATCCATATTAAACCTCCCGTGGAGCATTAATCGCTGTATATAAAATTATTGTACCATATAAATGTGAACAATTAAAGCAAATATAATGCAGAAAACGCAATATTTGCCTGTTTTGTATGATATATTGCTGTTGGCAAAGATTGTCAACTTTTGTATAATTGTGTATAATATGTGAAAGAATTGTGAAGCACGACAAATTTAATATACAAGGAGAATTTTATGTTTGGAAAAAGACCTGACGGCAGACGCATCAAAAACCTTGCACCTATACAGATGATAATGCCTTATGTTATGAAAACACGCAGCGACAGTATGAATATGTACGAGGATACCTTTAACTGCGAGCCTTGGGACAGATACATAAAAGAAAAAGAGGCACAGGGCCTTAAGCTTGGTTATATGCACATTCTTATCGCTGCAATTGTGCGCCTTATTGCACTGCGCCCACAGCTTAACCGTTTTTGTATGAACGGCCGCATCTATGCGCGCCCAAAAATCTGGGTCAGTTTTGTGGTGCACCCAACTTTGCGAAATGACTCGGAGGGCACAACTATAAAAATGTGTTTTGAAGGCACCGAAACAATTGACGAAATTGCACAGATGATAAACCAGAGAATTGCAAAAGAAACTGTGCACCGCACCGAAGAAAACGGCACCGACAAGCTTTTGCGCACACTTATGCACGGCATACCGTCCTTTCTTATCAAGTTTGTGGTGGATACACTTATGTGGATGGACAAACACAGCATTATGCCAAAAGCAATTGTGGAGTTAAGCCCGTTCCACACATCATTCTTTGTTACCAACCTTAAATCTTTGGGGATAAACCATATTTTTCACCACACATACAACTTTGGTACAACAGGGCTGTTTTTTGCAATGGGCAAGGAAAAACGCATACCTGTGGTTAAAAACGGCGAAATTGTGCAGGAAAAACACATGGGCTTTGGCCTTGTAAGCGACGAACGCTTCTGCGATGGGCTGTACTTTGCAAACAGTCTGCGCATGCTGCGCAAGTTTATGAAAAATCCTGAAATGCTGGAAGAACCATTGGCGGCAAAGGTTGAAGATTTTGAGTAGATATTTTTATTTATTTAATGTATAGTATTTATATAGATATATAAATAAGGAGTGTGCAACGTGAATAACCAGACAATGCACTGGGCATCGGTGTGGGGCAATGCCGTTTCCATTGCCGAAAACCGCCCCGAAACATTCAGCAAAAACATAACCCTGCGGTATCCTGTCTACTCTCATTTTGAGGGACAGGCTGTGCGCCTTACATTTGACAACTACTGCGGCACCGAGCCAATAACAATTGCAAAGACTTCTCTGCTGGTGGATAACCGCTTTTACACCGCAACCTTTAACGGCTGCGAAAGCGTGACCATACCTGCAGGGGAAAGGGCTGTAAGTGACGCTGTGGAATGTTATGTCAAAGCACAAAGTATGTTTGATGTAAGCTTTTACCTGGAAGATTACACCCAGATGCGCTCGGTGGTGTTTACAACAGGGCCGCTTACCATCGGCAGATATGCTTTGGGGGACCAGGCATATTCACCGATGTTTCCTGTGGATATATCACGCAGCACCCATTACTTTTACTTTTTGAGCAACGTTTCGGTTTACACCCAAAGCAGCAACCGCACGGTTGTCTGCTACGGAGACAGCATTACCGCACAGGACTGGCCTGATTATCTCACCCTGCGCTGCAGGGAAGAAGGCCACAGCAGCACTGCAATCATCCGCCGTGCAACCAGCGGCAGCCGCATTCTGCGCCAGTATGAGTGCATTACATACGAGTCCTACGGCCTTAAGGGCGAAAACCGCTTTGACCACGAGGTGCCAACCGACGGCGCAGATACGGTTATTATCCAGCAGGGAATAAACGATATCATTCACCCTGTAGGCACCGATATAAATATGTTTCGTCCTATGAGCGACCTGCCAACCGTTGACCAGCTGATAGACGGTTTAAAATATTACATTGGCCTTGCACGCAGCTATGGCTACCGTGTTTATGTGGGCACACTGCTGCCAATCGAAGGCTGGCGCACATACGCACCATTCCGCGAACAGATGCGCAGCGAGATAAACCAGTGGATACGCACCACCAACCTTATTGACGGATTTGTTGATTTTGATGCGGCAGTGCGTGACCCAAGCCGCCCAACTGCAATGCTGCCGCAGTTTGACAGCGGTGACCATCTGCACCCAAGCGCAGCAGGCTACAAGGCAATGGCCGAAGCAGTGCTTAAAGAAATTATTGAATAAACATTTATCGGAACAATATTTTTGTGTCGTTCAGATTTTTTATTTATAGAGTGACTTTATCACAGAAATATCATGTTTTGATGTGTATAATAAAGACAAATAAAACAAATACAAAACAAACGGAGGATATATATTATGAAATTTAAATGTGACGTATGCGGTTGGGAATATGACGAAGCTTTGGGTTACCCAGAAGCAGGTATTGCACCTGGCACAAAATGGGAAGATGTTCCTGAAGATTTTGAATGCCCACTTTGCGGCGTAGGCAAAGATATGTTCAGCGAAGAATAATTCTTTAAATATATAAAGCCAAATTTATAATTTTTCATTCAACCTTTTTTACACGGCCTTAATGGCCGTGTATTTTTTTGCTGAACAATATCATTTGATATCCGCACAAAAAATAAGTGTCATATCCGCCAACTGTGCAGTGGATATGACGCTTACTTTATTTATGAGGGTATAATTATGGAGCTGTATTAATTTTCGGCCAGATATTCTTCTGCCATAAAGGCTGCCACTGCGCCGTCAGAAACTGCTGTAACCACCTGACGCAGCTGCTTTGTGCGCACATCTCCCACCGCAAAAACACCGTTTATGTTTGTTTTGGTGCTTTCGTCTGCAATGATATAGCCGCCTTTGTCCAGCTGAATCTGGTCTTTAACCAGCTCGGTTGCAGGTTTGCGGCCAATGCTTACAAACACGCCGTCACAGTCTATCTGTTTTTCCTGTCCGCTGTTTACATCTTTTACAACAATGCCTGTCACCTTGCCATCGTGGAGAATTTCTTTAACTGTGCTGTTCCAGCAAAATTCCACGTTTTCGGCATCCATAAGGGGCTGGTGATAAATTTTTGTTGCACGCAGTGTGTCACGGCGGTGCACAACAATAACCTTTTTTGCCACACGGCTTAACAGCAGTGCATCTGCTGCAGCTGTATTGCCGCCGCCAACCACAACAACGGTTTTGCCCTTGTAGAACATACCGTCGCAGGATGCGCAGTAGGCAACGCCGCGGCCGATAAGGCTTTGTTCTTCGGCAAGGCCAAGCTCTCTTGGACTTGCGCCTGTGGCTATAGCAACAGTTTTGCCGTAAAAATCGCCTTCGCTGGTTTTTATAACCTTTGGATTGGCATTAAGGTCCATTTCGCTTACTTCGGCATATTCGGTCTGTGCGCCAAAGCGTTCGGCCTGCTGCTGCATCTTTAACGCCAAATCAAAGCCGTCAACGCCTTCTTCAAAGCCAGGATAGTTGTCTATCTGATGTGTCAAAGCCATCTGGCCCCCTGCCGAAAGTTTTTCCAGCACCAGCGCCTTAAGGCCTGCTCTTGCCGCATAAAGGGCCGCTGTGTAGCCGCCAGGACCGCCGCCGATTATAATTATATCGTAAACATTTGTCATAGCTGTTGTCTCCTGTCAGATATTTTCTGCAATAAAGCTGTCGATTGCTGCTTTGGAAGATGGGTTAACCACCGACGCAACCGCCTTGCCGTTTTTGTAAAGGATAAGGGCAGGGATAATATCAATGCCCTGTGCGTCAGAAAGCGCTTCTTCGTCATCGATATTTATTTTAACTGCCTCCAGCACATCGCTGTACTGGTCTGCAATTTTATCAAACGCAGGGCCAATTCTGCGGCAGTACCCGCACCATGGTGCCCAAAAGTCCACCAATACAGGTTTGTCACCGTTTATAAGCTGTTCAAATTTATTTTTATCTATATTCAATGCTGCCATAAAATTGTCCCCTTTCTGCTTTTCTGATTATATTATAACCCAAATACTGTAAATTTAAAGTGATTTTATCACTATGTTCTTGCCATACCGTCCACGCTCAGCACCACACCTGTAATATAGCTGGCTTCGTCACTGGCAAGGAATACAAAGGCATTGGCAATATCTTCTGGTTTTCCTATGCGGCGCAGCGGAATGTTGTTTATCATTGGCTGAATAACCTCCTGCGGCACAGCTTTCATCATATCTGTTTCGATAATGCCTGGGGCAACTGCGTTTACGCGTATACCTTTTGGGCCCAACTCTCTTGCAAGAGAAACAGTAAGGCCGTTAACTGCAAATTTGCTGGCAGGATAGGCAAAACCGCTTGGCTGGCCGCTGATGCTTACCATTGACGAAGTGGAAAGGATAACCCCTGTGCCCCTTGCAGCCATGCAGTTTATGGCCGCCCTTGTTGCGTTGAATACGCCTTTAACGTTTAAATCCATAACCTTGTCAAAGGTTTCTTCGGTATATTCCATAAACGGTGTGCTCTCGCTTACACCTGCGTTGTTGACAAGAATATCCACACAGCCGTATTTGATACTTATAAGCATAAAGGCTTCCTTTACGCTTTCAAGGTCAGCAAGGTTTGGGCTGATGCCGTCGATAACGCTGTCAGGATATTTTTCTTTAAGTTTTGCCACAGCCTTATCTGCCGACTGCTGACTGCTGGCTGCAATGATAACCTTTGCGCCTTCGGCCAAAAATTTATCTGCTGTTGCAAAGCCGATGCCACGGCTGCCCCCTGTGATTATAGCAACTTTATCTTTAAGTCTCATAGTATGGCCCCCTTGTTTTTATATATGTTTTTATCTTATGGCTATATGATAATATATTTTACACAATCTTTCTGTAATTCAGTCACAGTTATAGTCTTGTTGACAGTACAGATGCCTTATTTTATAATTGTTTTATAACTATAAAACGAGGTTCTTTTTATGAGTCTTACAGATGCCAGTTTTACATTTTTGCACCGAATTGAAGAAATAGAACTTAATGTTGCCGACAAGCGCTGGCAGTCTGCCCTTGCCCTTGCACTTACCCTGCCCGATATATGCGGCGGCATTGCCTTTCCTGAAATTGTAAAAAAATACCGTGACGGCCGCGTAATGCTGGACCGCCAGAAAAAGCCGACAAGGGACGTGGGCGGCCAGTATATCCGCTGGTTTGACAGATATGCCGCAGATTTTTTTAAACTCAATGAAGCGGACGAAAAATCCTACATCTGCGGCGAACGCTGCTGGCAGTTAAGATGCGAATATCTGCATCAGAACAAAGGCTTTATCAACGAAGAAGGCAGCGAAGGTGTGCGTTTTCACCTTGGGGTAAACTGCGGCAGCTCGGTATGCGGCCTTAACACTGCACAGCAGAATGAAGACGTGCTGGATATACGTATTGACATTGAGCAGTTCTGTTTGCGTATGTGTGCAGCAGCAAAAAGCTATTACGACAGTTTTCACAGTCAAAAGGATTTCAGCCTTTACAACACACCTGTGCTGGATTTTATCGCCACTCTGCCAACAGAAGAAAACAGCACCCCTGCAGAAGAACAAACCGCCTGCGGATGTTCTGCCAATACAGCAGACGCACAGCAGGCAGATAAAAACAGTCTGTGGAGCAGGATATTTAAAAGATTGTGAAGCGTAAAATGTACGGATAAAAAACAAATCTTATTTCAACAAAAACAAAAAATGTTTTCTTTGGCATCTTTGCTGAGGAAAGCATTTTTTATCTTTTATTTGCCGCAAATCTGTGGACAACCATTTTAAATTATAGTATGATATATATGTTGAATTATGCCCTTTAAACAGGAGGAATTATATATATGAAACTTGGTATCGTAGGTTTGCCAAACGTTGGCAAAAGTACACTTTTCAATGCAATTACAAATGCAGGCGCACAGAGTGCAAACTTTCCGTTTTGCACAATAGAGCCAAACGTTGGCGTTGTTGCTGTGCCTGATGAAAGACTTGATAAACTGGCAGAGATGTACAACCCTAAAAAATATACACCTGCTATCATAGAATTTGTTGACATTGCAGGCCTTGTAAAAGGCGCAAGCCATGGCGAAGGTCTTGGCAACAAATTCCTCAGCCATATCCGTGAGGTTGACGCAATCATCCACATGGTGCGCTGCTTTGACAGCACAGATATTATCCACGTTGAAGGCAGTGTTGACCCAATCCGTGATATTGAAACAATTGACCTTGAGCTTGTTCTGTCCGACCTTGAAATTGTTGAAAGACGCATTGACAGAACCAAAAAGGCAATGAAAGGCGACAAAAAGCTGGGTGACTGCCTTGAAATGCTGGAAAGACTGGCAGAATGGCTGGGCGAAGGCAAAAACGCACGCGGCTTTGAACTTAACAGCGACAACGAAAAAGAATGGTTTTACGAAATGCCGCTTCTCAGCGCAAAACCTGTTATCTATGCCTGCAACTTAAGCGAAGAAGATGTTATGGACGGCATCGAAAACAACACATATTATCCGCTTGTTGTGGAAAAAGCAAAAGCAGACAAAAGCGGCTGCATGCCTATCTGTGCAAAGATAGAAGAAGACGTTGCAGATATGGAAAAAGAAGAAAAGAAAGAATTTCTTGCAGAATTTGGCCTTACAACCAGCGGCCTGGACAACCTTATCAAAGAAAGCTACACACTGCTTGGCCTTATCAGCTATCTTACAGCAGGTCCTGAAGAAGTGCGTGCATGGACAATCACCCGCGGCACAAAAGCACCGCAGGCTGCAGGCAAAATCCATTCTGACTTTGAACGCGGCTTTATCCGCGCCGAAATTATCGCTTTTGACGACCTTATGGCCTGCGGCAGTATGGTTGCTGCAAAGGAAAAAGGCCTTGTGCGCAGCGAAGGCAAGGAATATGTTATGAAAGACGGCGACGTAACACTTTTCCGCTTTAACGTATAAAGATATAATTTTTAACCTTATAATTCTCAGCGGGCGGACACTGTTCGCCCCTTTGATTTAAATGTGTTTTATAAATCTTCTACCAATATAACCTACATTTTATATTTAACGGAGCAAATTTATGTTCTATCTTATAATAGGTATTCTCTTCAGCAGTATGCTGAGTATACTTTTGCGCATCAGTGAAAAATATGTAAAAGGCGATACAGCCACTTTGGCAATGAACTATGTATGCTGCACTTTGGTGGCATTTTTTGACGCAGGTGCTGCAAAAGTGTTTACCCCCCATCCAAGCATGGATGTTGCCATCTTTTTGGGCATCATAGGCGGATTTGCATACCTTGGCAGTTTTCTGCTGCTGCAGCACAATATCAAGGAAAATGGCGTTGTGCTGCCTGCAACCTTTATGAAGCTTGGTCTGCTGGTGCCAACCACTGCATCGGTTATCATATTCCGCGAACGCCCGCAGGTGCTGCAGATTATCGGCTTTGTCATTGCCATCTGCGCAATCATCCTTATCAACAGCGACAAAAAAGGCGGCGAAAATAAAAACTTTAAAATTGGTCTGCTTATCGCACTGCTTGTGCTTGCAGGCCTTGGCGATGTAATGAGCAAATTCCACGAAGAATGGGGCAGCCATGACCTTACCGAAAGCTTTTTGTTCTTTATCTTCCTTACCGCCTGCATTCTCTGTCTTGGAGTTACTGCCCGCAAAAAACAAAAAATTGGCGGCTGGGAAATTTTCTTTGGCCTTATTGTAGGTATACCAAACTATCTCTCCAGTAAGTTTGTACTTATTGCACTTAAAACCTTGCCTGCTGTTGTGGTGTTTCCAACTTTCAGCGTTGGCTGCATTGTGGTGGTTACCCTTGCAGGCCTTGTACTGTTTAAAGAGAAACTTTCCAAACGCCAGTTCACCGCTTTGGGCATGATTATGGTTGCTTTGGCAATGCTGAATATGTAAATTTATTTTAAATTTAAATCCTTATACATAAAAAATGTCATTCTGAAAAACTCAGAATGACATTTTTTGTTGTTTTAATATATGGTGTTCTAAAATTGGCTTTTTGTTATTTAATATCTGTTCTGCCTAAAATATAATCTGTGGTTGTGCCATAAATATCTGCCAGTTTTATAAGTATTTCCACAGGCAAACCCGCCATACCTGTCTCGTAGGAAGAATATGTTCTGCGGTTTATAAACAGCATTTCTGCAAGCTGCTGCTGAGTATAATCGTGGTCTTCACGCAAATCTTTTAATCTTGTAAAAATCAAATTAATCACCTGAATAAATTATACTTGGCAAAATTCTTGCCATTGATTTTTGGCAAGAATCATGGCATAATTCATTGTGGAGGTGAATATTATGGCAGATTACAAAACGATGTACTATAAATTATTTAACAAGATAACCGATGTTATTAACGATTTGCAGGAAATTCAGCAACTATGTGAGCAGCTTTATGTTGAAAGTGAAGAAGACAATCTAAAAAATTTTGAGGTTTTAAAAAACAGCGAAAACTAAAATGTCATTCTGAAAGTTCAGAATGACATTTTTTAATATAATTATTTTTTAAGATATTTGCTCAGCACCTCTTTGCCCAGCGCCACGGCATTTGCCAGCTGTCTGCGGTAGATAACCACATAAACAGCCATACCCGCAACGCCTGCCACAGCTTTAAGAGCAAAATTGTCTGCCCAGATTGTGCCAAAAAAGGTTATTACAAACAGCAGACAGCACACAACTGTGGTGCGCAGATAGCTTGGGATTGAGCAGTACAGCCTTTGCGCAATAACCGTGCGGAAAACAAACATAACAAGGTTTGACAGGCACAGTGCAAGGCACACGCCGTAAAGCTGGTATTTTGGTGCCAGAACAAAGCAGAAAAGTATATTTGTAACCACCGACAATCCTATACCGATAGTGTCAAAAATCGGTTTTTTGGCAATGGAAATGCCGTAAACGGTGGTTTCGCTGATAATAAGGAACACAGGCACCAGCACCATAACAGGAAATACTGCCTTGCCAGCGGCATATTCGTTGCCCAAAATCCAGAAGATAACATCTTCAAAGATAACCAGCACACAGAAAAACTCCACAATAACAAAGGTAAGATAATCGTGCACCTGCTTGATTTTTTCCTGCTCGGTTTTGTAGTTGGCATAGATAAATGCGCTCCAGAATGTTGCAAAACCTGCCTGAATGATAGCCACAACGTTGGAAATTGTGCTTACCATGCTGAACACACCAGCTTGGGTGTTGCCGATTGTTTTACTGATATAAACCTTGCTGAAAAGGCTGTTAAGCCACAGCATAACAGCAGTTGGCATCAGCGCAAGGCCATAAGGCAAAAGCTGGCGGTTTGCTTTGGTAAACAGCACATTTGGGCTTAAGGTGATATCCTTGCGGATAACAAAAAGGAACAGCAGACCAAATGCGGTCATACCACCCACAGCCCAAAGCACAAGGGTGTTAAGCTGTGTGCTGAACAAAGCGCCAAAGATAAAGAACACCTTGGTAAAAAACTGCATAAGCACACTTTCCAGTGTGTACAGCTTTATGCTGCCGCTCATGCGGTAAACAAGGTTAACATATCTGCCCACCATTGCCATAAAGGCATTGACAAACAGATAAGCCACATAGATGTTCGGCAGACTTTCGGTAAAGAAAACACCTAAAAGCTGCTGCGGACAAACCACAAAGCAGAATACCCCTGTAACCACAAGGCATATTGCCGAAATGCCAAAACAGCTGCCCAAAAGGCCGCGCTGGTCCAGTGGGCTTGGGGGCTCGTTAAAAAAGCGCATAAAGCTTTGGTCCAGCCCAAGTATGCAGATGTTCATTATCAAAGTGGATGTGGATATAAAGATATCCAGCTGGCCCCATATATCTGCAGGGATAAACCAGGCAACAAGCAACAGGGACGAACCGTATATAATAAAGTTAACCCATGTGGCTATTGAATATTTAAATATTGATACAAGCAAATCCAGCGGCCCTGTGCCGCTCTTTTTTTGTTCTGACATAAATCTCCGTTTTATATGAAGGATTTTCAACAGTTTACATATCCGCCACGCCGTATGGCATGTGGCGATTTCATCTATGGGGGTGACAGCAAATTTTTTCACACTTTGTCGTGAAAAAATGCGTCATGCAGGGTTCCCCTGTGAGGGGAATGTCACGAAGTGACAAGGGGTGTGTCGTCTGCGGCGAGCAACTAAGCCCCCTATGAGTACAGGTTATCCATTCTGCTTCTCATTGAGAAGTCTCATCTGTTCAAGCCACAGTTTTTCGCTGTAGTCCACATAGTAGATGTGCGGATACTCCAGACGTTTAACTTCGTCCCAAAGGTTGTCAATCTGCTGTGCGCAGAAGGCTTTTATTTCTTCAAGAGAAGGCTCGTTGTAAACCTTTTTGCCGTCTACAAAGATTGGCACAAGCAGTGGTTTAAGTTCGATGTTTGTAAGTGTCTGGCGTTTCCAAGGCTCTGTTGGGCTGAAGATTGTAAGTTCGCTTGGTTCAAGGTCTACATTTTCATCCCAGATAGAGATATAGTCTGCCTTTGCCATGCCTGTTTCTTTATCAAATATGCGGTAAACCTGTTTTTTGTATGGCAGTGTAACCTTTTCGATACTTGCGCTTATCTTGATTTTTGGTTCGTAGCTGCCGTCAGCTTTTTTAACGGCAGTCAGCTTGTACACGCCACCCAGCACAGGTGTTGTTTTGCTGGTGATCATACATTCGCCAACACCAAAGCTGTCGATTTTTGCATCGTTGATAAGCAGGTCACGGATAATGTATTCGTCAAGAGAGTTGGAAGCCACAATCTTGCAGTCAGGATATCCAGCCTCGTCCAGCATAATTCTTGCCTGTTTGGAAAGGTAAGCAATGTCGCCGCTGTCAATGCGCACGCCAACAGGGCGTTTGCCCATTGGTTTAAGCACCTCGTCAAACACTTTGATAGCGTTAGGGATACCGCTTTTAAGCACGTTGTATGTATCTATAAGCAGCACTGTGCTGTCAGGATATTTTTCGGCAAAGGTTTTAAATGCTTCGTATTCATTAGGGAACATCTGCACCCATGCGTGTGCCATTGTGCCCCCTGCAGGGATAAGCATATCGCGTTCCATCATTGTGTTGGAAGAAGACACACAGCCGCCGATATAGCAGGCGCGTGTGCCATAGTTTGCTGCGTCAACACCCTGTGCACGTCTTGCACCAAACTCCTGCACAGGACGGCCCATTGCGCTGCGCACAATGCGGTTTGCCTTGGTTGCAATAAGTGTCTGATGGTTCATAAGTATAAGCAGGGCTGTTTCCAGCATCTGTGCCTGAATTGCAGGGCCTTCCACCACCATCATTGGTTCTTTAGGGAACACTGGTGTGCCCTCAGGCATTGCCCAAACGTTGCACTTAAACTCAAAATTGCGCAGATAATCCAAAAATTCTTCACAGAAAATACCCCTGCTGCGAAGATATTCAATATCTCCGTCTGTAAAGCTTAAATTTTCAAGATAATCTATAGCCTGTTCCAGACCGCAGAAGATTGCAAAGCCGCCCTGGTCAGGCACACGGCGGAAAAACACGTCGTATACGCACACAATATCTCTCAAAGGACTCTGAAAGATACCGTTTGCCATTGTCAGCTCGTAAAAGTCGGTGAGGATGGATAAATTGCGTGGGTCTTTTACTTGATAAGATTTTCTTTCCATAATATTTGCCTTTCCTGTATATTTTTTATATTTGTAATTTATAAAATCTGGTGCGCCCGTCACGCCGAAGGGCATGTGACGGCTTCATCTATGGTGGGTGACAGAAATTTTCTCACGCTTTGTCGTGAAAAAATGCGTCATGCAGGGTTCCCCTGTGAGGGGAATGTCACGAAGTGACAAGGGGTGTGCCGTCTGCGGCGAGCAACAAAGTCCCCTATGAGTACGGTACTATCCGTTATCTCTTAGTAGAGCGGTGTATTTTCTGCATTTTCTCATATTTTTTGCCCAGCCAATAGCGGAAGCCCAGCAGTGCAATTATCAGCACAACGGTAACAACAACAACCACTTTAAAATAAAGGCTGGTCACAATCTCTTTAAGCTTTTCTATAAGATAAATAAGTGTATCTCTTTCGTAGCTTTCGGCTGCAATAAGCTCGGTGGTGCCCACAAGATCACCTGCAATATAATAGCTTACTGTACCCACAACGTCCCCTGCATTTATAGGTGCATACACCTGCTGGGGCACATCAAAAATTTTCTGGAATGCGCTTTCGTCCACACTGTTGGGCAGAACACTGTATATCTCGCTTTTGGGGTAAAGCAGCAGATTGTCCTTATCTTTAACATAGCGCATTGCAACTTCGGTTACAGGTGCTTCAAGACCATTTGCAGGCTTAAGGCTGTACTCGCTGAAAAAGTGGTCCATAATCTCCGCCGCAGCAACAAATGCACCTGTTTTGTTCTGGGTTCCGTCCTCGTTGTAATAAGGTGCCCCCATAACCACAAGGATATATCTTTCGCCGTCGGCTTCACACACTGTTACAAAGTTGCGGCCAGCTTCTTCGGTGGAGCCTGTTTTTATGCCTTTGATATAATCACGGTAAAGGCTTGGATAGCTTTTGTTCTGCATAAGCACGGTGCTGCTGATAAGATATTTGTCTGCGTGGCGTGTGTTTGCAGGCAGATAGTAGTGCACCGTTGTGGCAATATCCATAAAGCCAGGTGTTTCGTAGCAGGCCTTTGCAATAAGATACATATCCCAAGCGGTTGTCCAGTGGTTGTCGCTGAACAGACCGTGGGGGTTGGAAAAGTTTGTGTTTGTGCAGCCAATGCGTTTTGCTTCGGTGTTCATAAGCATACAAAAGTTGCTTTTGCTGCCGTTGCCGATATGGTCTGCCACCATATTTGCCGCTTCGTTGCCGCTTGGCAGCATCATTGCATACAAAAGCTGACGCATTGTCAGGGTTTCACCGTTGCGGATATCAGCGGTAGAGCTGTTCATACCGTACAGTTCGTCGGTGTGGCGTGTGGTCTGGGTAACGGTGGTTGCATCCAGGTCATCGGTATATTTCATCGCCACATAGGTGGTAAGCATTTTTGTAAGGGATGCAGGTGTGCGCTGGGTATGTGCGTCTTTTTCAAAAACAACTTCCCCTGTATCAAGGCTTACCAGCAGATAGCTGGCGGCGCTGCTTTCAAAAGGCAGTTCATACCTTGCGCTTTCTGCTGCATTGGCAGATATCGGCACAGCTACCGTTATAACAAGGGCAATGCATAATGCCCCAAGCTTTTTAAAGAAATTTTTCATATAGACAATCCTTGAAATTTATGATTTAATACTTAATAATTTATAGTTAAAGACGGCATACAGTATGCCATTTTATATCTTTTTCTTAACTAATGATTATAACACAAAGATATGAATAAGTAAATCAAACTTTGTTAATCTTGTGTTTCAACGTTCTGGCGGCTGGGTTGAAAACACAGCAGAGCGCAGCTTTGAATTGCAAAGCAATTCCGCCAGGTTGTTATATCACAAAGTTGTGAATAAGCAAATCACGATTTGTCAACCTTGTGTTTCAACGTTCTGGCGGCTGGATTGAAAACACAGCAGAGCGCAGCTTTGAATTGCAAAGCAATTCCGCCAGGTTGTTATATCACAAAGTTGTGAATAAGCAAATCACGCTTTGTTAACCTTGTGTTTCAACGTTCTGGCGGCTGGGTTGAAAACACAGCAGAGCGCAGCTTTGAATTGCAAAGCAATTCCGCCAGGTTGTTATATCATAAAATTGTCAATAAATAAAGGAAAATTATAATGATTTTTGTTACAGCAGACACCCACGGCGATATGGAGCGCTTTGATGCAAAGCAGATCAAAAAGCTTAAAAAAACCGACACTCTTTTTGTGCTGGGAGATTTTGGCTTTATCTGGAAAGATGATGCCGAAACCGAAAAAAACATCAAAAAGCTGGCAAAACTGCCTTTTCGCATTATGTTTATCGACGGATTAAACGAAAATTTTGAAAAGCTGATGCAGTATCAGGATGTCAAATTTGGCGGTGCCCACTGCCATGAAATTGCAAAGGATAAAATATACTATATTCCTCGCGGCACAGTGCTGGAAATTGAAGGCAAAAAGCTTTTGTGCTTTGGTGGCTGTGACAGCTACGATGCGGATATAATTGTGTCTCAAAATGACCCTTGCCAAAAGGATTTTAACCGCTGCACTGCAAATTTAAATCTTAACAATAACAGTGTTGACTATATTTTAACCCACATGCCAAGCGGCAGGATAAACCGCTTTATCAATCTGGAAAGCAACTTTTACAGCGAATGTATGGACTTTTTTGACACGGTTGCAAATACCGTTCAGTACGAAAAATGGTATTTTGGCTGTCTGCATCTGGACAAATATATCAGCCCCAAGGTACAGGCGGTTTATACCGATGTACTGCCTTTGTGGGAAGAAAAGAAAAAGGGGCTTTTTAAAAGATAAAAATCTGTCACACTGAACGCAGTGAAGTGTCTCGCGGTCAGGGCAAACTGGCGGCTGGCTGTAATTATGTAAAATCAGAGAGAGTCTTCGCTTGCGCTCGGAATGACAAAATTGTATATGGACAAACAAAAAAGCTGACCTGATTTTCAGGTCAGCTTTTCTTTTTAATTATTCAATAATATAAATATTTACTGTGTTTTTCCAGTTAAGGCTGGATTCCTTGTAGGTTTCGTAGAACAGGTCAACGCCTATAATGCCCTGCATAAGTGCAGTGCCTGTGTCGGTTGCAATTGCAAAGCCATAAACAAACTGTCCGTCAGGGCTGGTGATGTACAGCTTTGAGCCATAAGGGATAACATTTGGGTTAACCGCTACCGAGCCGTAGAAAAGACCAAGGCCGCTTGCGCCTTTGCCGCGTGCAGAGTAATAGCCTGTTGCAGGCACGCTGCTTATAACCTGTTTGTATCTTGTTGGCACGTTGTTTACAATTTCAACGCCTGCAGGTGCTTCCAGCGGAGAGATTGGCTCTGGTGCATATTTAAGCACCAGCTGGTTAACAGGTTCGCGCACGGTTTCAATCTTTGTTACAAGTGCGCTTTCCATCTCACCGTCAACATATCTTTCACGGTAGGTTACAAGGTTCATGCCTTCCACGCCTTCGCGCAGCACATACTGGCGGTTTTTAAAGCGGTAGATAAGGCTGTTTGCACGGTAGTCTGTGCCGTAAGGGATTGCTTCTTCATAAACGTTGTCGCGGTATTCCACGCGGTAAACTCTTATAGAGCTGTTTTCGTCCACAGGGCTGTTAAGGCTTGGCTCGGTATAATCGTGTTCGCCAAGGATAACCCCTGCGTTTTCAAGACAGGTGGCAACAGTGCCGTGGTGGATGTGGGCATTTACTGTTGTGCCGTCAACATTTATCGGCACATCAAAGCCTTCTGTTATTGTAATGTTTGTGTATCTGTCGGGAAATGTAGTGTAAAGAACCTGATTGTCATCATCTGGTGCGTAGCCTGCAAGGGATAAAAGCTTATCCTGGTCTTTAAACAGTGTTACCACTGTTTTGCTGCTGGTTGCGTCCTGGACAGTTACAACGTTTAACAGATTAAATGTCATATAGCTCATACAACCAAGAATTGCCACGCACACAGCCATACAGCCAAGGCGGTGACGGTTGTCATAGAGACACAACAAAAATCTGTTCATAATCTTTGCCATATAATCTCCTTTTGTGATAAAGCCAAAGGCACACCGTTTTTCAGTGCTATAAAAATAACCTTTGGATTTGTGTTTGGGTTTATATACTGTAATTTTTGCCAGTTGCTTGTTTTATAATCAATTTTCAGTCTGATGCTTTTCAGCACCGACAACGATTATAGCACTAACAGCACACTTTTGTCAAAAAAATAAGCCTATTTTCAGCGTTTTGCACAACAATAGTGCACAATATTGCAAAAAATCAAATTTAAAGACAGGCTTTTGCCCTTGTTTTTTTGTGTACAATTACATATTCAAAAAAGTTATGGAAAGCCTTTTTTGCCTTAAAATCAGCTTTTTGACACAAGGATAAGCCTCCCTGCATAAAATTAATATGACAGCAGAACGCCCAAAAGCTTTTTGCCGACAATGTCATTGTTTTTATAGTGAATATTCATGGAGGAAATTGTCTATGACCTTTGACCAGCGAAACTGTAAGGACTTTTTAAACCAGAATAAATTAAAATTTGGCATTACCGAGCCAGGCCTTGCCAGCGAATATCTGGATATCTGTGCAAAAAATGTGCGGTGCATTGCCAGCCGCCGCATTGACGAAAAAATTGTTCTGCCCAGCATGAGCAGCTTTATCAACAGCTGCACAGGCCTTGTGGACTGCGCAGGAGGCATCGACACTCAGTTTGCATCTTTGCGTGTTACCCACGCCAGTGAAGAACTGGTGGACTGCGACACAAACTGCCCAGGGGTAAAGGTAATTATCAAAGGTCAGATAATTGTGCGCACAAAAAGCTGCAACAGCTGCTGTGCTCCAAGCTATATGGCCATACCTGTACAGCTGTGCAGCGAGGTTATACGGGATTTTTACTGCGCTGCCAATGGCGAAAGGGTGCCACAGCTTAAAAACGAGCTGCCAAATATAGACGGCAGCTGTATGGTGATAAACCTTAACTGCCGTGTTTACCGCGAGGTATGCAATGGGTGCAGCAGATATGTTGCCCACATACGAGGCAGTGTGGTGGATAAACTTTGGAAACTGGAAAATGTATGGATAGAGGGTATACGCCCTTACCCTGCACCGTCCATAAACATTCTGGACCGTTTTGACCGTGACATCTGCACCTGCCTTGACGACAGGGACTATATTTCCCTTAACGGCAGCGGCACAAACTGCTTCAGCACAGCAAATGCCGACTGCGGCGGCAACGGCTGCGGATATAACGGCGGCTGTGACTGCACAAACAGCAGCGGCTGTGCAAATAACTGCTGCGGTGCATATTCAAACAGCTGCAATACCGACTGCGGCGGTGCAAACTGCTGTGCATACAGCTGTGGCTGGGGCAATGACTGCGGCTGCAGCAACAGCTATACAGGCGACTGCGGCAATGGTTGTGCCAATGACTGCGGAACCTATACAGGCGACTGCAGCATCGGTGCCTATGCAGCCAACTGCGGTGAAGACAACTGCAGCTGCGAATAAGCTTTTATCTTAGCTTTCTGTAAAAGTATAATATAAAAACAAAAATGTCATTCTGAGAGCAGCCGAAGAATATCTTTGTTACATAGAGCCAGAATATTCTTCAAAGTTACACTACTCAGAATGACATACTTTTATTTATATTGCAGTTTTATTAATCTATGGTTATGCCTGTCACATAACTTTTGTTGCCTATATCCTCCAGCAAATCCATTGCGCTGTACACGCCGTTAAAGTATTCCAGCCCAATCTTTATATAATCGGCAGACATCTGGTTTGCACGGCAAAACAGTTCTTCTATGGTTGAATTGCAAAAAAAGCCCATTGGGTTGTTGCGCCATATTGCAACATCTTCTATCTTTTCTGTGCAGGGCTGCATACGGCAGGAAATGTGGCCTTTTGGATGTTTTAAAACGATTTCGGCAAGGCGTGCAAAATAAAATTTTGTTCGGTTTGGAGAATATAACCCCTTTTTTATTCTGCGGTAATCGGTAAAAACCTTTACATATTCGCTGCGGTCGTATTCCACATCGGTATAGGTTGCCTCCACAGCCTGCTTAAAAAGCGTTACAATCTGGTCAAAATATATCTTTTTAATCTCTGGGGCGTATGCGTTTGGGTGGGCGGCAGGGTCGCCGCATTCCTTGTGAGAGATGTGACTGTCCAGACTGCTTTCAAACCAGCCGTGGCCGTTTTCCCTGTTGTATGGGTGTGCATAGGCAGTGGTGATGTAGTTTATATAAGGGTGCATAACACTGTCCAGAGCGTAATGGCACAAAAAGCCAAGACAAAAGTCCTTTTGGGCGTTTGTCTGTGCAAAGCGGAACAGATTCTGCAAAAACAGGCCTGTTTTTTCGGTGTGCATACGTCTGCCCAAATCCGAAAGACTTATCTTGCGTAAAGGATTGTACATCTGATAAAAATACAGTGGGTCGGGCCCGTTGCAGCCCCACACAAAAGCGTACCAGTTGCGAGGTTTGTAGCCTGCTATATTCATTGCACATTGTCCGTTGTATTTGTGGGCATATCCGTCCGGCATAAATGTGCCTCCTTATAGTAATGTAATATATTATCTATATTATATATTATATATATTGTAATATAAAAAAACAAGAACAAACTCATAGGGGGCTTTTTTGCTCGCCGCAGACGGCACACCCCTTGTCGCTTCGCGACATTCCCCTCACAGGGGCACCCTGCATGACGCATTTTCTCACGACTAAGCGTGAGAAAATTTGCTGTCACCCCCATAGATGAAATCGCCACATGGCCTTCGCCGTGGCGGATATGTAAACTGTTAAAATACAAAAATACTCATATAAACTTTTTAAAAAATATAACATATTAAAAGCACAGATGTTTTATTTCTCCGTGTTTTGTTTCATATTCCTTTACACAATTTCTTATCAGTACAAAAATCTGCATATTTGCACTGCGACCTTCAAAATCTGCTACATAGTGCAGTTTTTTCAGCAAATCTTCATCTATTCTTATTGTAAAACTTTTTATGGCCACAATATCACCCCAACAACATAATAATGCAAAATATACTGTCTGCATATTGTGGAGATTTTCACAACAAAAAGTCATCCGTTTATAAAACGGATGACTTTTATTTTTAATAATACTTTGTTGCCAGGGCGCGCACAAGGCTAAGACCAAGCCAGCCAAGGCCAAGCATCAGCACGCTTGTAAGCGGTATGCTCCACAAGGTTTTGCTTAAGGTAAACACCACTGCCAGCACCCCGCCTGCCAGCACGCTTATAAGCTGTATTACAGCACAGGTATTTGCGGCACGTTTTGCCCTGTCGGCACCAAAGAATCCTGCCGAAAGGCTGTGCAGGCTGTCCAGATGTGCCATTGCACTGTCGGTGTTTTCGCTGTAAGCAGTATAGTTAAGCAGCAGGGCGGTTTCGTTTTTGTTAAGCACCTGCACTGTATCCTGGGGCAGATTGTAAACCAGTTCAAGCAGCTGGCTGTCCACATTAAAGTCGTTGGACTGCAGGATAACACATTTGCCGCTTTCGATAAGATTAAGCAAATTTTCTTTAACTGCATGGTCTGGGTGATAGCTGACAACAAACATGCCGAACATCTTGCCGTTAACCGACAGATAGATTGGCTTTTTGCCCTGGGACATATATGCAGTTTCCATGCTTATTGGCGGCAGCACAATGTCGTATTCTTCCATTATGCTGCGGTTGCCCATAATAACACGGTTGTTTTCAATCCACGCCACATAGCCCTGACCAACCTTGTATTCGCAGCTTTCGATAGGATAAAGCATATCTTTTTTGCCGTCGATAACGGTCATAAACACGCTGCGCAGGTTGTCCACATATTCTATTGCTATGCTTGCTGCATAAAGGATTGCAAGGTCAAGGCGTTCCTTTTCAAAGGTTTTGATGCCGTGCAGCACCACACACCCTTTTGGGAACAGATGCTTTGCATCAAAGCTTACATGGGTTGCATCGCTTAACTGATAGATGCCCTGCCAGCCGTTTACCAAAGTGCCAACCTTGTTGAGAGCCTTTTGCATAAGACTTGCAGGAATACTGCTGATAAGGCTGTGGGCCAAAGGCAGCATAAGTGCACCTGCACCCGCTGCGGCAAACACGCCCATGCGCCAGTCGGCTGCTGTTTTCCAGCCTGCTGCAAAGCAGATAGCCGAAACAACTGCAGTAAATACAGCCAGCAGCTTTGTGTTCTTTTCGCTTTTATGGGTGGAGAAACCGCCGCTGATAAAGTTGGAGATATAGCCTGTTTTGCGGCTTACCAAAATCTGCGGATTTTTTTCTTCCAGTGTTCTTGCAAGACGTTTTACATCTTCCATATCCTTAAGGATATACCCTGCGTTTATGCCCTCTGGCACTTCGGCAAGGCGCAGATTGTGCATAATTGTGTTTGCGCTTATATATTTGCCCAGTGCGTTAAGGCCAAGGCTTAACACTGTAAATGCGGCAAACAGGGTGGTTGCCTTTGCGTCGATATTTTCTCCGCCGAATATGCACACATTAAGCTGGATAAAGCTCCACAGCGCAGGCACAACCACAAAGCTGTCCTGGGTTGGTGATTTTGCAAAACCTGTAATGCCGTTTGCCACAGTTGGCAGAAAACCGATAACTGCAATTGCAAAGAACACAAGGTTAACCAGATAAAACATCATTGGCTGTGCAGCAGGGTTTATTGCCTGGGGCAGCGGCAGCGGGCCGTTTGCACCAAAGTTAAGATACAGCAGCACCAAAGTGCACACTGCACTTAAACCCATGCGTATTGCCAAAGTTGCTTTAAAGTTTTTAAGCTCGTCATAAATTTCGTCCGGGTCATCGGAGAACTGATGTGTTATATACTCATTTTCAAAGCTTTCTTCTTCGCTTTCAAAAACTTCTTCCACATCTTCATCATCTTCCAAAACAGGTTCCTGTGTTTCAGTTTTGTCTTTAACAAGGCCTGCAGCGGCAAACATCTGGGTGATATCCCCTGTTATGCGGCTTACCTTTTTTTCCTGCGGTGTTTTTGGCACCACCTCAACGGCCTTTTCTTCTTCCTGTGCCAGCTCTGGTGCCACAAAGGCAGTATTTTCTATTGTATCTTCAAAGCTTTCCCGTTTAGGCACAAACGGAGAATGTTTTTCCTTAAGTTCTATTGTAGGCTCGCTGGCTGATGCTGTTTTTACCGTTGTTACAATAACAGGGTTTTCCATTACTGCACCAGCTGCAGCGGCAACGATTGTTGCTTCGCTTTGCTTTTTGGCTTTGATTGCCTTTAAGATGCTTTCGGCATCTCTTGGCTTTTCTTCTGTTTTAACAGCAGCCTTTGGCTGTGCAGGTTTGCCGTCGTCATAATAAAGGATAACGCTGTCGTTTTTGGCTTCTGGCAAAAAGGACGGTGTTTCGGCGGTCTTTTCTGCAGGCGCTGCAGCTGCTTTTGATACAGTTTTTTCTGTTTTTGGCCTGGATTCTTCTGCGGTATGTTCTGCCTTAATCTGCTCAAAAGCTGCTGCAATGGCTTCTTTTGGCAGCTCGTCGGTGGCCTTAACCGCTTTTTTCGGCGGCTGACTTGCGGCTTTTGGTGCAGGCTGTGACATATCTGTTTCGTCGGTTTTATAGCGCATAAACAGCGGAGCGCTGTCATCCATCTGCTGTTTTTCGGTTTTTCTTCTGCCAAACAGACCTTTTTTCTCTTTTACAGCCTGCTGCACATCATCAGTATCTGACTGTGGGGTATAAGCTGTTTTTGGCGGCTGTGCTTTTTCTTCTGCACTGTCTGCGCCAAGAATAATGTTTTTGGCAAGCTCGGCAGTGGTTGGTTTTGCCACCTTCTGCTGACGCTTGTCCACCTCTTCCTGCGGAATGGAAAGAGTAAGGCTGTCTGTGATATATTTTTTGCGGAAAAATCCGCCTTTTCTGCGTTTTACAACAATCTCGCTGGCAGGCTGACGCTCTACCGCAACGGTGGTTGTAAAAAAGTCCACAAATTTTTCGTCAACATAGCTTGCGGCGGTTACACTTACCTTGTTTCTGTCTCTGCTTTCAAGGTTTTCGTCCACCTCTTCCACAAGGTCGGCGACAGCAGGGTTTTCTTTAAGTGCGGTTGCAAGCTTTGAGAAAAACTCGCTTTCAATTTCGTGGGTGTCTGCGTTTGCGTCAGAGGCAGACGCAGCGGTGCCAGCCCCAGCAGGCTGGGACTGTGGCTTTGGTGTGTTCTGCTGGGTCTGTGCATTTTTTGCAGCAGCTTCCCTTGCGATAATCTGGCTTAAACGGTCGCCTGTCATACCGCCTGGCTTGTCTGCGGCTGTGGCTGGTGTGGCTTTTTTAAGACTTTGCAGAATTTTTTCAACATCGGTGTTGTTTGCCATATCTGCTCCTGTGAAAAATTATTTAAAAAGATTTCTCTGTCTTGAAATTTCGTACATTATGATGCCTGCGGCAACAGATGCGTTATAGCTATCCACTGCACTGTGGTCGTTGCACATTGGTATAGAAACAATGTCGTCGCACAGGCTTTTAACCAGTGGCTGCACGCCCTTGCCTTCGCTGCCCACAACCAATGCAATAGGGCCTGTAAGGTTCTGCTTGTACAGCGGCACAGGGCTGAAATCTGCTGCATAAACAAAAATGTTCTGCTCTTTAAGTGTGCGCACTGCCTGGGCGATGTTTGCCACCTTTGCAACAGGCAGATGCATTGATGCACCTGCACTTGTTTTATGTACAACCCCTGTTACAGATACACCACCGCGCTTTGGAATGATAAGGCCGTGTGCCCCCATAAGATAAGCCGAACGCATAATTGCCCCAAGGTTGTGTGGGTCTTCTATGCCGTCGCACACAATAACAAATGGTGCTTCGCCCCTGCGCTGTGCAACCTCAAGTATCTGGCCGATTGTAACATATTCAACAGTGCTTGCATAAGCTGCAACACCCTGATGGTTTTCGCTTTGGCAAAGGCTTTTAAGCTTCATAGGGTGCACACGCTTTACAACTGCACCGCATTCCTTTGCCAGCGCGGTGTAGTAGTTCTGCACACTTGGGTTAAGGCTTTCTGATATAAAAACTGTGTCCACGCCTGCCTTGCTTTTAAGCAGTTCTGTCACAGGGTTTTTGCCGTAAATAATTTCGCTTTTCTGTTCCATAAAAAGCTCCTTTACAAAAAATGGTATACCTTTGGATATTAATAATTTAATACCTTATAGTATACCAAATTTTTTTATATATTAAAAGCCTTTTAAACAAATAAAATTGCCCCGATGCCAATTATCACAATTGCCCCCACAACAGCCCAGAAAAACTTTGGGCTTTTCCAAAGGCGGTTGGTCTTTTTTATATCCAGCTCCTTTATCAGTTCTGCAGCCTGCGCCCTTGTGGTCATAAGGGCAACATTGGCGGCCTCTGGCTTTAAAAATACCAGAATTTTATCTATATTATCGTTTTGCGTATCGTTAATTTCTATAACATTGTGCTTTAGCCCTTTCAAACTTTACAACCCCCAACCCCAATATCAAACCAGCCTTTGTGCATATACAGCATATATCTACAAAAAATTGCAGCATATACAAAAAGTAAAGCAAAAATTACAATCCGTAAACTGTTTAAAATACAGTTGAATGTTGAAAACTCTGTTGAAAGTGTGGAAAAGTGCCCCAAAATAAAGGTTTTTGGGGATGTTTAAAGGACGGATTATGCCCAAGTTTTCAACATGATGTTAAAAACTGTGTTTAAAACTTAAAGTTATCAACCCTTACGTCAACTGTAAAATTAACCAAAGTTTGTGATAAAATTATAGGCTTTTTGTGGTTAAATTAGTCACAGTGCCAAAAGGATTATGTGTTATAATAATTGTAAAATATTCAATAATTTTCCAAAGGATATTCACCTTATGCAAAAAATACATTACAGTATACAGGATAACAAAATTTTATACCGCCATTTTGGCGATTATCATCTTGCACAGACCTTTCAGTGCGGTCAGGCCTTCCGGTTTGATGAGTACAAAGACGGCTTTAAAGGCTTTATCGAAAAACAGCTGTGCTATATTACGCTGGACAGCGGCAGCACCAACTGCGAAGGCTGCTGCGGCGATGATGCAGTGCTGACGGTGGAGCTGCTGCACACGCAGCCCACAGATGAACTGGCGGTTAAAATAGGGCAGTTTTTATCGCTGGACACCGACTATACCGCCCTTAAAAAACGTTTTGCCCAAAACGAAACCCTTGCAAAAGCCATCGAGTTTGCCCCTGGCATAAGGGTACTGAACCAGGATTTTTTTGAGACGCTTATCACCTTTATAATAAGCCAGAACAACAACATTCCCCGCATTAAACAGCTGTGTGACCGCTTAAGCGAAAACTACGGCACAAAGGTGGGGGACACATACGCATTTCCCACAGCAGAGCAGATGAAAAATATAACCGAGCAGGACTATAAGGATATGAAGTTTGGTTTCCGCGCCAAATACCTTGCCGATGCTGTTGCAAAGGTTTTGGACGGCACAATTGACGAGACCACCGTGAAAAGCTTATCTTATGAAGATGCACAGAAATATCTGATGCAGATTAAAGGCGTGGGGCCAAAGGTTGCCGACTGTGTGCTGCTTTTTTCCTGCCGCCAGTGGCGCAGCTTTCCAAAGGATGTGTGGATTAAAAAAGCAATGGCACAGCTGTTCTCTGACGGAATACCAAAAGAAGCCCAAGGGTACGAAGGCATTGCCCAGCAGTATATATTCCATTATGCAAGGCACACACTGTAAGCACAGGCTTGCTTGTGTTTTCAGAATTAATGCCGTCTGCTGACTTTTGATTGTTTTAATAAAGTATCACAGTTGAATATTAAAAAAGACATTTTTCTATATCTTTATTGCAGGCTTTGTGATATAATAAAAAATACTGATAAACAGTTTACAGACCAAAATACACTTTACAAAAGTAAAAGGAGATATAAATTATGTTAGTAAACGCAACAGAAATGCTTAAAAAAGCAAAAGCAGAAGGCTATGCAGTTGGCCAGTTCAACATCAACAACCTTGAATGGACAAAAGCTGTTCTGCTTACTGCAGAAGAATGCAAAAGCCCTGTAATCCTTGGTGTTTCCGAAGGCGCAGGCAAATATATGACTGGCTACAAAACAGTTGCAGCCATGGTTAAAGCTATGATTGAAGAGCTTAACATCACAGTTCCTGTGGCACTGCACCTTGACCACGGCAGCTACGAAGGCGCAAAAAAATGCATTGATGCAGGCTTCTCTTCCATTATGTTTGACGGCAGCCACTATCCAATTGAAGAAAACGTTGCAAAAACAAAGGAACTTGTTGAACTTGCACACAGCCTTGGCATCAGCGTAGAAGCCGAAGTTGGCTCTATCGGCGGCGAAGAAGACGGCGTTGTTGGCAAAGGCGAAGTTGCAGACGCAAACGAATGCAAAATGATTGCAGACCTTGGCATCGACTTTCTTGCAGCAGGCATCGGCAATATCCACGGCAAATATCCTGCAAACTGGCAGGGCCTGGACTTTGAAGCTCTTGAAGCTATCAAAAACGCAACAGAAGGTATGCCTCTGGTTCTTCACGGCGGCACAGGCATTCCTGCTGATATGATACAGAAAGCTATCAGCCTTGGCGTTGCAAAAATCAACGTTAACACCGAATGTCAGCTCTCTTTTGCAGCAGCAACAAGAGAATACATCGAAGCAGGCAAAGACCAGCAGGGCAAAGGCTATGACCCAAGAAAACTGCTTCTCCCAGGCTTTGAAGCTATCAAGGCAACAGTTAAAGAAAAAATGGAACTCTTTGGTTCTGTTAACAAAGCTTAATAACACAAAAAGAACCTCATCGGTACACGGTGAGGTTCTTTATTTATGTTACAGTATTTTTATAATATCCGAAAGTCTTATATCTTTTCTGGCGGTTTCTGCATCCTGCGTCTCAACATAAAACATAATATTTACATCATCTTCGTATACAGACTGAATGGCATATTCTTTTCCGTTTATAAGAACCTTTTCGGCGTTGTATACAATCACTCTGTTAAACTCTGTTGCAGGCAAAATTATCTCGGTAAGCTCACCGTTGTAGTTTATTTCTTTTGCGGCTGCATAGTTGTTCAGCACAGTGAAAATTCTGCTGCAGGATACCTGATTTACATCCAGTACGGTATCAGCCTGCGGGCATCCGTAAATTTCTATTTCCCCATAGCCGTCAGAAATATATATGGGTATGTACTCCTTGCTTATGCTGCGCAGATAGTTTGATTCAAACTGTTTATCAGAGCTGAATGTTGTGATGGAAGGCTTGACCCTGAGCATAGTGTTGAAAACAGCAGCAGATTTTAAGCCGTCAGTTTTTTTGACAGCATAATCAATATATACATCTGCAATACCGTTTACACCTTTGTCTGCCATTACCTTTATTTTGTAGCTGTTGCTGCTGGTTTTTTCGGCAGATGCAGAAATATTGTTGGTGTGCATATAGCTTTCGCCCTCACTGTTGCGCTGCCAGTACAAGTGATAACTGTTTGCAAAAACAGGATGCCAGTCAGCATACAATTCACGGTAGAAAAACCAGTTTGCACGCTCAACCCACCATTCCCACAAAGAATAGTTTCTTTGGATGGTAGATACATATTTAAAATAGCCCTGTGCAAAGCTGTCAAGGTATTCCTTGCGGTTATCATCACCTAAAACATGTATGATATAGTCTGTGCCCGAAGGCTGATAGAAACCGTTTACCGCCTCCTGGGCAGAAGCATAGGTGGCAAAAGCTTTGTCATCTTTTAAAAATTCTGCCGCGGATTTGACAGATGTGATGTTTGAAGTCATCTCACCCCCAAGGGCAGCTATATATTCCCCGTCCACAGGTTCTGTACGCAGCACAGTTTCTTTGTACAATGCTGCAGCGCTCCAGCCGCAGCACAGCAGACAGGAGAGGACAATGGTGCCAGCCTTTAAATAAGACTTTTTATCGGCTTTGCTTGCAGCGGCAATGATTTCTAAAATCACAGTTATAAACAGTATTGCCAAAGCTACCTCTCTTGCAGTATCACCGCTAAGCAGCTTGTATTCGTTTGAAGCACAAAAGCCTGCCATATTCATTAATGCAGGTATGCCAAAGCGCATCATTCTGTCGGTGCGGTCCCGTTTTATTAAAATTAAAAGCAGATAGATAATTACAATAGCGGCCTGAACCAGCATAATGGGTGCAAAGTCCACGTCATAAATATAAAAACTTTTATTTGAATTGTAGTACCAGCTTTGATAGTTGCCAGTGCCGAAAGTTGCAGTAAGCCAGCCTGCAAAATTACCTTGTGTAAGAACGGTTACCGTGACAAAAAGCGAAACTGCAGAAACTGCCCCTGCAACAGCTGTGCCCAGAAAACTGCGCATAATTTTTTGGGTTTCGGAAAAAACAGCAAACCACACCATAATAAGAATACACAGCCAGCTGCTTATTCCATAGTCGTTGCTCCATGCAAAAACACAGCCTGCAACGGCCCCCGAAAAACACAGTGACAGCATATTTTTATGGGATGATACAAATTTGTTTTTTGTCCAATGGTGCAGAGCCAGTTCAAAACAGATAATGGATGCACAGCCCAGCGGCAAAGCGGCTCCGCGCACAAAACGGGCGGAATTGCCCAGATTTACGGCAGTGGACAGCGCCGAGCATATCTGGTTTGGGATAAAGGGAACTGATGCCAGAAATTTTGGAGCAAAAACACTTACGCCTAAAATAATATTGGATACAGCAAGGGCAAAGGACAGATTTTTAAACACGGCATAAGCCATTACAGTTATGCATGCTGCATAGCTTAAATTGCTTAAAAAAGTAAAAGCCATAAGACTTGCCTGATAATCGCCGCCAAAAATAAAAGTGAATATCCCGCCCGAATAAAGATGGCCCAGCCCAAGATAATCCTGAAAATCAGCATAGGGAACCTGGCCGTCCAGCAGGCGCCGTACAGGATTAAAGTTTTGAAATGTGCCGTTGATAGGAACAAAATTGACATGCCTGCCGGCAGAAATGCCAACAGACAGGCATATAGCAGTTAAAAACAATATTTCTGCAAAAATGACGTATCTGAAATTGCGTTGCTGCAATATTTTTTTCAAATGTATTTCCCTCCTGAATAAAGGTATTGTTTTTATATTATCACAATTGATTTTAAAAGTATAGTTTTTGGCATCTGGGATTGCTTGGGGTTAAATATTTATAAGCGGCTTGCGCATGTTTGCACATTTTGCACAACAAACAGGGTTATTTTTCTACAAACTATTGTTTAAAAAACCGAAAAAGTTGTTTAAAAATTATTTTATTTATTGTATAATTGCTTTATGACAGTGCGCATACAGGTTAAATGCGCCATATCAGAGTTACAAAAGGGAGGTTCATTACATATGGACTATAAACAGTTAAAAATTAAAAACGTTTTGGTTGCAGGCCACGCTGGCAGCGGCAAAACAAGCCTTGTAGAAGCTTTGCTTTATATGAACAAGGCAAGCGACCGTCTTGGCAAAACTGACGACGGCAACACAGTAAGCGACTTTGAAACAGAAGAAATCAAAAGAAAATGCTCCCTTTCAAGTGCAGTAGCACCATTTGAATACAGAGAAGCAAAATTCAACCTTATCGACGTTCCTGGTCTTTTTGACTTTGAACTTGGCCTTTACGAAGGTATCAAAGCCTGTGAATCCGTACTTTTGACAGTAAGTGCAAAAGACGGTGTTGAAGTTGGCACACAGAAAGCTTACAAGCTTGCTGAAAAGAACAAAAAAGGCACAATGATTTATGTTTCCAAAGTAGACGTTGAAAACGCAGACTTCTACAAAGTTTTTGAAGAACTCAAAGCTACATTTGGTCCAAAAATCTGTCCAACATCTGTTCCTGTTGCAACACCAAGCGGCACAGTTTACATTGACCTTATCGAATTTAAAGCATACAGCTATAAAAACGGCAAAGCTGAAGAAGTTATGATGCCTGCTACAGGTCACCGTCTTGACGGTCTTGTAACATCCATGATGGAAGCTGTTGCAGAAACAGACGAAGAACTGTTTGAAAAATACTTCAGCGGCGAACAGTTTACAAAAGCCGAAATTATCAAAGGTATCAAAGCAGGCTTTAAAGCAGGCACAATCACACCTGTAATGTGCGGTTCTTCCACAGCACTTGAAGGCCTTGACCTTACACTTGAAACACTTTATGCTCTTGTTCCTTCCCCAGAAGATACAGAGGGTACAGACCTGCTTATCGGCGAAACAGAAGTTACACTTCCATTCAACGAAAACAGTCAGGTTGCAGCATTGGTATTTAAAACAGTTGCCGACCCATTTGTTGGCAAAATGAGCTTTGTTAAAGTTCTCAGCGGCAACCTTAAATCTGACAGCAACGTTGTTAACACAACAACAGGCGAACCAGAAAGAATGGGTAAAGTTCTCTTTGTTCGCGGCAAAAAACAGATGGATGCCGACTACATCAAAGCTGGTGACATCGGCGCTGTAACAAAACTTGCAAACGCAAAAACAGGCGATATTCTGTGTGACCCACAGAACGAATACAAATATCCAAAATTTGAATTCCCAACACCAACACTTGAAATGTGCATCAAGCCAAAGAAAAAAGGCGAAGAAGCAAAAATCAGTGCATCTTTGCAGAGAATTATGGAAGAAGACTGCACAGTATCCTACCGTCAGGATGTAGAAACAAGCCAGCAGCTTATCAAAGGCCTTGGCGAACAGCACCTTGACGTTGTTCTTGCAAAAATGAAAGGCAAATTTGGTGTTGAAGCAGAACTCAGCGCACCAAGAGTGGCTTACCGCGAAACAATCCGCAAAAAAGTTGAACTTGTTGAAGGTAAACACAAAAAACAGTCTGGCGGTCACGGTCAGTACGGTCACGTTAAAATTACATTTGAACCACACGACGGCGAAGAACTTATCTTTGAAGAAGAAGTATTTGGCGGTTCTGTTCCTAAAAACTACTTCCCAGCAGTTGAAAAAGGCCTTCAGGGCGCTATCAAATACGGCGTATTGGCAGGCTACCCAGTAGTTGGTCTTAAAGCAACACTTATGGATGGTTCCTACCACGCAGTTGACAGCTCCGAAATGGCATTTAAACTTGCTGCAACACTTGCTTACAAAGCTGGTCTTCCAAAAGCAAGCCCAGTGCTTCTTGAACCATACGGCACACTTACAGCTTATGTTCCTGGCTCCAACGCAGGCGACGTAATGGGCGAAGTTAACAAACGCCGCGGCCGCGTGCTTGGTCTTGACCCAGCAGAAGACGGTATGCAGGCTGTATTGGCAGAATGCCCAATGAGCGAAATGGCTAACTTTACAACATACATCCGCTCACTTACAGCAGGCGCAGGCTGGTTTACATTTGAATTTGTAAGATACGAACAGTTGCCAGCACATCTTGAAGAAAAGGTTATTGCAGAAGCTAAAGAATTTATCAACGTTAAATACGACGAAGAGTAAACACAACTCCCTTTTACTTTTAACCGGCAAAGAGGGCCCGCAAATCTGTGGGCCTTTTTTGCTGTGTAAAGATTAAGGCACTTTGACCGTCCAAAGTGCCAAGGGCGCCGCTGTTTGCAGGCAACAGCCCCCGCCTACTGTTTCTTTTCCGCAAGGTCTTTGAACAAAAAACTATGATACACCAAAGCTTTCGCTTTGCTCATCATCAGACACCTTTGTTCATTGTGCTTGGCAAAAACAGACTTGCTTGTTGTATTTAAACAGAATATATCAGTGCTCATTTTTAATAAATAAAAATCTGCTTATGCTGAAAATATATTCTGCAGAGAATAATACAACACCCATGTGCATATAATTAAACATCATCAGCTTCATGCTCTGGCGCTCGTCAGCTTATGATACTGATAAATTTAGCAAGAAATCGCAAAAATTTGCTTAAAAAGTCATGTTTTTGTATGAAATTTCCACAAAAGTTATTGACTTTTTGCGCTTTTATCTATATACTATGTTAAGTTGTAAAAAGATAAGTTGCTATGCCCCTTTAAATATACACGGCATAGCTCTTTTAAATAAAGGAGATAATAAAATTGAGTAAAGAAATTTTGTTGACACAGGAAGGTTATGACGACCTTGTTAAAAAGCTGGACTATCTTAAAACAGAAAAACGTGCAGAAATGGCAGAAAAAATTGCTGTTGCACGCGGTTTTGGCGACCTTTCTGAAAACAGCGAATACGACGAAGCAAAAAACGAACAGGGCCTTGTAGAACAGGAAATCATCGAGCTTGAATATACACTCAAGCACGCAAAAATTGTTAACAAAGAAGAAATGTCTGCAACAGGCATCACAGTTGGCAGCCATGTTGTTGTGGTTGACGAAGATGATTTTGAAGAAGCTTACGACATTGTTGGCATCACAGAATTTGACCCATTCAACAACAAAATCAGCACAGACAGCCCAATCGGCGCTGCATTGGTTGGCCACAAAGAAGGAGACGTTGTAAGCGTACATCTTCCAACAGGTGCTGTTATGACACTTACAATCAAACAGGTTGGCTAATTGTCACACAATGGCAAATTTGCCGCCTTTGCAGGTTAATACAACATATTTTACAGTAAGTAGGGGCTTTTTGCCCCTATTTTTGTTGTGTAAACATATTGCGGCAAAAGGGTATTTGTGATAAAATAATATGGATAATGGATTATTGTGTCTTTGCTTTGCCGCAAAGATGCAGACGGCCGTTATTGTATAAAGATTTATAAAATATATATTTCAAATAAATTTAAAAAGGAGAATAAAATGGAACAGAAAAATCCAAACATTGAAGCAGTTGAAAACGAAGTTTCTTTAAGCGAAATTTTGCAGGTTCGCCGCGATAAGCTTAAAGCACTGCAGGAAAAAGGTCAGGACCCTTTTGCAAAAACAAAGTTCAATGTTACAAGCTATGCCAAAACAGAAGTTGAAGGCTTTGACGACGAAGCTGAAGAAGTTAAAACAGTAAGCCTTGCAGGCCGTATTATGTCTAAACGTGTTATGGGCAAAGCTGCATTTATGGATTTGAGAGACAACAGCGGCAAAATTCAGCTTTATCTGCGTCAGGATGCTTTGGGCCCAGATTACTTTAAAGAAGTTTGCACATGGGATATCGGCGATATTGCAGGCGTTACAGGCGAAGTTTTCCGCACAAAGCACGGCGAAGTTTCCATCCGTGTAAAAGCAATCGAACTGCTCAGCAAATCCTTGCTTCCGCTTCCTGAAAAATTCCACGGCCTTAAAGACCAGGATACAAGATACCGTCAGAGAGAACTGGACCTTATTGTTAACCCAGAGGTTAAGGATACATTTGTAAAACGCAGCCTTATTCTGCGCACACTGCGCGAATTTTTAGACAACCGCGGCTTCCTTGAAGTTGACACACCAATCCTTAACCCAATCGAAATTGGTGCTTCTGCACGTCCGTTCTACACACACCACAACACTCTTGACATGGATATGGTGCTGCGTATTGAAACAGAACTTTATCTTAAACGTCTTATCGTTGGCGGCTTTGACAAGGTTTATGAAGTTGGCCGCATCTTCCGCAACGAAGGTATGGACACAAAGCACAACCCTGAATTTACATCTATAGAGCTTTACCAGGCATACACAGATTACAACGGTATGATGGACCTTGTTGAAGATATGATGAAAACAGTTGCTTCCAAAGTTTGCGGCACACTGGAAATTCCTTATCAGGGCCACACAATCGACCTTGGCAACTGGGAAAGAATGACAATGAAAGAAGCTGTTAAAAAATACAGCGGCGTAGACTTTGACACAATTGCAAGCGACGAAGAAGCAATTGCAGTGGCAAAACAGCACAATGTTGACCTGCCTGAAGTGCCAAGCAAAGGCGCAATCCTTGCAGAATTTTTTGACGCATTTGTTGAAGAAAACCTTATTCAGCCAACATTTATCTACGATTATCCTGTAGAAATCAGCCCACTTGCAAAACGCAAACCAGAAGACCCAGCTTTTACAGAACGTTTTGAATACTTTATCAACGCAACAGAATTTGGCAACGCATTCAGCGAACTTAACGACCCAATCGACCAGCGTGCACGTTTTGAAAAACAGGTTGCAGACCGCAAAGCCCTTGAACCAAACACAAGAGCACAGGTGGACTACGACTATGTAACAGCACTGGAATACGGCCTTGCACCAACAGGCGGCCTTGGCTTTGGCCTTGACAGACTTGTTATGCTGCTTACAGACAGCTCTTCCATCAGAGACGTTTTGCTGTTCCCAACAATGAAACCGCTGGATAAATAATGAATTAAAAATCTATGTAAATCCGAAGGTTTGTTGAAATATTGCAACAATAGTTAATATTTGTTCACGACAATACGACCAGCTTACCCCAGATTTACCCCGAATTTTAAGATTTTTATAAGACGACCTTGAAAAAAGGTCGTCTTTTTTTGTTTCTCTGGGTTCTGATTTGCCGCATTATATACAACGCTGCCAAAGCAATCAACAGCTTTCGGCGGCATAATCGCTTTGCTTTTATTCCACGCTCTGTTGACTGTTTGACTGGTTGTCTCTTTTTTCAGGCAAAGAACCCCAGAGGGAATAACCTTATGTGGAAACTGAAAGGAGATATAAAGATGAGTAAACACAAAACAATCAAAGTGGTATCAGTACCAACAGGTAAGCAGGCATTTATCAAAGAAATTTCAACAGGTCTGGAATCTTTACAAGCGGAAGTTGGCGGATATATTCAGGCGCTTTACCCGTACGAAGACGAAGTAGCACTGATATGCAACGATGAAGGCAAGTTGATGAATTTGCCGTTGAACCGAGCATTGAAACTGAACGGGATGGCAGGCAACGAAATTTACGATATCATCGCAGGGGATTTCTTTATCTGTTACGCACCATACACCAGCGAGAACTTTGAGAGTATCGAAGCTTTTTCGGTGGTGATTTCATCTTTTTCAGAACTTTTTTCAAATTTTTTCAAAAAAATTACCTGCCGGAGAAAAATTTCTCTGGCAGGTTTCTTACAAAATGAAATAGCCCACGCTCTTCATAGTGTTTATTCACTATGATAGCGTGGGCCTTTTCTATATATATTCAATTTTAAGCAATTCCTTTAAGGCTTTCTCCAGTCTAAACTCTGTTAAATCTTTTTTACTCAGTAAATCATCATAAGCGTTTTGAAAAGCAGAATCTCTGTAATAGTCAACTTCCGTTTTGTCTTGCAGCAGTGTGGTTAACTCTGCGCAGTGTGAAAAATATAAAGCCACCAAATGCATAAATCGTATGGTCTTTCCTGTGTCAGAAAAGAGTTTATCGATAGCCTTATCATAGGTAAAGTGGGCATCCATCGCGCCTTGTCTGATATTTTCAACTGTACTTGGCTCTATCGCAAACAGTTCAGCTGTATCAAATATTTCTTTATCAACATTTCTTACAGTTGTCAATCCCAAAAGATAATCACAGGATACGTTAAAGTATTTTGCCAACGTAATAAGGTTCTTTGAATTTATATCAGCATACTCCTGCATGAACGAAGAGTATGTAGATATGCTGGATTTTGATATACCTGTTTCCTTTGCCAAGCTATTTATACTTAACTTCTTTTCATCAATCAACTGTGCTAATACGCTACATTTAATTCCGTGTTCAGCCATACAGCAAAATACCACCTTTGTTCGTTTTATTGGACTAATTTTACCATTTTCCATATCGAAAAGCAATTTCACAGGCAAAAATGTCCATCATTGTTCGAGAAAATGGAAATTTATTATTTTTGCTTGTTTTATAGAACGGAACAGAGTATCATATAAGTGTAGACAAGAAAACGTACAAATATATATATTGGCCGTTTTGACAAACAAAATGAAATACATAACAAGGAGGTATTTATGAATTATTCCACCGCTACATCTGACAATAAAATTGTCGCCATCGAAAATAAATACTCCATTACTATGGAAGAAGCAACTGCTCTTACAGGTATCGGTATAAACACCATCCGCCATATCTGCGATAAAGATGGTGTTCAACATAACTTTTTGCTTATGGTAGGCAAGAAACGCCTGATAAAAAGGGTGTACTTTTTGCAGTACCTTGACAACCTTGAATTCTTGTCTTGTTCTTGAAAAAAGGGGGAATTAATTATGCCAAGAATCAGTGAAAAAATGAAACTGTCTGAATCGCAGGACAGACGTCGAAGGCTCTCGACAGAACAAAAAAATAGCGTTCGTACTGAATACTCCACAGGGCTTATAAGTCAGCGTGCTTTGGCAAAAAAATACGGAGTTTCCCGTAGTTTAATTGCCATACTGGTTAATCCAGAGCGTGCTGAAAAAGTTAAGCAGCGTGGAAAAGAAAACTGGAAAAAGTATCACGACCAGTACACCAAAGACGAATGGGCACGGATAATGCGTGAACATCGTAATTATAAACAGAGCCTTTATCTGAAAGGCGAACTAAAGTTCAACAAGGAGATTTAATTATGGCAAACCGCAAAGACAACAAAGGCCGTGTACTTAAGGACGGCGAAAGACAGCGCAAGAACGGAACTTATGAATTCCGTTGGGAAGAAAATGATAAACGCAAATCAGTTTATGCACCTACACTCAAAGAATTGCGTGAAAAAGAAAGCACCATCCAGAGGGACACTCTGGATGGTATACAGACAGATGGCAGAACAATGACACTCAACGATATGTATGAACGTTGGTTGCCACTGAAAACCAATCTTGCAGAAAGCACATATGTGAACTATAAATATATGTATGAAAGTAATGTTAGGCATAGCCTTGGCAAAAGGAAAATTGCCAATATAAAACCGACTGACATCAAAAAATTTTATATCTCACTTCGTGATGATGGCTTTGCATATTCAACAATAGATAATATGCATACTGTGCTTTATCAGATTTTCAAGTTGGCACTTAAAGACGATTATATTCGCAAAAATCCTTGTGAAGATATAATGAGAGAAATAAAACAGTCTGCTGACTATGAAAAGCCTAAAGGAATTTCTCTGACAACAGCTGAAAGAGACGCCTTTATGGACTTTGTAGCAAATTCTCGTTGTTACAAACACTGGCATCCTATTTTCACAATCTTTCTTTACACAGGCATTCGCATAGGCGAACTTGCAGCGTTGAGACCTGAAAACATAGACTTTGATAATGGCTATATTAACATTACTCATAGCTTATCTTACAGGAAGAAAAAAGTAGGAAAATGTGGGTACATTTACGGTCCTACAAAAACACCTACCAGTGAAAGATACATACCGATGTTGCCAAATGTAAAACAGGCTTTTCTGGATATCCAGAAAATGCAGGCTGATAAGAACTTGAAATGTAAAATGTCCATCAATGGATTTGACGATTTTGTTATACTCAACAAAAATGGAAATCCTGTTCATCAGCGACTGTTCAATTTGGCGATTGCACGAATATCAGATAAATATAACAAAGAAGCTGAAAAAGCAGCAAAAGAAAAAGGAGAAGAATTTCTTCCTCTGCCTAAATTCACTTGCCACAGTTTCCGCCATACTTTTGCAACAGAGTATTATGCAAGCACCAATGATATAAAATCGCTCCAAACAGTTCTGGGACATTCTGATATTGAGACTACGATGAATATCTATGTTGATTCCCAGAAAAAAGCTATTCTGGCTTCATTCAGCAAATTTGCTGAAAAACAAAACATAAAATAGGCTAAAGCCGCCATTGATATGGCGGCTTTTTTATGTTATTATATCACTGCGGAAAACATTTATTGTCAGAAAAAGAAACCATACCCCCTTACCCCAAACTTACCCCATTTTGGTATAGGGATGTAAAGGGATATGGAGAAATATCTGAATGACTGACCGCAAAATCAGTTATTTTATAGACTTAAATAGGGTTATGTAGGGATATAAAGGATGTAAAATTTTGCTATGTCCCTGTCCCAACGATGAAGTCACTGGACAAGTAAAAATCCAGTAAAATCAAGGGTTTTTGGCTCCAATCATTGTGCGTACTGCAACAAAAGTGCAACAATTTTTGTATAAATAGTACAGAATAATACGTCTATGTACGTAATTGACCTACGAGGCGTATACGAAAAATATACGAATTTTACGCGCACACTAATCAAATATTGTACTTTTAAGGACACTTTCAATAAAAAGAAGGTGTCCTTTTTTGCGTTATAGTTTTAATTCTTATTAATCGATTAGGAGGTTGCCGTATGGGTAAAGTTATTGCAGTGTCAAACCAAAAAGGTGGAGTCGCAAAAACTACAACAAGTATTAACTTAGGTGTAGCTTTGGCAAGAAATGGTATGGTAATCGCAAGTAATACATATCCTGTTGCACTTGTGAAAAGTAAATTTCTAAAACTGAATTATTCTCATATCGAATATGTGATGGATTGTTTTAAGAGCAATACGTCCAAAGTGAAAAATATAAAGAAATATTTGCTGGCTGCATTGTTTAATGCTCCATCTACGATGGATAGTTATTACCGTGCAGAAGTAAATCATGATATGCCATATATGGCTATGGCGAGATTGGAGGCATTATGATTATTTTAAAATGGATTGGAAAAGCAGTAGCTATTCCAATGTTATGGTGACTGCGATATTACTCCTTATTATAGGATGGGTCATATGGGGTAATAAAGCATTGATGATAAATGAAATAACAATCAAGAATGAAAAGATACCGGATAGCTTTTCGGGATTTCGGATTGCACAGATTTCGGACCTTCATATACGAATCAGTTTTATGAAGAGGTATAATACAAATTGAGGAGATATTGATTATGGAGAATGCACCTAATATTATTTTGTTTTGGTATTTAATAATTGCACTCTTTGTACTTATGATTGCTTTGATAATTACGGCAATTAATTCAATAAGAAAGAGCAGAGAGCAAAATACGAATAAGATGCAATTATTAGGAAAAATATGCTTGGGTTTAGGCGTAATATGTGCAATTCCCATATTTTTAGTGCTTGGATATATTCTGTATCTTTACATAGGATGACAGAATATAAATAAGATTTGGTTTATCAGGGTGATGAGTTCCAAGTTGACGAGGAGTGCGTTTGTATGAAAAGAAGTTTGGCAACATTAAATTGTATTATACCACAAGACGGAATTTGTCAAGGGGTTTTTCTCCAAAATGATATGAGTTCATAATATTTTTACTTTTCACAAAAAGTTTCCACGCTGTTTTAGTCTGATGGATTGAAAAAAACGGGATTTTGTGATATA
>SVMV01000079.1 GCA_015067245.1 Oscillospiraceae bacterium | reverse complement strand
GGCAGGCGATAAAGCATATAGCTTTGGTCCTTTGCGGGGTTGGCAGCCTTTTTTACATAAAAAATACCATCATTTTCCACTGTCTGTGCATAGTGACCTGTGGCAATGTAAAAAATACCCATATCATCGGCTTTGTCGCAGAGAGATTTCATTTTAACCAAAGGGTTGCAGACAACGCAGGGGTTTGGTGTTCTGCCGCTGATATAATTTTTGCAGAAAGGCTCCACAACATTTTTTTCAAAGCTGTCACGGGCATCGATAACGCATATAGGTATGTCAAGGTGAGCACATACTTTGTGTGCATCTTCAATGGCCCCTTCAGAATGGTCGTTAAAGTTTATAACAGCACCATAAACTTCAAAGCCCTGTTTTTTTAGCAGGTCAACGCATACGGAAGAGTCAACGCCGCCAGATACTCCCACAAGTATTTTTTTCTTTTCCAAAATACTTATCCTCCATAAAATAACTTAACCTTCAGGTTAAATCAAAAGATATATCTTTATAAAATAATACTTAAATCACACAAATTTTTCGCTTTCCTTTACAGCCTGTGCGTCACAGCGCTCGTTTTCAGGGTGGCCTGCATGGCCTTTTATCCATACATAGCTGAGTTCGTGTTTTTTTATCTCTTCCAGCAGTTGATGCCACAAATCCACGTTTAAGGCAGGCTTGCCGTCAGATTTTTTCCAGCCTTTTTTCTGCCAGCCGTAAACCCAGCCTTTTGAAAGAGAATCCAGCACATATTTGGAATCGCTTTGCAGGGTGATGTGGCAGGGCTCTTTAAGTGCTTTAAGGGCAAATAAAACCGCACTTAGCTCCATGCGGTTGTTGGTGGTTTCCTTTTCGCCGCCGCTTATCATCTTTTCAACACCATTATATCTTAAAATGGCACACCAGCCACCAGGACCGGGATTACCCTTGCAGGCGCCGTCGGTAAAAATTTCAATTCGCTTCATACATATCCTTGTTATTGTATTATTTGTTATAATATATTATACTATACATAATAATTATATTATAAGATAAGATGTGTAAATTTCAAGAGGAAAGAATATTTACAAAATCGGTTTGGTTGACAATATAACCTAAAAAATAGTATCATATAATATTATATACGTCGTTTATATTATCCTTTTGCGGATAATAATCAATTTGTAAAAAGTGTTCGTTAACAAAATAAAAATATCTGTCACCTGCCAAAATATTGCCAGGTGTTTGACTGTTGTATAAAAGGAGGAAATATGTCATACCAGAAAAGCAGACAGAATAAAAATAAAACTCCAAAAGTAACCGAAAACATCCGCATTGTCCCACTTGGCGGTTTGGGTGAAATCGGTAAAAATATGACTGTATTTGAATGCAGGGAAGATAAATTTATTATTGACTGCGGTCTGTCTTTCCCAGACAGTGAAATGTTTGGTGTTGACCTTGTTATACCGGATTTTTCCTATGTGCTGGAAAATAAGGATTCTATCAGAGGCATTGTAATCACCCACGGTCACGAAGACCACATAGGTTCCTTGCCTTATCTGTTAAGAGAAGTAAAGTTCCCTATATATGCCACACCGCTTACAAAGGGCCTTATCGAAAACAAACTGGCCGAGCATTCTCTTGACAAGATTGTGGAGATAAATGTTATTCGCCCAGGAGACCGTATAGAATTTGGCTGTATGACAGCAGTGCCTATTCATGTCAACCATTCTATCCCTGATGCTGTTGGTTTTGCAATCGAATCTCCTGCAGGCACGGTTATCACAACAGGGGACTTTAAAATAGACTACACACCGCCACAGGGCGAAACAACCGACCTTGCAACTTTTGCCGAATACGGAAAAAAAGGCGTGCTTGCATACATGGCAGACAGCACAAATGCCGAACGCCTTGGCTTTTCTGCCAGCGAAAAAACCGTTGCAAACAGCCTTAAGCCACTGTTTGAACGCGCAAGCAGCAAGCGTATTGTTATTGCAACATTTGCTTCCAACATCTACCGTCTGCAAACAATCCTTGACCTTGCAGTACATTACAAGCGCAAGGTAGCGGTAAGCGGCAGAAGTATGGTAAAAAATATCCAGATGGCTTTGGAACTCGGCTATCTGAAGGTGCCAGAAGGGGTTATCATAGAAGCCGAGATGGTAAACAAATACCAGCCAGAACAGATTGTGCTTATCACAACAGGCAGCCAGGGAGAGCCGCTTTCCGCACTTTCCCGCATGTCAGGGGGCACACACCGCCAGTTCTCTGTTGGCAAAGGTGATTTTATCATCATCTCCGCAACACCAATCCCAGGTAACGAAAAAATGGTTACCAAGGTTATCAACGGCCTTATGAAGCTTGGTGCAGAGGTTATATACGAATCTATGTATGATGTGCATGTTTCGGGCCATGCAGCGCAGGAAGAACTTAAGCTGATGCTCAACCTTGTAAAACCAAAATATTTTATTCCAATTCACGGAGAATACAAGCATCTTAAAAAACATTCCATGCTGGCACAGGGTGCAGGCATTGACGAAAAAAATATTGTCATTGCCGAACTTGGCGGTGTTATCACCATAAACAAAGAAGAAATCAAGGTGGATAACTCTGTTCAGGCAGGTCAGATTTTTGTTGATGGTCTTGGCGTTGGTGACGTTGGCAGTGTTGTTCTGCGTGACCGCCGTCATCTGTCTCAGGACGGTCTGGTAGTTGTTGTGTTCAGCGTTGACCGTGCAAGCGGAGAGGTTTTAAGCGGACCTGACATTGTATCACGCGGTTTTGTATATGTAAAAGAAAGCGAACAGCTTATTGCAGAAGCAAGACAAAAGGCAAGAAGTGTTCTGGAAAAATACCGCGATTACGAATATAAAGACTGGTCTGTTATCAAATCCAAAATAAGAGAACAGGTTTCTCATGTGCTTTATCAGCGCACAAAAAGAAGTCCGATGGTTCTGCCTATAGTTATGGAAATATAGGCTTTTGCAAAGATATAACGGTAAATATATATGAATAAAAAATTTAAAAACAAGTTTATAAGTACAGATATACTTATACTGGTGCTGTCTTTTGTGGCACTTGCATTTGGCGGTGCCCTTGCTTATCTCAACCCGTCTTACGCTGGTGTTGTGGCGCTGGGAATTATAATTATTGTGGTTCTTATTTTTTGCAATGCACACACAGCACGCAAGTTTGTAAAAAGCATTTTTTACGGCAGCGGCAAACACTCCAATATGCAGCAGCTAAGCTTTGAAAAGCTTAATGTGCCTGTTGCCATTATCAGCAAGGACACAATTGTATGGTACAATGACAGCTTCCGCGATAAATTTTTAAACGGTAAAGATTCTTACCTTATCCAGCTTGAAAAGGTTCTTCCAGATTTTGACCTTGACCACAGCTGCGAAGAAAACGGAGCAGATATTGTTATAGGCGAAAAAGAATACACTGTTTATTCTTCCATCCCAAATGACGAATCAAAACTTTGGGTAAGCTATTTTATAGACGATACCCAGTATAAAACAGACCAGAGAGAGTACCGTCTTACACGTCCTGTTATTATGCAGATTGCGGTTGACACATACGACGATGTTCTTAAGGACCTTAAAGAAAGCACACGCGCACAGATTATGGCACGCCTTGACCAGATGATTGAAGACCTTGTGGTTTACAATAACGGCCTGGTTAACAAATACGGTACATCAAGGTATACAGTGGTGCTGGAAGACAGAAAATATCAGAGCTTTTATGACAATCAGTTTAAGCTTTTGCAGGATGCAAAAGCTATAGGCGGCGAATACAATGTAACTTTGTCAATAGGTGTTGGCAAAGGCGGTGTTGATTTTGCCGAAAACGATATGCTTTCGCGTCAGGCACTTGATATGGCTCTGGGCCGAGGCGGCGACCAGGCTGTTGTAAAAACAACAGACGGCTACGAATTTTTTGGCGGCAACAGCCGCAGTGTAGAAAAACGCAGCAAGGTGCGCAGCCGTATTGTTGCCAATGCACTTAAAGACGTTGTGCTGCAAAGTGATAATGTGCTGATTATGGGCCACAAGATGAGCGACCTTGACAGTGTTGGTTCTGCTGTGGGCCTTGCTTCAATTGTTCGCTGTTTTGAAAGAAGGGCAAACATTGTTATAGACGAGAACAAAACCCTTGCCAAAAGCCTTATCGACTGGGTTAAACAGGATGAAGGCATGGAAAATCTGTTTATAACACCTGAAAAGGCAGCAAACCTTATTGAAAAAAACACCTTGCTTATAATCACCGATACACATACAGCCAAAATGGCCGAATCCACAAATATATGCGAGCTTTGCAGCAAAAAGGTTATTATAGACCATCACAGAAAGATGGTGGATTACATAACCGATACTGTTGTATCCTACCACGAGCCTTACGCATCTTCTGCAAGTGAGCTGGTGACAGAACTTATACAGTATATCCTGCCAACAAACGCAAAGTTATCGCCAATTCAGGCAGGGGCACTTCTCAGCGGCATTATGCTTGACACACGCAATTTCTCGGAAAAAGCAGGTGTAAGAACCTTTGAAGCAGCGGCATATCTGCGCCGTCAGTCAGTAGACACAACAAAGATTATGCGTCTGTTTGCAATTCCAAAAGAGATTTACTCTGCAAAGGCAACACTTGTAAACAGTGCAGAAACATATAAAGGTGTTGCAATTTCAATGTCAGACGAATTCTCTCAGGAACTTTCCCTTGCGGTACCGCAGGCAGCAAATGACCTGCTTATGCTTGAAGGGGTGGAAGCAAGTGTTGTTGCAATTCTTGCAGGGGACACAGTGCGCATTTCTGCCCGCAGTCTTGGAGGTATGAACGTTCAGGTGCTTATGGAATATCTTGGCGGCGGCGGCCATTTAAGCATGGCAGGCGCACAGCTTAAAGATGTAACACTTGAACAGGCAAAAGCAAAAATATGCGAAAGCATAGACAACTATAAAAAGTAAAAGGTTAAAAGGAGAAAATCAATGAAAGTAGTACTTTTACAGGATGTTAAATCCATCGGCAAAAAAGATCAGCTTGTAAATGTTTCCGACGGCTATGCAAGAAACTTCTTGTTCCCAAGAAAACTGGCAAAAGAAGCAACTGCAGGTGCAATCAATGATGTAAAAACAAAAGAAAGTGCAAAGGCACATCACAAGCAGGAAGAAATCAATGCAGCAAACGAAGTTAAAGCAAAGATTGACGGCAAAATTGTTGCTCTCAAGGCAAAAGCAGGCAAAGAGGGCAAGCTTTTTGGCGCAGTAACTTCCAAGGATGTTGCAGCCGAAATGAAAAAACAGCTTGGCGTTGATATCGACAAGAAAAAACTTGTTATGGACGACATCAAGCTTTTTGGCAGCTACGAATGTACAGTTAAAATATATCCTGAAATCACAGCTAAAATTACAGTAAAAGTAGAGGAATAACCGTTTATGGACAAGCAGTTGGATTTGGCTTTGGGCTCTCTTGGTATAAACGAGCCTTACAGCATCGAGGCCGAGCAGGCAATTCTGGGCGCAGCACTTATCAGCCCGGAAA
>SVMV01000078.1:3348-5661 GCA_015067245.1 Oscillospiraceae bacterium | reverse complement strand
ATTACTCTGCTGCTTAACAGCGAAGGCAAAAAGATGGGCAAAACAGCAAGCGGTGCTGTATGGCTTGACCCAAACAAAACAACACCTTACGATTTCTATCAGTACTGGAGAAATGTTGCTGATGCAGATGTTCTTAAATGCATCAGAATGCTTACATTCCTGCCACTTGAAGAAATCGATAAAATGGACGGTTGGGAAGGCAGCCAGCTTAATACTGCCAAAGATATTCTTGCATATGAGCTTACAAAACTTGTTCATGGCGAAGAAGAAGCAGAAAAAGCAAGAACAGCTTCAAAAGCATTGTTTGCTGGCGGCAGTGATGATTCCACAATGCCAACATTCACAATTCTTGACGAACATTTTACAGACGGCAAAATTGCAGTTCTTGACCTGCTTACAGTTTCCAAGCTTACTCCAAGCAAATCTGAGGCAAGACGTCTTGTGATGCAGGGCGGTCTGCTTGTAAACGATGAAAAGGTAACAAGTATTGATGTTGCCTTTACCAAAGAACAGTTTGATGATAAATTTATCGTTAAAAAAGGTAAAAAAACATTCCTTAAAATCATCAGATAATATGTAAAATAAAAGGGTACAAAAACTGTACCCTTTTAACTGCTGTGATTATTTCTTTTCGTATGTGCCGCAGCATGTTTTTGGGCTGTTCATTGTTGCATTGCCCTCAACAGAGATAGCACCTGCTGTACAGCTTCTTACACCGTCGTGGTATTTACATTCAGATACATCACAGTTTACACCTTTAATTGCTTTGTCAAACATAGTTAATAAACCTCCTTTTTGGTTGTGATACTATTATGTGCAAAGCAGTTGAATTTATACAAGGAGAATTATTTTGTCAATATTTACAATCGGAGACTTGCATCTTTCCCTTGGGGTATCAAAACCTATGGATATATTTGAAGGCTGGCAGGATTATCATATCCGTTTGCAGAACAACTGGCAAAGGGTGGTAAAGCCTGACGATACGGTTATTGTGTGCGGAGATATTTCCTGGGCACTGGACATTAAAGATGCAGTGGAGGATTTTAAGTTTATCGAAAACTTAAATGGCAACAAAATTATATTAAAAGGCAATCACGATTACTGGTGGCAGACTGCAAAAAAACTTAATAATTTTCTGGAAGAAAATCAGTTTAAAACAATAAAATTTCTTTTTAACAACAGCTATGAAGTTGAAGATATAATTGTTTGCGGTACACGGGGCTGGATTTTTGAAAACGGCGAACCTGCTGACGAAAAGATAATTTTAAGGGAGCAGGGGCGGCTTAAAATGTCTCTTGATTATATGAAATCGGATAAAGAAAAAGTGGTTTTTTTGCACTATCCTGCAATATACCAGAATTTACAGAATACTCATATTTTAAACACATTGGAAGTATACAATATAAAAAGGTGTTATTATGGTCATCTGCACGGTAAATCCATAAAATACGCCTTTCAAGGTGAATTCAATGGTGTTAAACATAAGCTTATATCTGCCGACGCACTGGAATTTTGCCCGTTTATTATTAATAAATAATAATAAACAGTGGACTTTTTAAGTGCTGGGTGATATAATTTATTAGAATGGTCATTTATGGCCAATTAAGCAGTTTTTTATATTTTTTTAAGGAGTTTAAATACAATGGAATTAATCAGAAATGAAAAAGTTGCTGAAAACACAGTTGAACTTGAATTTAAAGTAAACGCAGAACAGTTTGCAGAAGGTATCACAAAAGCTTTCAGAAAAGCAAATAAAGACATCCAGGTACCTGGTTTCAGAAAAGGCAAAGCTCCAAGAAGCGTTGTGGAAAAAATGTACGGTGAAGAAGTATTCTTCAACGATGCTATCGATGCACTTCTTCCAGATGCATACGCAGATGCAGTAGAAGCAGCAGGTATCGAACCAGTTGCACGTCCAGAAGTTGACATCACAGCTTGCAGCAAAGAAGAAGGCTTTACAGTAGTTGCTAAAGTTGTTGTTAAACCAGAAGTTAAAGTTAACGAATACAAAGGTCTTAAAGCAACAAAAAAAGCTGTTAAAGTTGAAGATTTTGAAATCGATACAGAACTCGAAAGCCTCAGAGACAGAAACGGCAGAATGGTTACTGTTGAAGACAGAGCTGCAAAAATCGGTGATACAGCTAACATCGACTTTGAAGGTTTCGTAGATGAAGTTGCTTTTGAAGGCGGCAAAGGTGAAGGTTTTGACCTTACACTTGGTTCCGGTCAGTTTATCCCTGGCTTTGAAGAACAGATTGTTGACCACAACATCGGTGAAGAATTTGATGTTAATGTAACATTCCCAGAAGAATA
>SVMV01000078.1:0-3248 GCA_015067245.1 Oscillospiraceae bacterium | reverse complement strand
ACAGTTGAATAATTAACCTGTACACAGCCAAAACTACCTATTGATTATAATTTGGAGGTTTAAAAAATGGCTTATGTACCAATGGTTGTAGAACAGACAGGCAGGGGCGAACGCTCTTATGATATTTACTCAAGATTGCTCAATGACAGAATTGTTATGCTTTGTGACGAAGTAAACGACACAACAGCAAGCTTGGTTGTTGCACAGCTTTTGTATCTTGAAGGTCAGGATCCAGATAAAGATATCAGTCTTTATATTAACAGCCCTGGCGGTTCCATCACTGCAGGTATGGCAATCTACGACACAATGAACTATATAAAATGCGATGTATCAACAATCTGCATTGGTATGGCAGCATCTATGGGCGCATTTTTGCTCTCTGCAGGTGCAAAAGGCAAAAGATATGCATTGCCAAACAGTGAGATTATGATTCATCAGCCTTTGGGCGGCATGCAGGGGCAGGCATCTGATATTAAAATTCACGCAGACAGAATCATCAAAATCCGTGAAAAGCTTAATACAATCCTGTCCGAAGCAACAGGTCAGCCACTGGAGGTAATCGAAAAAGATACAGACAGAGATAACTTTATGAGTGCAGACCAGGCTAAAGAATATGGTCTTGTAGACGAAGTTATCCGCAGCAGATAATTGGAGTATTATGGCTACAAAAGACAAAAATATTATTTGCAGCTTTTGCGGCAAAACAAATCAGGAAGCTGAACGCATTGTTCTTGGACCTGGCGTAAATATTTGCAATGAATGTATCGAACTTTGTTCAAGCTTGCTTGAAGAAGATGGTATTATTCAGTCCAAAAGCAACCTGCCAAAAGGCAGAAAGTCTGACAAGGGCAACAATCTTGATATCAATATACTTTCTCCTGCACAGATAAAAGATGGTTTGGATAAATACGTAATCGGTCAGGACGAAGCAAAAAAAGTGCTTAGTGTAGCAGTTTATAACCACTACAAAAGAATTTTAAGCAATGCTTCCATTGAAGATGTAGAAATTCAAAAAAGCAACATTCTGCTTCTTGGTCCATCAGGGACAGGTAAAACTCTTATGGCGCAGACATTGGCAAAAATGCTTAATGTTCCGTTTGCAATTACAGATGCAACCACACTTACCGAAGCAGGCTATGTAGGCGAAGATGTTGAAAATATTTTACTTCGTCTTGTTCAGGCAGCAGATTACAACATAGAAAAGGCTCAGATTGGTATTATCTATGTTGATGAAATTGACAAGATTACAAGAAAAAGCGAAAATCCGTCCACAACAAGAGATGTAGGCGGTGAAGGTGTTCAGCAGGCGTTACTTAAAATTCTTGAAGGCACAGTTTCGAATGTTCCTCCGCAGGGAGGCCGCAAACATCCGCATCAGGAATTTCTGCAGCTTGATACAAAGAATATACTGTTTATCTGCGGCGGTGCATTTGATGGTATCGAAAAGAAAATCAAACAGCGCACGGATAAATCTTCTCTTGGCTTCAACAGCACAATAACTGATAAGTCAAAAGAAGATACAGCAGAGCTGCTCAAACAGGTTGAACCTGAGGATTTGGTTAAATTTGGCCTTATTCCAGAGCTTATCGGCCGTTTACCAGTGGTGTCTGCGCTTTCAGCACTTGACAAAGATGCGCTTATCCGTGTTATGAAAGAGCCTAAAAACTCTTTGATTAAACAGTATGAAGCGTTGTTTGGTCTGGATAATGTTGAACTTGAAATCACTGAAGACGCCCTTGAAATAATTGCAGAAAAAGCAATCAAACGCAAAAGCGGTGCACGTGCACTTCGTTCTATATTTGAAGAATGTCTTATGGATGCAATGTTCAAGGTTCCTGATAACAATACAATTGTAAAGGTTGTGCTGGACAAAGAAGGCGTTGAAACTGGCAAATGCACATATATTTATGGCGAAGCTCACAAAGTTTACAATGAAAAATAATGTAATAAAAAAGACTGTTTTCACAAGAAAACAGTCTTTTTTTGTATAGCTTGTATATTGTTTTTATATATGATATAATAATACAAATAATGAAATAAAAATATATAATTTATTGTTATATAAAAAAGGAGAAACTATGAAAACAACATTGCTTATAATGGCAGCAGGCATAGGTTCCCGTTTTGGCGGAGGTATCAAGCAGCTTGCTCCTGTTGGTCCAAACGGTGAAATTATTATGGATTATTCCATACACGATGCAATCAAGGCAGGTTTCAATAAAGTTGTATTTATTATCCGTAAAGATATAGAAGCTGATTTTAAAGAAGTTATAGGTGACAGAATAGAAAAAATTTGTGAAAAAGCCGGTGTAGAGGTTGGGTATGCATTCCAAAGCCTTGAAGATTTGCCTGCAGATTGCAGTGTGCCAAAAGGCAGAACAAAACCTTGGGGCACAGGTCAGGCTGTTCTGGTGGCAAAGGATTTGGTTAAAGAACCTTTTGCAGTTATCAATGCAGACGACTATTATGGCAAAGAAGCATTTATAAAAATCCACGAATTTCTGACAGCAGAAACAAAAGCAAATGCATTCTGTATGGCAGGCTTTATACTTAAAAACACACTCAGTGACAATGGTTCTGTTACAAGAGGTATCTGCCAGGTAGGTGATGATGGATATCTTACAGACGTTGTTGAGACACATGATATTGAAAAAACTGCAGACGGCGCACAGGCTAATGGGGTTAAAATTAATATTAACAGCCTTGTATCCATGAATATGTGGGGGCTGTCTACAGAATATATGAATATGCTGGAAACAGGGTTTGTGGAGTTTTTCAAAACAGTGGATGCAAATCCGCTTAAAGCAGAATATCTGCTGCCAATTCATATCGGTCAGCTTTTAAGAGAAGAAAAAGTATCTGTAAAGGTTCTCAAAACTGAAGACAAGTGGTTTGGTGTTACATACAAAGAAGACAAAGACTTTGTTATTGAAAGCTTTAAAAAACTTATTGCAGATGGTGTTTACAGCGCAGATTTATTCAGCGATTTGTAGTTAATCAGTAAAATCCTTTGGGTTATTTCTATCCAAAGGATTTTTTATTTTAATTGCAATATATAGCTACTTTTGTTATAATATAATAGATTATGTGTATCATACAATAACTATGATATTTTTTTAACAAGCAAATACAGAAAGGTTAAAAAAGATGAAAATAGCAGTAGCAGGAACAGGATATGTAGGTTTATCACTGGCAGTATTGCTTTCACAGAAGCATGAGGTAATGGCAGTGGATGTAATAGAAGAAAA
>SVMV01000077.1 GCA_015067245.1 Oscillospiraceae bacterium | reverse complement strand
AATAGAAAAATAATTAAGTTAAAAATATTGACAAAACCATTTAAAAGTAGTAATATAATTTGTGCTATTATTTAAGCATAAATATGCGCCATTAGCTCAGTTGGTAGAGCAACTGACTCTTAATCAGTGGGTCCCGGGTTCGAGTCCCTGATGGCGCACCATAAAGCAGATAACTTCGGTTATCTGCTTTTTTTGTTTTATGTACAAACCACGAAGACTCGAACCCGAGAGGGTTGCGGCGTAAAAAACAGTGTGGCACACTGTTTTTAGCTGCAAGAGCTTGAGCGGCAGCGAAAGCCAGTCAGTATGCAAGGCGCAGGCCGCAGCAGACGGCGAGTCCCTGATGGCGCACCATAAAAAGCAGTACAGATTTTCTGTACTGCTTTTTACTTTTACAGATGTTTTTTCTTACATTGCGTCTGTATTGTTTGAAGAAAACAACGCTGGGATTGCGCCTATTGCAGCCACGCCCACAAGTGTGTATACAATTCTTGAAAGCAGGCTGCCTTCGCCGAAAATAAAAGCTACAAGGTCAAAATTTAAAAGTCCTATAAGCCCCCAGTTTATGCCGCCGATAATAAGCAGGGCAAGGCATGCCTTATAAAGCATATTCATAATATCATTCCTTTCATTTTTTAAATGCCATAAATTGCCGTATTTGTTTTTATTTTCCGCCAATGCGGTTGTGAGAAACAGGCATTCTGTAAACGGTTTGCTGATATTATATGCAATAAAATCCCGAATAAACATCTTGCTGTCTATTCGGGATAAATTTTGTTTGTATTTAATATTACAGATTCTGTAAAAATATATCTGTGCTGCCGTCGCTTGCAAAGCTGCGGTTACTGCCGATAAGGCTTACATGGGTGATGTCTGCACATTCAGGGGCGCAGCTGCGCTTAAACTGGCCCACAGCAAATTTGCGGTAGAACATTTTAAGTTTTTCGCAGATATATTCCCTGCTGAACTCACCGTTAAAGGTATCGTAAGCTCTGGACACAACCTCTGCAGGCTGTATTTTGGTGATAACTGTGCAGTAGATAAAAAAGTCTATAAGTTTGTAAGGTGCAAGTATATCTTCGGTTTTCTGCAAAATTTCTCCGCCGTGAGGCACAAGTTCTGGGCTTACAGGTATTGTAAGCACGTTGTTTACAGCTTCTTTAACACAGCTGAACATTTCCAGTTCCACAAGATAGCCCAGCATTGTGCGCATAACAGTTTTGGAAACACAGCTGTTTACATTGTAGCTTGCAATCTGGTCTCCGCCAAAGGTGGAAAAGCCAAGGGCAATTTCGCTTAAATCACCTGTACCTATCATAAGTGCGTTAAGGTGGTTTGCAAGGTTAAGGGCGTTCATTGTTCTGGTGCGCGCCTGCACATTTTCAAAGGTAACGTCGGGGGTTGCACCGTCGTGGCCGATGCTCAAAAGTGCGGCACGGCAGGTTTCGGTGATATCAATTGTTTTAAGTTCAAGGCCGAAGCCGTCACACAAATCATTTGCAAGGCCTTTTGTGGTGGAAGATGTGCCAAAGCCAGGCATAGTGTAAATATGCATACCTTTTTTGTCCAGCCCCAGCATTTTAAAGGTGTTTACGCACACCAGCAGGGCCATTGTGCTGTCCAGACCGCCGCTTAAATTAAGCACTATGTTTTTGCAGTTTATATTGTGCAGGCGGTTTGCAAGGCTTTCACACTGCATACTGAACAGGTCAAGGCAATAGAATTTTTCGGGCACATTGCCTGGGATAAGCGGATTCTGGCTGTAGCAGACAGGGAAGGATACCATTTTGGAATAGTCTGTGATGTCAGCCGTGGTGTTTGTAGGTGTGTTTTTTTCAACTTCAAAAAATTCAGGGCAGTAATCAAGATGGTCAAAACCATAATAAACATCAGCTTTGCCGTCTTTTACAATGCCTCGCATTGTCATATAAAAATCAGGGTGGGTGGTATAACCGTCCCCTGCGGTGTTAAGAACAAAAACTGTGCCGTATTTTGCACTGATATCCTTAAGGGCTTCTGTCCACAGATATTTCTGGCCTGCAACGCCGCTTTCCATCCAGTTTATAAACACAAGATCTGTGTTGCTGCAAATTTCATTTGCGTTGCCAAACAGCTGTTTGCTGCTTTGTACAACAGATGCAGAAAATGTTTCGGCAAAATCGTTTTCAATTACTGGTCTGAAACTGCCGTCTGTTTTGTCAACAGTGTCAGTCACAACGGCAATGTCATGTTCGGCGGCTTTTTTACACAGCTCATCTATCTTTGAGTTGTATGTGCAGGCAACCCAGTCTGTGTCTTTTAAAATGCCAAGCTGCGCACCCAGAAGGCAGCCCGCAGGATAAACAATAACATCGCAGCCTTTTTCTATGCAGCTGTCCATAGCGGCCAGTGCTTTTTCAAAGTTTGCGGTTATGTCCATTGGTTTTGATGAAAACTGAGCAATATAAATTTTCATTTTTTATTCTCCGATTTATTAAATAACCATAATAAGTGTACCTGCACCTATAAGGATGCAGCCGATAATTGATTTTGCAGTAAATTTTTCGTGAAGAAAAACAAAGGCAAGTATAAGGGTGATAACAACACTAAGCTTGTCCACAGGCACAACCTTGCTTGCCTGGCCAATCTGCAAAGCTTTGTAGTAGCATAGCCAGCTGGCTCCTGTTGCAAGGCCAGACAGTATTAAAAACATCCAGCTTTTGTTGCTTATACTGTGTATGCCGTTCTGCGCATCGGTTAAAAACACCATTCCCCAGCTCATCGCCACAACCACCACAGTTCTTATTGCGGTAGCAAGGTTGGAGTTTACGCCGTCTATGCCTATCTTTGCAAGTATGGAAGTAAGTGCGGCAAAAACTGCCGATAAAAGTGCGTATACAAACCACATAGCTTTTCTCCTGTACATTAATATATATATAATTATACTATTAATGTATCAAAAAGCAATCGGCATATTTATCTTATACGTAAACAAAATGTAATAAAATATCATATTGTCAAATTGGTACATAAATGATAAAATTATTTGTATATTTTAAAAGAAATAACTTTATATATAAAAGGGATTTATTATGGAAAAGATTCTTCAGCTTATTGAAAAACAGCCTATGCTTACACCTGCACAGATTGCAGCAATGCTGGATATGACCGAGCAGGAAGTGGCTGAAACTATAGAAAGATGCAAAAAAGAAGGTATCATCAAAGGATACCGCACACTTATCGATTGGGATAGAGTAAGTTCTAATCATGTAAGAGCCCTTATAGAACTGCGTGTTACACCTAAAAAAGGCCGCGGTTTTGAAGAAATTGCACAGGTTGTTGCAGATATGGAAGAGGTGGAAGCTGTTACACTTATCAGCGGCGGCTATGACCTGCTTGTAGAAATCAAGGCAAAAACATTCCAGGAGATAGCAATGCTTGTTGCAAAGCGCCTTTCTCCATTGGACGACGTTTACGGCACAAAAACAAACTTTGTGCTGCGCCAGTATAAAGTGAGCGGCGTGCCTTTTGTGGAAGACGATAAGGACGAAAGGGGCCTGTTTCTGTAATGAACTACGATAAGCTTTTAAACCCTGTTATCGTAGCGGAAAAACCATCAGGCATACGCCGTTTTTTTGACATTGCAAGCACAATGGAAGACTGCATTGTACTTGGCGTTGGCGAACCTGATTTCAAAACCCCATGGTCAATCCGTGAAGCAGGTATCACAAGTCTGGAAAAAGGCCGCACCTTTTACACATCCAACAGCGGTCTTATTCAGCTGAGAAAAGAAATATGCCGTTATCTCAGCCGCCGTTTTGATTTGAATTACGAAATGGACGAAGTTATGGTTACCGTTGGCGGCAGTGAGGGCATTGATGCATGTATGCGTGCAGTGCTGGCAGCAGGAGACGAGGTTATTGTGCCTTACCCAAGCTATGTAAGTTACGGCCCAATGGCACGCCTTGCAGGTGCAACTGTTGTGCCTCTCAATACAAAAGCAGAAAATTCCTTCCGCATTACAGCCGATGAACTTAAGGCGGCCATCACACCAAAAACAAAAATGCTGGTGCTGCCATATCCGTCCAACCCAACAGGTGCGGTTATGCACCGTGAACATCTGGAAGAAATTGCCGATGTTCTGCGCGGCACAGATATTTTTGTTATGAGCGACGAAATTTATGCAGAGCTTACTTACGGCAACGAAAAGCATGTAAGTATAGCTTCCATCGAAGGCATGAAAGAACGTACAATCCTTATTAACGGCTTTTCCAAGGCTCACGCAATGACAGGCTGGCGTCTGGGATATGCCTGTGCACCAAAGCCTGTTCTGCAGCAGATGCTTAAAATACACCAGTTTGCAATTATGAGCGCCCCTACCACCAGCCAGTATGCGGCAATTGTGGCGCTGTCACAGTGCGACGAAGCGGTGGAAGATATGCGCAGCCAGTACAATCTGCGCCGCAAATTTTTAACCAGCGAGCTCAAACGCATAGGTATGCCGTGCTACGATGCCGAGGGCACATTCTATGCTTTTGCAGATATACGTTCAAGCGGTCTTTCCAGCGAAGAATTCTGCGAAAGACTTATGTACGAAAAACGTGTGGTTGTTGTGCCTGGCACAGCTTTTGGCGACGCAGGCGAAGGCTTTGTGCGCATCAGCTATTCTTATTCCATTGACCATATCCAGCAGGCAATACGCCGTATGGAAGAATTTATGAACGATTTAAAGAAATAAAGGAGGAAAAAATTATGGACGCACCAAAAAAACGCGTGTTCAGCGGCATTCAGCCAACAGGTGCCTTTACACTTGGCAACTACATAGGTGCTGTGCGTAACTGGCCTCTTTTGCAGGACGAATACGACTGCATATACTGTGTTGTTGACCAGCACGCACTTACTGTACGCCAGGTTCCTGCCGAACTGCGCAAACGCAGTTACGAGGCAGCGGCCATGCTGCTTGCATCGGGTATTGACCCACAAAAATCCCTTGTGTTTATTCAAAGCCATGTTCCACAGCACTCCCAGCTTGCATGGGTGCTCAGCTGCAATGCACAGTTTGGCGAGCTTGGCCGTATGACACAGTTTAAGGATAAAAGCTCCAAACACGCCGACAACATCAACACAGGCCTGTTTACATATCCTGTGCTTATGGCTGCAGATATTATGCTTTACGGTACACATTATGTGCCTGTAGGCGGCGACCAGAAACAGCACGTTGAACTGGCACGAGATATTGCACAGCGCTTTAACAATGCTTACAGTGATACATTTGTTCTGCCAGAGCCTCTTATTCCAAAGATTGGTGCAAGGGTTATGAGCCTGCAGGAACCAACCAAAAAAATGTCCAAATCCGATGCAAACGAAAAAAGCTTTGTGCTTATGACCGACAGTGCAGATGTGATTATGAAAAAATTTAAATCTGCAGTTACCGACAGTGACGGTGTTGTAAAATATGACACAGATAACAAACCAGGCATTTCAAACCTTATGGGTATCTATTCTGTTATGACAGGAAAAGGCTTTGAAGAAATAGAAAAAGAATTTGACGGCCAGGGCTATGGCACATTCAAAGCAGCAGTTGCCGAAAGTGTAATTGACACCCTTAAACCTGTTCAGGAAGAATACACACGCATCCTTGCAGACAAGGCTTATCTTGAAAATGTTCTCAAAGACGGTGCCGAAAAAGCACGTTATCAGGCAA
>SVMV01000076.1 GCA_015067245.1 Oscillospiraceae bacterium | reverse complement strand
GCACAGCTTATACTTTCCCAAACAGATAAAATGCAGCTTGTAGCACTTGCCGAAGCTGAAGAAGCACTGTGGGAAGAAGAAACACAGTTTATCACAATGCGCAGCAGAATATTTGCCACATTGCAGGACCGCACAAAAACTGTGGACAGCCGCATAGAAGCCGTTTTGGATTATTGCGGAATAAAAGAAGATGTAAAAACTGCAAAGCAGTGGGCTCAAATTTATCGCAGACTGGAACGTCTTGACACTGTGTGGGACACAGTGCTGGACGGCATTGAAGATGCAAAAGAATATCAGCTTACAGTTCAAAGTGAAGAATGGCTGGAAACTGCGTTTGAACAGCTGATTTGCTATTTTATATACCGTCATCTCGCAGACAGCCTTGATGACGGCAGATTTTCTGCAAGGCTGATGTTTGCTGTGCAAAGCTGCAGAATGATAAAATGGACAGCTGCATTGCACTATAATAAATATGGCAATATAGATGTGAAAACACTGGCAGAAATTGCGCGTATATATTCGACTGAAGTAGAATATTCAACCGAAAACATCGAAGCTTTGCTGGATGTTTTTGAACAGTAAAATAAAAAGCCGTCAATCATTATGATTGACGGCTTTTTGGTCGGGATGACAAGATTTGAACTTGCGGCTTCTGCGTCCCGAACGCAGCGCTCTACCAAACTGAGCCACATCCCGATAGATATTCCATTAAAGCAGCAGCCGCAAGTTCTTCGCTCGGCCACTGGGGCCTCACGCCTCTCGTGCTAAAAACAGTGTACCACACTGTTTTATAAACGCACTCGTCTCAAGCCTGCCGCTTGTGCGATGCGGCTTCTGCGTCCCGAACGCAGCGCTCTACCAAACTGAGCCACATCCCGATAAATTTGTGTTAAATAGTGTACTCCCAATTTTTTTAAAAGTCAATATATAAAATTATTGCATAATTGCGGTTTGCACTTTAAATTATATTAACTTTCTGTTAAAATATGATAGGTTTAAAATAATTTTGTAAAAGGAGATTAAAATTATGGACAAACAAAGAATTTTGCCACAGATGACAGGCAAAAATGTTCTGCTTGGTTTTCAGCATGTTTTTGCAATGTTTGGCGCCACAGTGCTTGTTCCGCTTATTACAGGCCTCAACATTTCCACAACATTGTTTGCAGCAGGTGTTGGCACACTTCTGTTCCACTTTGTAACAAAAGGCAAGGTGCCTGCATTTCTGGGCTCTTCCTTTGCATTTCTTGGAGGTTTTGCAATTGTTGCACCAAAGCTGATTGATGCAAACGGCGAAGCCACAATACCAAACACAGAAATGCTGCCTTACGCTTGTGGCGGTGTTGTTGCGGCAGGTCTGCTTTACATAGTGATGTCAGGGCTTATCAAAGCATTTGGTGTTAAAAAGATTATGAAGTTTTTCCCACCAATTGTTACAGGCCCAATCATCATTTCCATTGGTCTTATCCTTGCGCCAAGTGCAATCACAAATGCAAGCACAAACTGGCCGCTTGCAATTGTTGCTCTGGCAGTTATTATCATCTGCAATATCTGGGGTAAAGGTATGGTAAAAATCATCCCAATTCTCCTCAGTGTAGTTATTTCCTACATTGTTGCTCTTGTTATGGGCGCAGTTGATTTTACTTCTGTTGCAGCAGCAAATATGTTTGGCTCACCTGTTATCCCTGCAAATTTTGCAAAGTTTGATATCAGTGCAATCATCACAATTATGCCAATTGCTCTTGCTGCAATGATGGAACATATCGGTGATATTGCAGCCATCAGCGCAACTACAGGCGAAAACTACATCGAAGACCCTGGTCTTCACCGCACACTTTTGGGCGATGGCCTTGCAACAAGCTTTGCAGGCTTTATCGGTGGCCCTGCAAACACAACATACGGCGAAAACACAGGTGTTCTCGCACTTACAAAGGTTTATGACCCTGCAATTGTTCGTCTTGCAGCAGTTATTGCGGTTATTCTTTCCTGCGTGCCAAAATTTGACGCAATGGTGAACAGCATACCAGCAGCTATTATCGGCGGCATTTCACTTATCCTTTATGGCATGATTTCTGCTGTTGGTGTAAGAAATATTGTGGAAAATAAAATTGATTTTACACAAAGCCGCAACCTTATCATCGCTGCAGTTATCCTTGTTTCTGCACTTGGTTTCAACAGCACAGGCGGTATCACATTTGTTATTGCAGGTGCAACAGTTACACTTTCAGGTCTTGCAATTGCAGCAATCCTTGGAATTGCACTTAACGCAATTCTCCCTGGCAATGACTACGAATTTGGCAGAACAGCTGAATAATGTTTAAAGCTAAAGGCACGTTGAATATTCAATGTGCCTTTATTTGTAAAATTTTTGTGTCAGTATTTGACTATATGTAAATTTTATAATAAAATTTACAAAAATGGTAAAAGAAAAGGGAGGAAATATTATGATAGGTTCAATCATTGTAGGTGCAATAGTGGGCTTTATTGCAAGCAAAATTATGGGGGCAGACAGCAGCTGGCTGCTCAACATCATTCTTGGTATGGCAGGCTCTTTTGTAGGCCGTTTTGTATTTGGCCTTATAGGTTTCCATGCAGTGTCAGGCCTGGCAGGCCTTATAGTTTCTGTTATCGGTGCATGCATCTGCATTGCCGTGGCAAGAAAAATAAATTAATACTAAAAAAGTAAAATAAAACTCCTTTGTTCTGTGTTTTAAGAACAAAGGAGTTTTTTGTTGTAATATTTATCCCAGATTTTTTCTGTCCTGGTCGCCGTCGGCTTTAAACATAACAAAGTTTTCGGTGTCGGTTGTAAAGAAATAATAATCGATATTTTCCTGTGCCAAAGGGTTAAGATAGTTTGGAATAATATTTGTGTCTTTGCTGTCACGCAGAACAAAACCTGCTTTTTCTCCTTCAACACCAAAGCAGTAACAGTCGCAGAATTCGCAGTTATACTGCTGCATAAGGCTGTCAATATGGCCGTTTAAATCGCCAAAACTTTCAGGTGCACCAATATAGTCCACAAGGCGCAGCACTCTGCCTTCGTCGCTTTCATTTATGCGGAAAACCACAAGGCTGTCACAGTTGCCGTTTTTGACAATGCCGTAAACCTTGTACTCATAGTGAGGATAGTTAAAGTATCTGCGGTTTATATACCAGTAGTCCTTTTGGGGTCTGGAAGCACCAAAGTTGTCAAAATTTGCTTTAACTTCTTCAATATCTGAAAATTCCACAAGTTTGGTAACAGGTATACTGCATTCAGTAATGTTTTTGCTGTTGACAACAGCCATTTTATACTCCGGCAAATCACGCAGACGGTAATAGTGTTTCAGTTCATCGGGGTGATAACCAAGAAATGTATAAAAGTTCATTGTCTTTTTGCGGATATTATTGCAGGCCATAATCTTTGCGCCTGTCATTTCCTGCATCTTGCCCATAAGTGTAAGGCCAAGTCCGTTTTTGCCTTTTTTCGCACACCAGATAGACACCCAGATATCGCTGTTTTCCTTTTCGGCGCATTTGATATAGCCGCAAACAACTGCCATTTCTCCTTCATCTTCAAGATAGTAGAAGTTTGTCCACTCGCCGTCAACATAATAGTGCTCGAAAAGCTGGTCGTTGTTTATAAGGGGGTGAATGCTGCCCCAGTATGTGTTCATAAATTCCACCAGCTTGGCCTTTTCGCAAAGAGGCAGACGTTTTATATTGTTACTCAATTATGCTTCCTCCTGTTATCGGAAGATTTACCCCCGTGATGTATGCGGCTTCGTCACTTAATAAAAATGCCATTGCAGGCACAACATCTTTAACTGTGGCATTGCGTTTCATAGGGTGGGCGGCAGCAGCCTGTTCCACAATAAGGTGACTTGTCTCTGCCAAAAATTTTGTCTCTATCATACTTGGGCTTATGCAGTTTACTGTAACACCGTTTGGCGCATAGTCAGCAGCAAGGCTTTTGGCAAGGCCAACAACTGCATTTTTTGCCATAATATATGCTGCTGTGTTTTTTGGCGGATTTGCAAGCACATAGCTTGTTGCCATAAACAGCACACGGCCAAATTTTGCCTTTGACATTTTTGGCAAAACAGCCTTGCAGATTTTAACGGCACTCATAACCTGTACATTCATATCCAGCATAAAGCGTTCTTCGTCAAAGCTTTTGAATTTTGTGTTTATCACGCGCAAAGCAGGCAGATGCACAAAATGTGTAGGGGAATAAGCACTGAGTTCAGCAACAAATTTATCGGTTGCTTCGCTGTCAGATAAGTTTACATCAAAGTATTCGGCGTCAATGCCGTTTTCGGCACAAAAGCTTTTTATAGGCTCAAAATCGCTGTAACCCTGCAGCAAAAATTTATCGCCGTCTGCGGCAATGTTTTTTAAAAGCTCCAGCCCTACATCGCTGGTTGCCCCTGTGATAAGATATGTTTTGCCCATTATTCTCTCACTCCTGCCTGATAAACGGCCTTGCACACGGTTTTGCCGTCCTGATTTTTAATATTGCCTTTTATTGTTGCAATTTTAAAGGTGTCATTTATTTCGGTTATCTTTGCGGTTACGGTCAGCTTGTCACCTGGATATACAGGGCTGGAAAACTTTGTTTCCACACTGTGTAAAAGGCAGTGTTCACCTGGCAGATAAACACCTGCCATTGTGGAAAACATACTGCCAAACAGCATGCCGTGGCATACTCTTGTCTTAAAGCCGTGTTCCGTTGCATAATCTTTGTTTACATGTATAGGGCTTACATCGCCTGTGATATCAATAAATTTATCCATCATCTTTTCGGTAATTTCCACTTCAAAGCTTTCGGACAATCCCACGCTTAAATCGCTGAATTTATAGCTGTTCATAATTCACCTCGTTTGCAGTGTCACATATATATTTTATTTTATCACAGTTTGCGCATATCTTGCAATACACATTGAATATGGTATAACAATACACTTTGTGCATTATAACAATTTTTTATATAAATTTTTATGAAAAGTATTGAAATTTAATTTAAAAGTTATATACTGATTAATGCTGATTTTCAGTTTTAATATATTATTGAGATATTTTTAGTATAAACAGGTGATAAAATGAGAAAAACTTACGAAATGGATATGATTCACGGTCCGCTTGTGAAAAATATTCTGCAGTATGCCTTTCCGCTTATGCTCTCGGGTATTCTGCAGCTTATGTTCAATGCGGCAGACGTTATTGTTGTCGGTCGTTTTGCAGGCAGTCAGGCACTTGCTGCAGTTGGCTCCACGGGTGCACTGTGCAATCTGCTTATAAATCTTTTTGTGGGCATTTCAATCGGTACAAACGTTCTGGTTGCACGCTACTACGGTGCCCGCGACCTTGACGGTATACAGGAAACTATAAACACATCAATCATCACAGCAGCAGCTGGCGGTGTGGCACTTATTTTTATTGGCTTTTTCGCTTCACGTCCGCTTTTAAGCATTATGGGCACACCAGCAGATGTTATTGATCAGTCGGTGCTGTATATGCGCATCTATTTTGCAGGCATGCCATTTTTTATGCTGTATAACTTTGGTGCTGCAATTCTGCGCTCGGTTGGTGACACAAAACGCCCTTTGTATTTCCTTATGATTGCAGGAATTATAAATGTAGTGCTCAACGTTATTATGGTTGTTTTCTTCCACATGGGTGTTGCTGGTGTTGCTTTGGCAACAGTG
>SVMV01000075.1:1361-5767 GCA_015067245.1 Oscillospiraceae bacterium | reverse complement strand
ACATATCCGTTTTGTGACAAATAGAAGTTTACAGCAAATATAAAAAGAGATGCCGCAAGGCTGGTGGCGGTTATGCGTTTAAAGGTTGTTGTAGGGGCGCAAATCATAAAAAGGCCGATAACAAAAAATATTGTGCACTGATTAAGATAAAATACACTGTCCACATTCTGATTTGTAAAGGTAACTATTACAAACAATACAAATGTCATGATTTCAAGTATCATATCTTTTTTGCTCTCGTGGGGCTTGATTAAATAAATTACCACAAGAACTGCGGCGATAAACCAGTTGTTTGCAATAGCAAGGGTTGTGTGGTTTATATATCTGTCAATAAATTCTGCAACATAGGATATGGTGAACAGGGATACGCAGATGTATTCAAACAGACAAAGCAGATATATAGTTTCCAAAAGATGCTCTTTTTTTGTTTTAAGCATAATATAACCTCGGACAATTAATATTTATTATATTTTAATATGTATATCGGTGACATGTCAAGAAAGCATAAGACATACAGCATAGTGATATTAAATTTTGACAACGTATGTGTATATACTGTATAATAATATAAATATGTATATAAATATAAAACCATTTACATAAGGAGAAAAACAATGAGTTTTACAGATGCAATCAAAAAATCAGTATTGGAAGGTTTTGATGCAGGTAACCTTACAACAAGCCATATTATTGTTGTGCTTATGGCTGCAGTGGCATTGGGCCTGTTTATCTATGGGGTGTACCGCACAACCACAAAAAGCGGGTTTTACAACCGCAGCTTTAACAAATCCCTTGCAATTATGCCAGTTATCACAGCAGGTATTATGCTGGCGATGCAGTCCAATCTTGTTATCAGTTTAGGTATGGTTGGTGCACTTTCCATCGTTCGTTTCAGAAATGCAGTTAAAGACTCCGGTGATCTTGCATACCTTTTCTGGTCTATAAGCATGGGTATCATCACAGGTGCAGGTCTATTTGAAATTGCAATTATTCTTTCAATTCTTGTAACAATTCTTGTTGTTGTGCTGGACCTGCTGCCAACATTTAAAGCTCCTTGTATTCTTGTGGTTTCTGCCGACAGCACAGCAGAAGAAAAAGCTGTTGTTGCCTGTGTAAGCAAATTTGCATCAAAAGCAAAGGTGCGCAGCCGCAACGTAACAAAAAACGGCACCGAATGGATTTTTGAAATGCAGACAAAGGAAGAAGCAAAGCTTGTAAAAGCTGTTTCGGCTGCAAATGGTGTTATCAGTGTTAACCTTATGACACATGACGGTGAAGTAAGATTTTAATCTTTAACCTTTAAAATATAAGGAAAGGAAAATCTTATGGAGTTTCGCGTAGAAAACAAATATCTTGTCACAGATGCCGACCTTGCTGTTATAGCCGCAAGGCTTAAAGCGGTGATGAAACAGGATATCCATCAGACAGGCGACTGCTATACAATACGCAGCCTTTATTTTGATGATATTAACGACAACTGTCTTAAAGAAAACGAAGATGGTGTTGACCAGAGAAAAAAATACCGTATCCGTATATATGACCCAAAAGGCGATTTTATCCGCCTGGAAATTAAAGAAAAACAGCGCAGCGTTACAAAAAAATATTCCTGCAGAATAACAAGGGAAGAATGCGATATGATAATGAACGGCACAATGCCCCTTGCTTTTGACAGCCGCAAGCCTCTTAACGAGCTTAAACTGCAGATGCGCTGTGCAAAGATGGTGCCAAAAGCTATCATAGAATATGAGCGCACAGCCTTTGTGCATCCTGTGGGCAATGTGCGCATTACATTTGACCGCAATATTTCGGCAAGCAGATACTGCGACAGTTTTTTTGATGCAAAACCACATTCACCAGTGCCTGTTCTGCCTTCTGGCATGCATGTGCTGGAAGTAAAGTATGACGAATTTCTGCCGGATTTTATTGCAAAACAGCTGGAAATCAGCATTTTAAGACAGACATCCTTCTCAAAATATTACCTTGGCAGACTGGCGGTTAACGGAGAGTTCCCTGTAGACCGTTAATAAGGGACAATAAATGCAAAGTAAAAAGTTATGGCGTATATTACTGCTGGCACTGCTGGTGGTTACTATATCAGCAGCTGCGGTTTTTGCCACTGTAAAAGAAACAAAAACCTGTATGGGTGTAAGTATTTTATCACAGCAAAAACTCAGCGAATATACAGGCTGCACCCAGCAGGATTTCAGCAATATGTTTTTTCACAATGGGCAGATGGCGGCTGTTGATATAAACAGCTGCACCATCTATATATCCCAGAATATAGACAGCGGCACCCATTACAATCAGCTGGTGGGTGCGCTTAAGTTTGCAAATCCAAACTATAAGCTGTATTTTGCCCCTGACGAATATTTTAACAAGCTGGATGCGGCGGTAAAAGAAAGCCACCCATTCAAACTTATTGTAACCTGGGGAGAGAGTGTATACAGCGAATATTATGTTGTTTTTACAAATCTCCCGCTGGTGCGCATAACAGGAGATGTAAGCTATGTCAACGCTGAAAACCGTGAGGTGTTCAGCGGAGATATATGTGTGTGGACACCTGCTGACCCTGCCACCAGCAGCTATACAGTAAAAACTTCCCTTGCCGAATGGCACGTCCGTGGCGACAGCCAGAAGGCTATGCCCAAAAAGCCGTACAAGCTGGCGCTTAAAAAGGCAAACGGCAGCAACAACAGCCTTGACTTTGCTGGCCTTGGCAGTGACGACGACTGGATTTTAAACTCTATGTCACTGGAGGATTTAAACTTCCGTGACAAGCTGGTTATGGATGTGTGGAACCAGATGTGTGCAGACACCCCATACAACTATAAAATGGACAGCGGCGAATATGTTGAGGTTATAAACAACGGTGTTTACAGCGGCCTTTATCTGCTGCAGCGCCGTATAGACGAAAAATATCTTTCAACTGGCAGCAGTGATATTGTTCTTAAGGGCCGCAAGGAATTTGCAGACCCAAATAATCCAATCTACTATACAGTGGTTGGGGATGTGGCAAAACAGCCCCTTGCCACCGAAATAATGGACCAGTATGACCTTGCTGCCAACTATGATAAAATTGTCCTTGAAAACTGGATTGATGTAAATCTGTTTGTCAACTGGGGCTATATGAGCGACAATGTCCGCAAGCACAATATGTATTATGTGCTGGAAGACGCACAGCAGGATTTAAAAATCCGCCTTATTCTGTGGGATACAGATATGACCTTTGGTCTGGACTGGGGCAACAACAGATATGTTTATAACCTTTGGATAATGGACCATCTGCAGTACAACCGCCCTGAATATGAAAAGCTTAAGGAGATATACCCCGACCTTGACAGCAGGCTGGCTGAAAGATGGTCGGAACTAAGGCAGAATGTGCTCAGCAATGACAACATACTCCAGTATGTTCAAAGCTATCAGCAACTGTTTGAAAACAGTGGTGCATACAGCAGGGATATGGCAAAATGGGGTCAGTATCACGAAGGGCAGGATACAATAGAAGCATTTTATCAGTTTATCGAAAAACGTATGGAGTTTTTGGATAATGTTTATGGAATATAAGCAAGCAATATACCAATTTTTAAAAGGAGATGCCGCATGAACAACAGAATATGGCGCAGAATAGCACTGTTTGTAGGCCTGTTTGCACTGGGCTTTGTATCAGCGGCATATTACAATAAAGAAATTTCACAGTGTATGGGCTTAAAAATCCTTACCGAAAAAGAAATGGCACAGATAACCGATTATACCCAGCAGGATCTGAGCGATATAATTCTTCTGGACGGATATCCGGCACCTGTGGATACAGCTACAAACACAATATATCTGTCACAGAAGCTGACACCCAAAACATATTATACTGACTTTGGCGGTGTTATTTCTTCTGCCGACGAAGAGGTGCAGCTGTACTTTGCTGCCGATACGCAGCTGGAAAATCCAGCACAGGCGGCTAAAGATGGGCATACTTTTAAGCTGATAGCACAGCTGGCAGACAAAAGCTGTGTTGAGTACAATGTGGTGTTTACCACTCTGCCTGTTGTCAATATGGGCAATAGCCAGATAACAGGTGTGCGCAAAGCATTGCCAATCGATGCAACAGGCGACAGAGATGTGTATACGGGCACTGTTTCGGTGTGGGACGGCAGTTATGACGGCACGGGCAGCTATTCGGCAAAAAGCAGCACAGCACAGTGGCACCAGCGCGGAAATTCTACCTTCTGGTACGAAAAAAAGTCCTGGAAGCTGAACTTTAAGGACAAAGACGGCAACAATGCGGATGTTGATTTTTTGGGGCTGGAAGCAGATGACGACTGGATTTTAAACGGTCTTGCACGAGATGACACACGCCTGCGTGAAAAGTCTGTTATGGATTTGTGGAACAGCACCGTTGCCAATGAAGAATA
>SVMV01000075.1:0-1261 GCA_015067245.1 Oscillospiraceae bacterium | reverse complement strand
GAAGAAAATATAATTTCTGTAATAGATGCAAACTACGCAAAGCTAAACGAAAGCGGTGCCTTTGCACGCGATGACGAAAGATGGGAAAACGAGTACGGTGAAAGTGACACATACGATGCAATGTGCAGCTATATAAAAGAGCGTATGGCATATCTTGACAGCTGCTATGCAAAGGGCGAAATAATAAGAGAAACTGGGGATAAAGTTCCAGATAAACAGTAAAAATAATGCCGTAAGGCATACTGATAAAATTAAAAACATCCGCCATGCAAATCAACAGTGTATGGCGGATATATTTTTGCTTTTTTATATATTTTTTCACAATAATATGCTATAGTTACAGTATAAACAGCAGGCATAAAAAGGAGGTGCGGCAATGAAAAAATTAATCTCTTTAATGACTTTTATGTTAAGCGTAACGGTTATACTCACCGCCTGCAGCAGTGGCCGCAGCTATCCAAATCTTGTGGGCGTTGTGCAGGCAGTGGAATTTGCTGAACAATACAAAAACCCTGTTTACACAATAACAACCGACAGCAACTGCACCGTTAAGGTTGTTATGAAAGATGATGCTTATACATTCAGCTGGGTGGACAAGTGGGATGATGCCGCTCTTGTCACAGGGGATTTGTCTGAATTTGACAAGGTTAAAATCATCACAGATTATGATGCACGCAAGGTTAAAAAATCCTCGGACGAAATTATAGTTGTGGATGCAATGTGGATTAACGAGGTTTTTTATGCCGATGCAAAAATCTTGGCCGACGGCACGGCAGTTGGTATGTGGGATGACGGGTTTAATGTCATATATCAGCTTGATGACGGCACAGAGCTTATACGCATAAACGGCTCCAGCGGCCCCGACAATGTTTATGTTGGCAACAGATTAAGCTTTGATTCTTTCAGCGAAGAAGCAAAACCTGTTGTTCTGCAGTATTACAATGACCGTGGCTTGCTGTACGATGCTGACGCCCTGCTTGAACAGGCGTATCAGTGGTACAAAAATGATAAAGAAAATTTTGGCACATATTATGTGGAACAGTCGGTTTCTCCGTCTGCCAGCAACGAAAATATAATGTGCTTTTTAACCACGGTTACTTTGCCGCACACCAATGGATATATGGGGCAGGAAATCCGTCTGGGCGAAATTTTTGACATAAAAACAGGCAATCATATAAACGGTTTTGATATCTTTAACTGCACACCTGAAAAGGCCATAGATGTCATTCTTGACCAGACATTCAGTGATGTTGATTTCAAT
>SVMV01000074.1 GCA_015067245.1 Oscillospiraceae bacterium | reverse complement strand
TCAGGACTCCTTCGGTACAGCATGTAACGTTACAGGTGACGGCGCTATCGCAATCATCGTTGACGCTCTCTTCGGTAAAAAACAGAACGCTTAATTCTTTAAGTACACTGTAATAACTTGAGAAATTAAAGGCTTTGTCCAATCGGACAAAGCCTTTTTTGCATATAAATACTAATTAAATTTACATATGATATAATGGAATTCAAATCTGGATGTATATATAACAAAAAATAATGGACGAATATACATTTTAATGGTATTATAATAAAAAGTGCAAAATTGTATTGCGTAATATGCAATTCGTGAAAGGAGCCTTATATGACCCCTGAAATACTTGCTTTGATTATACTTGTAATATGCATAATTCTTTTTATCACACAGCCCATACCAAATGCGGCAACGGCCTGCCTGGGCTGTGCACTTTATGCACTTACTGGCGTGTGTTCTGTTGACAAGGCCTTTTCAGGCTTTTCCAACTCTATAGTAATACTTGTTTTTGGTATGATGGTGGTTGGCATAGCCGTAATGGATACAGGGGTTGCAGAGCTTGTAGGGGGCTGGGTTGCAAAGATATCAGGCGGCAGCGAAAGGCTTTTTATCTTTCTTGCAGGTACAGCTTCGGCTGTTCTGTCGGCATTTTTGTCCAACACATCGGTTATAGCGGTGTTTTTGCCTATTATTGAAAGCACAGCTGAAGCACATCCAAAAATGACACGTAAAAATATGACATTGCCTGTTACAATGGGGGCTATGTTTGGCGGTGTGTGTACTTTGGTGGGTTCCACTCCGCAGCTTACTGCAGACGGCATTCTCAACGAGATGACGGGCTTTGAGATAGGTATGTTCGATCTGCTTTTGCCAGGGCTTATCCTTACAGCCATATATATGGTATATGCACTTACAGTAGGTCACTGGATTGGCAACAAAGTCTGGGGCAAGGATAATCCAAACGAACATGTGCCTATGGAAGATATGAAAGAGACACAGATTGCTGTCGATAAGCGCAAGCTGATAACAATGCTTGTTATATTTGTGCTGATAATAGTTTTGTTTATTGGAGACTGGATTCCTGTTGCCATGACTGCAGCCGTGGCGGCTATTCTGTGTCTGATTACAGGCTGTACTGACCAGCAGACAATAATAAAAGAAATGGACTGGTCGGTTCTGTTTATCCTTGCAGGCTGTCTTGGTATTGCAGCGGGGCTTACCAGCAGCGGAGCAGGGGAACTGCTGGCAGATATCCTTGTGGGAATTCTGCCTGCAAAGGTTGCTCCTATGGCACTGTTTGCAGCGTTTGTTGCAGCAACAATGGTTATATCTAACTTTATAACCAACTCCACAGCGGTGGTTATCACTTTGCCTATAGCCATAGCAATATGTGTGGCCGAAGGCTTTAACCCTGTTGCATATACATTGGGCATTGTTTATGCGGCAAATCTTACCTTCTCAACACCTCTTGCAAATGCACAGACAGCTATGACATTGGTTGCGGGATATAAATTTTCTGATTATTTCAAATATACGGTGCTGCTTGCAGTATCAGTTTTTATCGGCATTCTTGTGGCAGTACCAATGTTTTTCCCTTTGACATAGAAAATCCAATATAAAAATAAATTTTGACAGTATGTAAATTTTGAAAAAAGAAGCGATAATATACGCTTCTTTTTTTTATAATTGCTTGCCATATCGGAAAAAAGATAGTAAAATATAATAGATAATATATGTTTAAATGGGAGTATTATGCAAAACTATAATATATCCGCATCCATCGTGGTTTACAACAGTCCCGAAGATGCACGCAAAACGGTGCAGACCGTGCTTGAACACACAGAAAATCTGGATTTTGATTTGTATGTTATCGACAACGCCAGCCCTGAAAATATCGGCAAAAGCCTGAAGGCTGAATTTGACAGGCCAAACTATATTCTGCTGGACGAAAACGTTGGCTTTGGCAAAGGTCACAATATGGTGCTGGATAAAATCAACTCAAAATATCACTTTATCATCAACCCGGACATTCTGATAAACGAAAATACCATCACAGAAATGTGCAAATTTATGGACGAAAATCCTGACTGTTCCATCTGCTGTCCAAAGGTGCTTAACCCTGACGGCAGTGTGCAGTATCTGGCAAAACGCCGTCCTACACTGTCGGCACTTTTGTCCAGGCGTATCCACAAGGGTCCGTTCAGAAAGATAGAAGCAAAATATCTTGCAATGGAACTGGACCACAGCAAAAGCTTTGAAGCAGAATTCTGCACAGGCTGTTTCTCGGTACTGAGAACAGATGTGTTCAAGAAGATAAATGGTTTTGACCCGCAGTATTTTCTTTATTTTGAAGATGCCGACATTACAATGGAAGCAAAAAAACATGGCAAGGCTTTTTATAACCCTGATGCAACGGTGGTACACCTGTGGCACCGCGAAACAGCAAAAAGCTTTAAACCGTTTATGCTGCAGTTAAAATCAATGTTTATTTATATGAAAAAATGGGGATATAAACTTTAACCCATAAAGGAGTGTAATTATGAAAGGTATAGTTTTAGCAGGCGGCGCAGGCACACGCCTTTACCCGCTTACAATGGTAACATCAAAACAGCTTCTGCCAGTTTACGACAAGCCAATGATTTACTACCCAATTTCCACACTTATGCTTGCAGGTATCAAGGATATCCTCATTATCTCCACCCCACAGGATACACCAAGATTTGAAGCTCTCCTTGGCGACGGCAGCCAGTTTGGCCTTAACCTGTCTTACAAGGTACAGCCATCTCCTGACGGTCTTGCCCAGGCTTTCCTGCTGGGCGAAGAATTTATCGGCGATGATGCCTGTGCAATGGTTTTGGGCGATAACATCTTTTATGGCAACGGTTTTGGCAAAATCCTGCGCGAAGCAGCGGCAAATGCTGAAAACGGCCGTGCAACAGTGTTTGGTTATTATGTAGAAGACCCTGAACGCTTTGGCATTGTGGAATTTGATGAAAACGGCAAGGTTATCTCTGTTGAAGAAAAACCTGCACAGCCAAAGAGCAACTATGCAATCACAGGTCTTTATTTCTACAACAAAGAAGTTGTAGCCGAAGCCAAAAAGGTTAAACCTTCCGCACGCGGCGAGCTGGAAATCACAACACTTAACGACCAGTACCTCAAACGTGATTTGCTGGATGTAAAACTGTTGGGCCGTGGCTTTGCATGGCTTGACACAGGCACAATGGACAGCCTTGTTGAAGCAGCAAACTTTGTGCAGATGGTTGAAAAACGCCAGGGCATCAAGGTTTCTGCACTTGAAGAAATTGCTTACCGCAACGGTTGGATTACAAAAGAAAAACTGCTTGAATCTGCAGAAAAATACGGCAAAAGCCCTTACGGTGCACATCTTAAAAAGGTTGCAGAAAACAAATTTATGTATTAATCGGCAGTCGTTTTGCAGCATATACTGATTTTAATACACAAACGAGGTAATATATGAAAATTCTTATAACAGGCAGCAAGGGGATGCTTGCCACACAGGTTATAGATGACCTTAACAGAGGTTATACCGAACTTGGCGAAGTACCTGCTGCTTTAAAGGGTGCGCAGCTTATCCTTGCTGATGTAGACACTCTTGATATCACAGACAAGGCAGCAACCGAAGGCTTTATTGCACAGCACAGACCTGATATTGTTATCAACTGTGCGGCATATACAAATGTTGACGGATGCGAGTCCAATCAGGATACAGCCTTTATGGTAAATGCCATCGGCAGCCGCAACCTTGCCATTGCCTGCGAAAATATCGGCGCAAAACTGGTGCATGTTTCCACAGACTATGTATTCCGTGGTGACGAACCAACCCCAAGAAGAGAATACGATATGCCGTGGCCTATTTCTGCATACGGCAAAACAAAATATGCAGGGGAAGAATATGTGCGTCAGTACTGCAAAAAAAGCTTTATCGTGCGCACAGCATGGCTTTATGGCTACAGCGGCAAAAACTTTGTAAAAACAATGATATGGCTTGCAAAGGAAAAGGGTGGTGCAAAGGTGGTTAACGACCAGCACGGCAACCCTACAAATGCGGCAGACCTGTCTCACCATCTGCTTAAAATTGCAGCAAGCGAAGAATACGGCACATACCACTGCACAGGCAATGGTGAATGCACATGGTTTGAATTTGCGGCCGAAATTGCCCGTCTTGCAGGTTACGAAGGTGTTATGTCCCCTTGCACAAGCGAGGAATTCCCAACACCTACAAAACGCCCTGCATACTCATCCCTTGACAATATGATGCTGCGTGTTACAGTCGGTGACGAAATGCGCCACTGGAAAGACGCTCTTAAAGCATATTTTGAAAATCAGAAATAATTTTAAACGGAGAAAAAATATATGACTATTATTGTAACTGGCGGCGCTGGATTTATCGGCTCCAACTTTGTTTTCCACATGCTTGGCAAATACCCAGAATACCGCATTGTATGTCTGGACAAACTCACATACGCAGGTAATCTTTCCACCCTTAAAGGTGTAATGGACAACCCAAATTTCCGCTTTGTAAAAGCTGACATCTGTGACAGAGAAGCTGTTTACAAGCTGTTTGAAGAAGAGCACCCTGATATTGTGGTTAACTTTGCAGCAGAAAGCCATGTTGACCGTTCTATTGAAGATCCAGGCATCTTCCTTAAAACAAACATCGAAGGTACAGCAGTTCTTATGGACGCCTGCCGCAAATATGGTATTCAGAGATACCACCAGGTTTCCACAGACGAAGTTTACGGCGACCTGCCACTTGACCGCCCAGACCTTTTCTTTACAGAAGAAACACCAATCCACACATCCAGCCCATATTCTTCTTCCAAAGCAGCAGCAGACCTGCTGGTTATGGCTTATCACAGAACTTATGGCCTGCCTGTAACAATCAGCCGCTGCTCCAATAACTACGGCCCATACCATTTCCCAGAAAAACTTATTCCGCTTATGATTGCAAACGCACTTAACGACAAGCCACTGCCTGTATACGGTGAAGGCATCAACGTGCGTGACTGGCTGTATGTGGAAGACCACTGCAAAGCAATCGACCTTATCATTCACAAAGGCCGTGTGGGCGAAGTTTACAACATCGGCGGCCACAACGAAATGAGAAATATCGACATTGTTAAGATTATCTGCAAAGAGCTTGGCAAAGGCGAAGAACTTATCACATACGTAACAGACCGCAAAGGCCACGATATGCGCTATGCAATTGACCCAACAAAAATCCACAGCGAACTTGGCTGGCTGCCAGAAACAATGTTCAAAGACGGCATCAAAAAGACAATTCAGTGGTATCTGGACAATAAAGACTGGTGGGAAGAAATTATCAGCGGCGAATATCAGAACTACTACGACAAAATGTATAAAGACAGATAATTCATCTGCAAACTTTAAAAGGGGGCAAAAGCCCCAATGTCATTAAGCTAAGCGAAACTCGCTGTAAGCAATTTAATATAGTAAAGTAAAATGTCATTCTAAGCGAAACGAAGAATCTCCTTGTTTTATCAAACATAGAGATTCTTCGGCACAAATGCTTCAGAATGACATATTTTTTATTAACTTAATGATCTTGGAAAAAAGTCCCCTTTTTGTTTTTTGAGTAAGGAATTTTTGTTTTTTACAGCTGTTTTAAGCAAACAGATGCTGCAAAAAAATATAAAGGTAAATGTTGCACAAAAAAGCAGTGAAAGCCATATTATAAACAACAGCATCTCTGGTGTTGAAGTTTACAAAGGCACAGAAGATGTTACAAGTTCTGTAAGTTCTACAGGCACTACAATCGGCAGCACAGCTCCTGTTACTATCATCGGTAAA
>SVMV01000073.1 GCA_015067245.1 Oscillospiraceae bacterium | reverse complement strand
AAATCCCAGTCAACTGACTGAGATTTTTATGGTGCCGGTGGTCGGGGTCGAACCGACACGGTATCACTACCACAGGATTTTGAGTCCAGCACGTCTGCCAATTCCATCACACCGGCTTAAACAGCTTTATTATTATACAAAACATTTTTGTAAAATGCAATAGTTTTTTTTACTTTTTGCCTTTTCCCTTTGTCATATTTTTATACTTTTTGTCATATTTTATATCAATATTTCGATTTGTTATTGATAAAAAGTGTTTTTTACCCTTATATGCTGCCAATAATGTTTAAAACACAAATACAGAGGTGGGCTATGGAATATATAAAACTTCTTGGAATTTTAATTGTTATTTTAGGTTTTGCGTTAAAGCTGGATTCTATTCTTATAATTGTTGCCGCTGCTTTTGTAACGGCATTGGTTGGCGGCGTGGATATGGTAACCTTGATAGAAACCTTTGGGGAAAGTTTTGTAAACAACCGCAGCATGACAATTTTTATTCTTGTTATGCTGGTTACAGGCACTATGGAGCGCAATGGACTTAAAGAGGCATCTTCTGCACTTATCGGCAGGATAAAGGGTGCTTCGGCAGGTATTGTAATTGCCGCATACGGTGTTATACGCGGCATTTTTGGGGCGTTTAATGTAGGCATAGGCGGTGTGGCTGGGTTTATACGTCCTGTGCTTATACCAATGGCAACTGCCACGGTGGAAACAAAGGGCAAAACGATAAACCCACAGCATCTTGAACAGATAAAAGCCATGAGCGCAGGGATAGAAAACATATCCTGGTTTTTCTGTCAGGTGCTTTTTATCGGCGGCAGCGGTGCTTTGCTTGTGCAGGGAACACTGGCAAACCTTGGCTATGATGTAAAGCTTATTGACCTTGCAGCCGTTGAAATACCTGTTGCAATAGCTGGTGTGGCTGTTGGGGTTATCTATTACTGGCTGCGTGACAGAAGTCTTAATAAAAAATATTACAGCAAGGAGAACTGATATGGAATTTTTTACAAGTGCTGATATTCCTCTGATGACAAAGCTGCTGGAGGTTGTGTATATACTGATTGGCATTATCTGCTTATACACTGCCTTAAGAAACCTTTTTGACAAAAAAAATCCGTCCCCTTTCGGCACATCGCTTTTCTGGGGCAGTGTGGGTATTGTTATTGCTTTTGGCAGGTGGATACCAAACTTTGCAAACGGTGTGCTTATACTGATTATGAGCGCCAGCGCAATTTTGCGCCTGGTTAAACAAGGCAAAGACCTTGCACCAACACCAGAGCAGACAAAAGCCAGCTTTGAGCGCATAGGCATGAAGATATTTCTGCCAGCTCTTTCCATAGGTCTGTTTTCGCTTATTTTTGCGCTTATAGGCTGGAACGCCCTTGTGGGCACAGGTTTCGGTGTGCTGGTGGCAATGGTACTGCTGTTTTTGTTTGCAAAAGAAAACAGGCCAAAGGTGTTTTTTGATGATGCCGCAAGGTTTTTATCCATTGTTGGCCCCACAAGTATGCTTCCGCCGTTGCTTGCAGTTCTGGGCAGTGTATTTACCCTTGCAGGTGTAGGGGACGTTATTGCCGATATTGTTGGAAGGTTTATCCCTGCAGGCAACGTGAATATAGGTATTGTTGTATATGCGCTGGGCATGGTGATTTTTACCATGATAATGGGCAATGCCTTTGCTGCAATCACCGTTATGACAGTGGGTATAGGCGCACCATTTGTGCTTGCCTATGGCGCAAACCCTGTTGTTACTGTTATGCTGGCTTTAACCTGCGGTTACTGCGGTACATTGCTTACACCTATGGCTGCCAATTTTAACATTGTGCCTGTTGCCATACTGGATATGAAGGATAAAATGGGAGTTATCAAGGCCCAGATTTTCCCTGCAATATTTATGATTGTTTTTCAAATAATCTATATGATTATATTTAAACAGGTGAATGTATGAACAAAGAAAAAGCCCTGCAGGGCGCAGAAACTGTTATAAAAAACTGGCTGGACATAAAAAGCTGCGACAGCCTGCTGATTGTAACCGACAGCGCTCACCGTGAAGAAGGTATGCTGCTTAAAGAGACAAGCGAAAAACTGGGCTGCGAAACAGACATTATGGTTACACAGCAAAGCGGCAAGCTGATAGGTATGTACTTTGATGCCAATCCCTATATATTCAGCGGATACGACTATATTATCGGAGCTACCGATTACTCCCTTATCACAACTGTTGCTGCAAAAACGGCCATAAAAAACGGCAGCGGATATCTTTCCCTTCCCTTGCACACAAACGACGGACGAAGTATGCTGGAATACAGCTTTTTAAACTGTGATACCTGCAAAAGCAGGCTGCTTGCCCTGGCACTTGCCGAAAAGCTTAACAATGCTAAGGTAATACATGTTACCACCCAGCGCGGCACAGATATATACTTTTACAAAAAAGACCGCCCTGCAAAATTTTTTAATGGAAATATAAAGGACTGCGGCGGATATTCTTCGGCAAGTGTGGAGGTATATGTGCCTGTTGAAGAAACCCGCACCCACGGCTGCCTTATGCTTGACGGCTCACTTGGATATATAGGTAAAGTAACCGCCCCTGTACAAATTATGTTCAGCAGTGGTAAAATAATTGATATAGAAGACAGCCCCGACGGCAACAGGCTTAAAGAGTTTATAGCTGATTACAATGACGACAAAATGTACACCGCCAGTGAATTTGGCATTGGGCTTAATGATTTGTCCCGCTGTGACGGCAACTGCTATATCGAAGATGAATCGGCCCTTGGCACATTTCACATAGGGCTGGGACGCAATCTGGCTTTGGGCGGTATCTGGCAGGCCAGCGGACATTTTGACCTGACAAGCCACAGACCTGATATTTATGCCGACGGTTTTAAAATAATGCACAACGGACAGATTATTGTTTAAGGAGAAAGATATGAAGATACTTGTAACAGGCTTTGACCCCTTTGACAGAGAAAAGCTTAACCCCGCCTACGAAGCTGTAAAGCTTTTGCCCGCCAAAATCTGTGGCGCTGAAATTATAAAAAAAGAAATCCCCACAGTATTTGCAAAATGTGCAGATGTTGTGGAGAAAGCAATTGAAAAACATAACCCTGATTATGTTATATGTGTTGGGCAGGCAGGCGGGCGCAGCTGTATTTCGGTGGAAAAGGTTGCAATAAACTTTGCCGAAGCCAGAATACCCGATAACGAAGGCAATCAGCCTTTGGACAAGGCAATTATCCCCGACGGGCCTGCGGCCTACTTTTCCACCCTGCCTGTAAAAGCAATGGTGGAAAATGTGCGCAGTCATGGTATACCAAGCCATCTGTCCTACAGTGCAGGCACATTTGTGTGCAACGATGTCATGTATCGTCTGCTGTATCTGCTGGCTGAAAAATATCACCACATAAAAGGCGGTTTTATCCATGTGCCATACACACTGTCACAGGCTGCCGCAAAGTCCGACGGCACTGCAGGCTGGGACGAAAAAACAATTGCAAAAGGGCTGGAATATGCCATTGAAGCAGTTGTAAAGCAAAAAGAAAACAGCGATATTGCGCTTGGTACAATCCATTGATATTCTTATACAAAATCCCACCTTAAAATTAAAGGTGGGATTTATTTCTATAATGCTTCTGCCTCTGCTATGATTTTATCTATTGTGGTAAACAGTCTGTAAAGATATCTTTCGTTTATCTCCATGATAAATATGTTTGTATCTCTGGATAAATAGAACTCGTTGAAATATGCATACTTGCAGTCCTGAACAGTATATTTTTGCTCCAGTACAGGTATCATCATATCACCAAAGCTATCGTGAAGAAGGCATATCTGTTTGCCTGTTTCTCTCTTATCTGTTGAGATTTCATAATATTCATCCAACTCAATATACGGATAAATACTGCTTACATTAGCAAGGTCCATAAGCGGTGCTGCATCTGTCTGCGTATATGTTGCATTTTCAAAGCCGTCCATTATAAGCTGCAAGCCACGCAAAGCCCCGAGATTGTTCCAATGGGTATCGTATTTATAGTAGATATGTTCACTTTCGCTCAGTTCTTTAAAATATTTTCTTGGATATACCAGACACACATCACTGTTGGCATTTACATAGTCTGCAAGCTGCTGTGTTTTGCTTATATCAAACACAGGTATATTCTGCGGCATATATCTGCTGTAAACCTGTTCTTTGTTTGGAGGGATAATAAATTTGTATTCTATCCCTTTTGAGCCGAGAACGCTGTCAAGATAAATCAGCTTATCTGTTATTGCCCTCAGTTCTTCTTCTGTATAATGGCCAAGACCCTGATAGTCATCAATACTTTTGCTGTCATCCACGTTTTTGTGAAACAGCCAGTTGTCCTTGCCCAACAGAACTTTATCGTTCTGTACTGTACCAAATACTTTAAGATTTATAGCCGAGTTCAATGCTGTAAGCTCATTTTTAAAAGGTACAGTATCATTGACTAAGCTATCCACAGTTGCAGTTTTTTGTGTAAAGTGCGCCTTTTTTACATCCTCCGTGGTTACAAACATACGGTTTTCGTAATTTTCATGGTTCCACATATCATAGGTGGCGTAATATACACCATAAAGTACAGGTGTGAAAAGCAGAAAGAGTGTAATAATAATTTTATTTTTCAATCTTTTCACCCCCCTAAAATCTGAAATAGATAAACGGATTGTATGTACTGCTTACAAGGTTAATTATACAGATAAAGTATATCAACGCAAGCAACGGCAGCTCCGCTTTGCCTATATTTGCCGAATAGAGATAAGCTTTAAATTTTGGCAGTTTTTCCTGCAGGAAACCGCAAAGAACTATACCTGCCGCAAGGAACACAGCAAGTTTTACATCCAAAAAAACTGACACAGGATATACTCCGCTTGCTGCTGTTGGAATAAACATAGCGTTTATAAATTTAAGGCCATAACGCAACCCAGGCGCACGGAATATAACAAAGCCTACAATCACTTCAATAATTGTATAAACTGCTGCAAGGGGTTTTATCCTTTCATTTTTCAGATATCTGCCAAGAAATACCCTTTCCAGCACAAGAAACATACCATGGAACATACCCCAAACCACAAACTGCCAGTTTGCACCATGCCAGAAACCTGTGCAGAAAAACACTATAAGCAGATTGATGTATGTGCGTAAAGAACCCTTGCGGTTACCCCCAAGTGGAATGTACAGATATTCTTTGAACCATGTACTCAGACTTATATGCCAGCGGCGCCAGAATTCCTGCACACTGGTGGAAATATAAGGATAGTTGAAGTTTTCGGGAAAATGAAAACCAAACATGCTGCCTATGCCTATTGCCATATCGCTGTAACCGCTGAAATCGAAATATATCTGCAATGCGTAAAGCACTGCACCCAGCCATGCCAGCGGAGTAGAGATATGCTCTATGGACAATCCATATATCTGGTCTGCAACATAAGCAAAATAGTTGGAAAGTATAACCTTTTTACCAAGACCATATATAAAACGTTTTATTCCGTATGCTGTTTTTTCGTCAGTTACTGTCCTGTGTGACAGTGCATGATTTACATCATTGTATTTTATAATCGGACCTGCAACAAGCTGTGGAAAAAAGCTGATATACAAACTTACGTTAATCCAGCTTTTCTGCACCTGGCATCTGCCCCTGTACAGGTCTATGATGTAACTGATTGACTGGAATGTATAAAAGCTTATGCCAAGCGGAAGTGCAATTTCTTTAAAACCCGATGTGTCAACAGGCAGTATTTTTGAAACAGTTGCAACAAAAAAGTTGAAGTATTTATAATAGAACAAAAGCAGCAGGTTAATAACCACTGCCATTGCAGTAAACAGTTTTTTTGCGTTTATATTTTCCTTTGATTTGTCTATAATCACACCCATAGCCCAGTTGAATGTGATAGAAAACAGCATAAGAAGAACGTATACAGGTTCTCCCCATGCGTAAAACACAAGGCTTGTACACAGCAAAAATATATTTTGTCCTTTTACAGTTAAAAACCTTGTTACCAGTATATTAAATGGTAAAAAGAAAAGCACAAAGGTTAAACTTGAAAAAAGCATAAATACCTCTCAGGCGAAATTTTATATTTTTTAATTATACTATATCACTGCATAAAAGTACAGATATTTACACCTTATCATTTAATGCCGACAAAATAAAAAAGACACATCATGGTGATGTGTCTTTTCTGGAGCTGTTAAGCGGATTCGAACCGCCGACCTCTTCCTTACCAAGGAAGTGCTCTGCCTGCTGAGCTATAACAGCACACCTGAGGTGTGCTGTTTCAAGGTTCTGACAGCAGGTGCGCAAGCAACT
>SVMV01000072.1 GCA_015067245.1 Oscillospiraceae bacterium | reverse complement strand
TTCTACTGTACCCTCAATGATAATATCAATGCCTCCATCGTTGCTACCTGTCTTAGTGGCTTTGAAGCCAAGTATTCTAAAGACATCGACGATGCGGTTCTCAAAATCAACGCCTGTTTTACAATCACTGAAAATGTCTGCATAATTCATAACGTATACCTCCGAAATTGGAAAATTGAATTTTTTGTTTTAAGTTCAATTCCAATACGGAGATGTATGGAGGGTTATATGGTGTGTTTAATTGGGAACGATGTAGCACCCATCATTTATATTGATTTCAATATTTTTGTTTTCTTCTGTTTATTACGTTCATTTGAAAGTAATGAGACAAAAGAAAAGTGCCCACCACTGGTGAGCACTTGAAATGTAGATTTATTCAACTGGATGTAGCTTTATACACGAGAATTTTATCGGCAACACGAAGTCGAACTAGGACAAAAATAAAGGGGCGATATAATCGCCCCATAAATATACATTGCAAAACAAATCAATAGCCAAAAGCACCTTCAAGGCTTTCGTCGTTTACAATCCATTCGCTTTCAACATCAATAACGCGGTATTCTTCGCTTGTGTCACGCACAATAACTGTTTTTATGCCGCTGTTGATAATCATGCGCTTGCACATACTGCAGCTGTTTGCATTGGCAACAAGTTCGCCTGTTTTTGCATCCCTGCCAACAAGATACATTGTTGCGCCAATCATTTCGTTTCTTGGTGCAGATATAATTGCGTTTGCTTCAGCGTGTACGCTGCGGCACATTTCGTATCTTTCGCCGCGAGGGATGTTAAGCTTTTCTCTTATGCAGTAGCCAAGGTCGCAGCAGTTTTTTCTGCCTCTTGGTGCGCCAACATAACCTGTGGAGATAATTTCGTCATTTTTTACTATAATTGCGCCGTAGTTTCTTCTTGTGCAGGTGCCGCGCTGCAGAACAGTTTCGGCAATGTCAAGATAGTAGTTGATTTTACTTCTTCTCATATATGTGTCCTCGGTCAAATTTATATTTTTCTCTATTTTATCTTAAAAAACACAAATAATCAATGGATTTTGCGCTAAAGTATGGTATAATTACTTAATAGTTTTAAAACTGCACGAAAGGGGAGTTTTTATGGCCAATATAACCGATAATGACCGCGCGTTGCTGGTGCAAAAGGCAATCGAAGCACGAAACAATGCGTATGCACCTTATTCAAAATTTTCAGTCGGTGCAGCAGTGCTTGGCGCTGACGGCAAAATCTATACGGGATGCAATATAGAAAATGTCTCCTACGGCATGACCATGTGTGCCGAGCGCACAGCCCTGTTTAAAATGGTATCGGAAGGTTGCACAAAATTTGCCGCCATTGCTATTGTAGCAGGAGAAAATGCCACCGACGGTGCTCCATGCGGTGCCTGCCGTCAGGTTATGGGCGAATTTGCCGATGGCCTTGAAAACACCGAGGTGCTGCTGGCATCCCTTAACGGCAATTATATAACAGAAACAGTGGCTTCTATGATGCCATACCCTTTTGTTAACTTTAAACCACAGGAAGATTAGAATGAACAGAGAATTAACCAATATTTCCTATATAAAAGACCTTTGTACACGCTATGGATTCAGCCTGCAGAAAGGCTATGGCCAGAACTTTATTGTAAACAGCGGCATCTGCCCCAAAATTGCCGAATACGCCGAAGTGGACGAAAACTGCGGCGTAATTGAAATAGGCACAGGCATCGGCGTGCTTACAAAAGAGCTTGCCCTGCGTGCAAAAAAGGTTGTGGCAATCGAAATTGACACAAAGCTTCTGCCCTTGCTGGAAGAAACCCTGGCAGAGTTTGACAATATAAAAATCATCAATAAAGACGTGCTTGAAGTTGACCTTAACGCACTTATCAAAGAAGAATTTGGCGATATGCCTGTTATGGTGTGTGCAAATCTGCCTTATTATATCACCAGTCCTATTATTATGAAGCTGCTGGAAGACCGCATTCCTGTGGAAAATATCACAGTTATGGTGCAGAAGGAAGCTGCTCAGCGTATATGCGCAAAAGAGGGCAGCCGTGACGCAGGGGCAATCAGCCTTGCGGTAAACTATTACGCACAGCCAACGGTCTGCTTCAATGTTTCACCTGGTTCTTTCTTTCCGCCGCCAAAGGTTACATCTTCGGTTATACGCCTGGATATCAGCAAGCAGCCAAAAGTTATGCCAAAAAGCGAAAAAAATATGTTCCGTCTTATCCGTGCGGCATTTACCCAGCGCCGCAAAACCTTTGTAAACAGCACCAGTGCAACTTTGGGCATAAGCAAGGCAGATATCGAAGCCGCGCTTGTTCAGATTGGCGAAAATCCAATGGTGCGCCCTGAACAGATGACACTGGAGCAGTTCTGCGCTTTAAGCGATATTCTGCTGGGATAGCAGAGCAGATACAGCATTTGCGGTTGTTATTTAATTTTATGGGGGAGGGCTGCGCGGCCCTCCCGTTTGATGTGCAGTTTGCATTTCTGCACAAAATAAAAGGTTAAAAGAGGTAAAACAATTTGAAAAAACAAACAGCTATTCTTGTTATGCTGCTGGTTACAGTTATCTGGGGCGGCGGTTTTGTGGCAATAAAAATAGCCTTGGATATGGGCGTTACGGTGGGGCTTATGAATATGATACGCGCCGCAATGTTTACTGCAATTACACTGGTGTTCTTCCACAAGCATATTTTCAATATGACAAAGGACGAGTTTAAAATAGGTTTTCTTGCAGGCACGGCAAATATGTTTGGCTTTGTGCTGCAAAGCATCGGTGCACAGTATACAACCCTTTCCAACAGCGCATTCCTCACCACAACCAATGTGGTTATGATTCCGTTTATGGCCTGGGTTATTATGAAAAGAAAACCCCAGCCAAAAAACTATGTGGCGGTTGCGGTGTGTATGCTTGGCACAGCAGTGCTGGCAGGGGTGTTTAAGAACGGCCTTTCCTTTAACGTGGGGGATGTATATACTCTGGCCTGTGCTTTTGGCTTTGGTCTTTCAATTGTTTTTCTGGCAATGCAGAAAAGCGAAAGCCATTTTGCAGTAGGTGCATTTATGGTTGCGGTAACACATTTTATCGGTGGTGCATTTTATTTTGTATTTGCCGAAGGTATGTATATGCCTCCAATAAACTGGAAGCTGGCAATACTGCCACTTATCTATCTTGGGGCAGGTTCTTCTTTCCTTGCACAAAGCCTGCAGGTTGCGGCGCAGAAATATGTAAATCCGTCCACAGCCAGCCTGGTGCTTATGTTTGAAAGCGTTTTTGGCAGTTTGTTCTCTATTATGTTTGGCTTTGAAGCCTTTACTGTCAATCTGCTTATCGGCGGCAGTCTTATTGTTTTAAGCCTTATAATAAGTGAAGTGGAATTTAAGCCATTAAAAAAATAAAAATCAGCATAACCAAAAAGGGAACGGTGTAAAAACCGTTCCCTTTTTGTATGGTTTGCTTCTAAGATAAGAAGATTGTGTTCTTTATATTAGAAGTTGGATTTTTTAATTTCAAAATAAGCCTGTGGGTGAGCACATACAGGGCACATGCCAGGTGCTTTTTTGCCATAGTGCACATGGCCGCAGTTTGCGCAGTACCAGGCCTGTTCTTCTTCTTTTTCAAATACTTCGCCGTTTTCTACGTTTGCAAGCAGTTTAAGGTATCTTTCTTCGTGGTCTTTTTCAATTTTGCCAACAGCTTCAAACAGCCATGCAATTTTTGTAAAGCCTTCTTCTTTTGCTTCTTCAGCCATTACACGATACATTTCTGTATGTTCGTAGTTTTCGCCAGCAGCAGCATCTTTAAGGTTTTCAATTGTGGATGGCACTTCGCCGTCGTGAAGAAGTTTAAACCAAAGTTTTGCGTGTTCTTTTTCGTTGTTTGCTGTTTCAAGGAACAGGTCTGCAATCTGGTTGTAGCCTTCTTTTTTTGCTTTGGAAGCATAATATGTGTATTTGTTTCTTGCCTGGCTTTCGCCTGCAAATGCAGCCATAAGATTAGCTTCTGTCTTTGTACCTTTCAAGTTCATAGTATCGTCTCCTTTTTGTACAATATTTATGCAGAATATACTTCTGCATTTCTAAAATTATTATACAATATATTTGTTAAAATATAAAGAAAAATATTACATAAAACCCATCATTTTCCATTGCAGTTTCTGCATACTCCGCCAAAGAAGAGCTGGCTTTCACAAACTGTTGCACCTGTCTGCTGTGCACACAGCTGTACAAGGTGAGAAATATCCGGAATCTTCACATTTATAAGCTGATGACATTTCTGACAGATAAAATGATGATGACTTTCGGTGATATGGTCAAAGCGGTCGGCACCGCAAGGATTTTTAACACGGCTTATTTCACCCATTTCGCTAAGCTGGTTTAAGTTGCGGTATATTGTTGCACGGCTTATTTCCGGATATTTTTCTGCAACAAATGCATACACCTGGTCTGCGGTTGGGTGGTTCTGCATGGTTCTCACTGCGTCCAGAGTAAGCGATTTCTGAAAAGTTTGTCTTGTCTGCATGTGGATTACCCCTCCTAATCCTTATACAAAACTGAACTGCGGTTTAGACTGTACTATAGTCTAATTTCTATAATAATATATTATACAAACAAAAATACAGTTGCGAAATTCGCAATATATCCAAACTTATATATGCTTTTTTTACATTGGCAACTATCGAGTGTATAACAAAAAGTTATTATTAAGCTTGGTTTAAGTATATGCTTCTGTTTTACAGAAAATACAGTAGAATTAAGCTTTTGACAGATTACGGAGCGTTGTCAAAGGTATGGGCAAGGCTGTTGGCAATAAGCAGCCCTGCATTCTGTGCTTCTTCAAGGGTGTTTGCGTGACCGCCCACCTCTATAAGCAGGCTGCCAGTGGTAAGCTGCTGGTTGTAGTTGCGATAGTCAAACAGCACAGGCCGTGTAAAACCAGGATACAAAGTTTCCATGCTGTTCTGCAGCCAGCTGGCAAACCGCAGATTTTTTTTAAAGTTTGGCATATTAAGATATCCGTTGTCCGCTCCCGAAATTATCATCACCTGAGCATACCGTTTGCCGTCTATTATAACAACAGGCTTTATCCGTGTGCCGTCACTGCGTTCTATGGCGTCACGGTGAATATCCAGCACCACCTTTATGGACGGGTATCTGTTTAAGTAGCTTTCTACAGTGGCTTTGCTACGGTCATAGCTGCCGTTGTAGTTGGGATAATCGTGCAGGGTGGTGTCCTGCAGGGTGTTGTAGCCAAGGGCATTAAGGCGTTCGGTAATTATTTTGCCCACACTGGTCATATTCTGGCTGCTGTCGGTGCTGCGGCAGGTGTATTCGGGGTCATAATAAAGCTGGCTGTGGTTCTGATAGCTTTCGGTGGCGTGGGTGTGCATTATAAGTATCTGCGGCTCGGCGCTGTTTTTCTTCACCTTAAAATCCAGCGGGGCAAGCAGCTCGGTTTCCACCTCGGCTTTTGTGTAATCGGTAACATTTTTTATATAGCAGTTCTGACGGCGGTAGGTTACGTCGTTAAGCACGGGGGCGTATGTCATTTCAACAATGGGGCAGTCGGTGTCAAAGCTGGGGACAGCGGCAGGGGCAGAAGGGGGTGATATACTGTCAAGGTCAAAATCTTCAAAGGGGCTTTTGTAGTTTTCAGCTTTTTTATCTTTGGGCAAAACCGAAAGGTCAAAGGCTGTCTGGTTTTTGTTCTGCTGCAAAGCATAGCTTGCTGCCCCAATTGGATTTTGCATCACAAGGGCAGTTCTGGCAAATGCAGATGCAAACGGACCTTTAAAAACCGCAAGCAGCAACACCATTATGACAGGAAAAACCAGCATAGAACAAAATTTTTTCAACGTCACACCCTCCAAAAGTATAATTTTTTATTATATTTGGAAAAAATTTACCCTAAAACTATCTTTATTTATATTCAAAGGTATGATATAATATGCCTGTTGCGAAAATTTGTAAGAATTTTATAAAAAAATACTTGCAATTTTGTACAATTAATGATATTATAATTAATACTGTCACAGTAATTGAAGGAGGTGGAATCATGCCAAATATCAAATCTCAGAAAGATAGAGTAGTTCAGGCGAAGAAAGAAACTCTTCGTAACAAAGCTGTGAAGAGTAACCTCAAAACTGTTATCAAAAAAGCAGACAGCGCAGTAGCTGCTGGTTCCGCTGACGCAGATAAAGCTGTAGTTGCAGCAGTATCTACAATTGATAAAGCTTGTGCAAAAGGTGTTCTTCATAAAAACACAGCTGCTAGAAAAGTTTCCAGAATGATGAAAGCAGCAAACGCAGCTAAATAATTTACGGAAATTTAAACCACTCCA
>SVMV01000005.1:9776-47666 GCA_015067245.1 Oscillospiraceae bacterium | reverse complement strand
TAAAATTGTTGCTGACACAAACCCAGCTACAGTTGAAGAACTTATGACAAAAACAATGGAAGACGGCAACACAGTTGAAGCTGGTCTCCAGGAAAAAATTCTTGTTATCGGTGAAAACCTTAAAATCCGTCGTTTCGTAAGATACGAAGGTCCATGTGTAGCTTACATTCATGCTGGCGGTACACACGGTGTTCTCGTTAAATTCGAAACATCTGACGAAATCTTTGCAAAAGCTGAATTTGAAGCTTACGGTAAAGACGTTGCTATGCAGGTTGCTGCAGCAAACCCAACTTACCTTTGCAAAGCTGACGTTGCTCCAGAAGTTCTTGAAAAAGAAAAAGAAATTCTTATGCAGCAGGCTATCAACGAAGGTAAACCAGCAAACATCGCTGAAAAAATGGTTATGGGCAGAATTGCAAAATTCTACAAAGAAAACTGCTTGCTTGACCAGGCATTCGTTAAAGACGACAAACAGTCTATCACAGACTATACAAAAGCAACAGCTAAAGCTCTTGGCGGCGACATCGAAGTAGTAGCATTCACACGTTTTGAAAAAGGTGAAGGCCTCGAAAAGAAAGAAGACGACTTTGCAGCAGAAGTTGCAAGCATGACAAAATAATTAATCATCTGATTGCAGAAGGTGTTACCTGAACAGGTAGCACCTTTTTGTTTTATTAAAAAACTGTATTTGTCTAATTATAAATTTTGCTGTTTATTTTCTTTATAATATCCTTTACTTTGAAAGCGAAATATAGTAAAATATTATAGAATAAAGTAAATGTGAGGTGCTTAAATTGTCTATGAAATACAAAAGAGTTTTAATTAAGCTTAGTGGCGAAGCCCTGGCAGGCGATAAAGGTTTTGGTCTGGATTATCCAACAATTGTTGAAATCTGCAAAAATATCAAAAGCGCTTATGATTTGGGTGCAGAAATTGGTATTGTTGTAGGTGGCGGCAACTTTTGGCGTGGTCGAACAAGCGGCGATATGGAAAGAACAAGAGCAGACCAGATTGGTATGCTTGCAACAGTAATGAATGCTTTGTCCGTTGCAGATGCACTTGAACACCTTGGTGTTGAAGTTAGAGTTCAGACTGCTTTGCAGATGAATCAGGTTGCAGAGATGTATATCAGAAACAAAGCTACAAGACATCTTGAAAAAGGCCGTATTGTTATCTTTGCATGTGGCACAGGTAACCCATACTTCTCAACAGATACAGCAGCAGCACTCAGAGCTTTGGAAATCAACGCAGAAGTTATCTTTAAAGCAACTATGGTTGACGGTGTTTATGACAAAGACCCTAAAAAATATGATGATGCTGTAAAATATGATACACTTACATTTACAAAAGTTTTGAACGACCAGCTTAATGTTATGGATATGACAGCTGCTACAATGTGCCGTGACAACAAACTGCCAATACTTGTTTTTGATATGGCAGAAGGCAACTTTGTAAAAGCAATCAAAGGCGAAAATATTGGTACATTAGTAACAGAATAAGGAGATTTATAATATGACAAAATCATACGAAGAAAGAATGGTTAAAGCAGTTGCTCACCTTGAAAGCGAATATGCATCTATCCGTGCAGGCCGTGCAAACCCAGGCGTTCTGGATAAAGTTTCAGTAGATTATTACGGTGTTCCAACACCAATCAATCAGGTTGCAACTGTTGCAGTAACAGAAGCAAGAACACTTTCTATTCAGCCTTGGGACAGAAGCTTGCTTAAAGCTATTACAAAAGCAATTCAGATGTCTGATATCGGTATCAACCCAATTGATGACGGTGTAAGTATCCGCCTTAATTTCCCTGCACCAACAGAAGAACGCAGAAAAATGATTGCAAAAGATGTTTCCAAAATGGCTGAAGAAGCAAAAGTTGCAGTAAGAAATGTTCGCCGTGATGCAATGGATAAATTTAAAGCTGCTAAAAAAGCATCTGAAATTACAGAAGACGATCTTAAAAATCTGGAAGATAAAATCCAGAAAATCACAGATAAATACATCAAAGAAGTTGATGCAGTTTGTGAAAAGAAAACAAAAGAGGTTATGGAACTGTAATAGTTTACGCCAAATATAGAAATACAATTTAGAAGGGCGTTGAAAAATGCCCTTCATTTTTTTAGAGGACTTTTATTATGGATAATATCACAATTCCAAAACATATAGGCATTATAATGGACGGCAATGGCAGATGGGCAAAAAAACGTATGCTGCCAAGAAATATGGGCCATAAAAAAGGTGCAGAAGTTTTTAAGGATATTGCAAGGTACTGTGATGACCTTGGCATGAAGGCTGTTACTTTTTACGCATTTTCCACAGAAAACTGGAAACGTCCGCAGGATGAAATTGACGGACTTATGAAACTGTTCAAACAGTACCTTATAGATGCTTTTGATTACGAAAAGGATAACAACAGAATAATATTTTTGGGTGACAAGGCAGCATTTAACGAGGAGCTTAGAAATCTTATGCTGGAAATTGAAGAAAAAACAGCAGACAGAGATGGTATGATTATAAACCTTGCTTTAAATTATGGTTCCAGAAGCGAAATTGTTATGGCTTGCAAAGAAATAGCCAATAAAGTTAAATCAGGTGAGATTTCTGCAGATGAAATTGATGAACAGATGATATCTGACAGTCTGTACACCAAAAATCAGCCTGACCCAGACTTTATTCTCAGACCAAGCGGAGAAAAGCGTATTTCAAACTTTCTGCTTTGGCAGTGTGCTTATTCTGAATTTATTTATATGGATGTATTGTGGCCAGATTTTACAAGAAAAGATTTGGATTTGGCTATTGAAGAATTTAATAAACGCAACAGAAGATTTGGTGGCGTTTAAGAGTATTTTTATTTAAGAGGCGTTTATGAAAACCAGAATTATATCGGGAATAGTTGCGGCTTTAATAGGTGCAGCTGTTGTATGGCAGTACTATACACCGATTTTTGATATTGCTGCATTTGCAATATATGCAATTGCTGTGTGTGAAATATATAAAACATTTAAAGAAGGCAACTCAAAAGTGGCTGCCGTTCTGCTTGGAATTGTTGGTGCATTGGTTATTTTTGACAGATACTATGCAACCAATTTTATTGCCATTGCTGTGGCTTTTACCGTTGCGGCAGTTTTTATTGTTGTATTTGATTTTGAAAATATAAAATTTACATCTATTGCATCAAATGTAATTTTTGCAGCTTATGTTCTTTTTGGCATATATAATCTTGTAAGACTTAAAAGAATTATGCCGATGGAACATTATGGCTATGATGCGGCATTTCTTGTTGTGCTTTGTGCAGGTATTGCATGGGGCGGTGATATAATGGCGTATTTTTTCGGATATTTTTTTGGGAAACATAAAATGGCACCAAAACTCAGTCCTAAAAAAACAATCGAAGGAGCAGTTGGCGGTGTTTTGGGCAGCGTACTGCTTGCCTTGCTGATGACATATGTATATAGCAAGCTGCCATTTTCGGCAAATACAGTGGTGGCAAATTTAGGTGAAAATTATCTTTCACTTATTTTGTTTGCTGCGCTGGGTTCATTTGTTGGTATGATTGGTGACCTTTTTGCATCAGCGGTAAAAAGGCAGCAGGGAATAAAGGATTATGGTAACATTATGCCTGGTCATGGCGGTGTACTTGACCGCTTTGACAGCTTTTTACTTGTTGCAGTTATAATTTCACTTATGGCAGATTTTATTGTATTGTCTAATGGGGTGGTATAATGTATAAAAATTTAATTTTACTCGGTTCCACAGGCTCTATAGGTACACAAAGCCTTGATGTTGTGCGCAAATATGGCATAAATGTTGTAGCATTGTCTGCTCATAGAAATATTAAACTGCTTGAAGAGCAAATAAAAGAGTTTAAACCAGAATATATTTGTATTACAGACATTGAAACAGCCAATAATTTTGAAGAAAAAGCAAAAGAATTGGGTGTACAGCTATTTAAAGGAAGTGAAGGTACACAGAAGCTTGCTCAGCTTGAAGGTTATGGCGATGTTGTTGTGCTTAATGCTATTGTAGGTATTGCAGGGTTAAAAGCAACTTTGGCAGCAATAGAAAGCGGCAAAGATGTTGCTTTGGCAAACAAAGAAAGCCTTGTTACAGGCGGCAAGCTTGTAATGGAAGCAGTTCAAAGAAATAATGTAAAACTTTTACCTGTGGACAGTGAGCATTCAGCTATTTTTCAGTGCCTTCAGGATAAAAACTCTGCACCGTCACTTAAAAAGATTCTGCTTACAGCATCAGGCGGCCCTTTCTTTGGCTATACAACACAACAGCTTGAGCAGGTAACAAAAGAACAGGCACTTAAACATCCAAACTGGTCTATGGGCAGTAAAATTACTATAGACTCTGCCACACTTATGAACAAAGGCCTGGAACTTATCGAAGCTGTATGGCTGTTTGATGTAAAACCTGAAGATATTCAGATTGTTGTTCATCGTCAGAGTATAATTCACTCTATGGTAGAGTATTCTGACAACAGCGTTATTGCACAGCTTGGTACACCAGACATGAGAATTCCTATTCAGTATTCTCTTACATACCCGCAGAGAATGGAAAGCAGTGCTGCAGGACTTGATTTTTTCACTGTAAAGGATTTCACCTTTGCACCTGCGGATGACGATACTTTCCTTTGCCTTAAGGCTGCAAAAGAAGCAATCGCAAAGGGTGGTTTATATCCTTGTGCTGTTAATGGTGCAAATGAAAGAGCAGTTGAGCTGTTTTTAAATGATAAAATATCCTTCCTTGATATAGGTAAGGCTGTATACGGTGTGCTGGACCGTTTTGAATTTGGCGAAGAATATACAATTGAAGATGTATTCAATGCCGATAAACTGGCAAGAGAATATGTTGACAGCATATTTAATATATAGTAATCCGAGGTTTTTTAATTAATGAGTTTTCTTGTTAATATGGTGGTATCTATACTGGTTTTCGGTGTAGTTATCGTTATACACGAATTTGGTCACTTTATAGTTGCAAAAAAAAGCGGTATTAAAGTAAACGAGTTCAGTATAGGTATGGGTCCTAAAATTGCAGGTGTAAAAAAAGGTGAGACAGATTATTCTGTAAGAGCATTGCCGATCGGTGGTTATGTTGCTATGGAAGGTGAAGATGAAGAGAGTGACTGCGAAGGCTCATTTAGCAAAGCACCTGTACAAAACAGAATTGCAGTTGTGGTTGCTGGTGCAGTTATGAACCTTGTGCTTGGTTTCTGTATTTTGCTGTTTATGGTATCTAAGCAGGATGCAATAACCAGTAGGACGGTAAGCAAGTTTCACGAAAACGCAATGACACAACAGACAGGTCTGAGGGTTGATGACGAAATTGTGGCAGTAAATGGCAGAAGATGCTATATTGCAAATGATATTATTTACGAATTTGCACGTACACAGGACGGAATAATCGATTTCACTGTTCGCCGTGACGGCAAAACAGTTGAGCTTAATGATGTCACATTTGAAACATACGAAAATGAAGATGGAATAAAACAGCTTGTTTTGGATTTTTATGTATATCCGGCAGAAAAAACACCAGTTTCTGTCATAAGAGAAGCAGCAAACTGGACTGTAAGCTATGCAAGAATGATTTTTCTTACACTTATAGATATGGTTACAGGCCATGTGGCTATCAATCAGATGTCAGGTCCTGTAGGCATTGTTTCTGTTATAAGCGAAGCAACGTCAGTAGGCTGGCAGCCAGTGCTTAATATCCTTGCGCTTATTACAATAAATTTAGGTATATTTAACCTTGTTCCCTTTCCTGCATTGGATGGCGGCAGACTTGTGTTTTTGATAATTGAATTTTTGCGCGGCAAGCCTATTAACCCTAAATATGAAATATGGGTTAATACAGCAGGTATGCTTGTACTGCTTGCATTTATGGCATTTGTAACGTTTAGTGATATCACAAGGCTTATAGGCTTTTAAGAGGTAATATTATGAGACATATAAAAAGAGAATTAAAGATAGGCAACACAGCAATAGGCGGCAATAATCCTGTGCTGGTGCAAAGTATGCTCAATATACGTTCAAGTGATGTTGAAGGCAATGTAAAACAGGCAGTAGAGCTGGAAAAAGCAGGATGTCAGATTGTGCGTGTAAGTGTGCCTACACTTGAAGATGTAAAACTTGTAGAAGCTATTAAAAACAAAATATCCATTCCTCTTGTTGCGGATATTCATTTTGACTATAAAGTTGCACTTGCCTGTGCTGATGCAGGTATAGATAAAATACGTATAAATCCTGGTAATATTGGTGATGACGAAAAGGTTAAAGCTGTTGTAAAGGCCTGCAGTGCAAAGAATATTCCAATAAGAATTGGCGTAAATGCAGGCTCGCTTGAAAAAAATATTCTTGCAAAATATGGCAAACCTACACCTGAAGCATTGTGCGAAAGTGCAATGTATCATATCGGCTTGCTGGAAAGATACGATTTTAATGATATAGCAGTTTCTATCAAATCTTCCAACGTTAATAATATGATTCAGGCATATACATTGTTGGATTCCAAATGTAACTATCCGCTTCACCTTGGTGTTACCGAAGCAGGTACATACAGAATGGGTGTTATAAAATCGGCTATGGGCATTGGCAGTTTGCTGCTTAATGGTATTGGTGATACAATTCGTGTAAGCCTTACCGATGCACCTGTAAAAGAAATTGAAGCAGGTTTTGATATTCTGCGTGCTGCTGGCCACGAGGTTGCAGGTCCTGAAATTATTTCCTGCCCAACCTGTGGCAGGACACGTCTTGATGTTGCTGCTATTGCAAACCAGGTGGAAGCAGGTCTTAAAGGTATTAATAAAAATATTAAAGTTGCTGTTATGGGCTGTGTTGTTAATGGCCCTGGCGAGGCAAGAGAAGCCGATATTGGTATTGCATGCGGTACAGACAATGCGGCTATGTTTAAAAAAGGTGTAAAAATAAAAACCTATTCTGGTAATTTTGTAGAGGAATTTATTGAAGATATAAAAATCTGCGCAGAGGAATTATAGTGAGCAATTTACTTTTATCTGTATATAAGGAATTGCAGAAAAACAACCCATACTCTCATGAATATATGGATGTTATTCTGCAAAAAGTAAACGTTAAAAGAAAATCATCAGAACTTACAGCCGTGATACATTCATCACGGCTGCTTAGCTATGCTGCAATAGAATATTTTGCACTGTTCATGCATCAAAAATATCCGCAATTTTCTATTGAGGTTACCAATACTTTTGATAAAGATAATTTAACCGAAAAAGATTTCCCAACTCTGATTAAATTATTTTCAGATACCGTTAATGCGGTTCCGCTGCTTTATTTTGAAGATGCGGACTTTGAACTTTATGACAAAGAAATAAAAATAAATCTTTCGCAGGGCAAAAGTTTTCTTGAAGCAAAAGAATTCTGTAAAACATTTTCAGAATATCTTATGCTTCTTGTTGGTAAAGAATATAAAATAAGCCTTGCACAGACAAAAGAAGTAAAACAGGCTGAACGACCTGTATATGAACTGGAAAACAAGGTTGTAAAGGTAGTTGAAAAATCAAAATATGATGATTTTGAAATCCCAAATCTTAAAGTAAAGAAAGATTCGGTTAAAGTTGTTCATGGCAAATATCAGAATATTAAGCCAAAAGATATTATCAGCATAGATAAAGCCCTTAATGATAACGGAAAGGTTACTGTATGGGGCAAGGTTTTTGCCGTTGCAGAACAGGGCAACTTTAGAAAAATATTTATTTATTCAATTACAGATGGAACAAACTCTATAAATGTAAAAATTCTTCTTGATCCTAACGATAAAAATATCGAAAAATGGGAAAGTATAAAACCAGGTGTTCATTTTGCAGTTAAAGGTGACTGCCAGATGGATAAATACGAGCGTGATTTTGTTATTATGCCGTATGATATTGTTTCTTTTGATTTACAGGAAAAGAAGGATACTGCAGAACACAAAAGGGTAGAACTGCACCTGCATACAAAGCTTTCTGCAATGGATGGACTTATAGAGCCTGGTGATGCTGTTAAAAAAGCATTCAAATACGGTCACCGTGCAGTTGCAATTACCGACCACGGTGTTGCACAGGGCTTTCCGCAGGCAATGCTTGAGTATGATGCAATAAAGAAAAATAACCCTGATGCCGATTTTAAGCTTATCTATGGCTGTGAGGGTTATTTTGTAGATAACATGGTGGATATCTATGCAGGCAACCGCAAAGGTACAATTTCAGACACCGAGTTTGTTGTATTTGACATAGAAACAACAGGTCTTTCACCTGCACAGGAAAATATAACTGAAATCGGTGCAATATTGGTTAAAGGTGATGAAGTGCTTAACGAATTTCACACCTTTGCTGACCCCGAAAAACCAATTCCTGCAAAAATCACAGAGCTTACAGGCATAACCGATGCAATGGTTAAAGATGCACCAAGTCAGAGGGAAGCGATAAATGCTTTTAAAGCGTTTATCGGCGACAGAATTGTTATTGCACATAATGCTGCCAGCTTTGATGTTAACTTTATAAAGGTGGTATGTGAAAGACTTGGAATGTCTTTTGATGTTGAATATATTGATACATTGCCACTTGCACAAAATCTGCTTACAGAACTAAAAAAACATAAGCTTGATGTAGTTGCAGAACATTATAATCTTGGTGATTTTAACCATCACAGGGCAACTGATGATGCAAAGATGCTTTTTGAAATACTTAAATGTATGAAAGAAGATATGGCAGATAAAGGTATTGTTAATCTTGAGCAGATAAACTCTGGATTGAGCAGCACACAGAAACTGCCAAGAAAAAGTAATCATATTATTTTATTATGCAAAGACAAAACAGGCCTTAAAAATCTGTATAAGCTTATTTCTTATGGACATCTTAAATATTTCTTTAAGCAGCCACGTATGCCAAAAAGTGAGATTATAGCACACAGAGAAGGTCTTATAATTGGTTCTGCGTGTGAAGCTGGTGAGCTTTACAGAGCTATTGTGGAAGGAAAACCACACAAAGAGCTGCTTAAAATAGCTTCATTTTATGATTTCCTTGAAATTCAGCCTCTTGGAAATAACGAATATATGCTTCGTGAAGGCATTGTTGAATCTATGGAGCAAATCAAGGATTTCAACAGAAAAATCATTCAGCTTGGCGAAGAGCTTGATATCCCTGTTGTTGCAACAGGGGATGTGCATTTTATGACAATGGAAGACAGTAAATACCGCGCTATACTTATGGCAGGTATGGGATTTTCTGATGCAGACAATCAGGCACCGCTGTATTTCCGCACAACTGACGAAATGTTGGAAGAATTCGGCTATCTTTCGCCAGAAAAAGCATTTGAAGTTGTTGTTACAAATCCAAACCTTATTGCCGATATGTGTGATGGCGACCTGCGTGCAATACCAAAAGGAACATATCCGCCAAGCATTGATGGCGCAGAAGAAGAACTGCGTACAGCTACATACAAAAAGCTGCATGATATATATGGTGAAAATCCGCCAGAAATTATCACTGAGCGTGTAGACAAAGAGCTTAACAGTATTATCAAGCATGGCTATGCAGTTTTGTATGTTATAGCAAAAAAACTGGTGCAGAACAGCGAGGAACACGGATATCTTGTGGGTTCACGTGGTTCTGTTGGTTCTTCATCAATAGCATTTTTCTCCAGCATATCCGAGGTTAATCCACTGCCTCCACACTATGTTTGCCCAAGCTGTAAATATAGTGAATTTGATGTGCCTGAGCAATATCTCACGGGTTTTGACCTGCCTGATAAAAACTGTCCAATATGTGGCGCCAAACTGCATGGAGACGGCAGTGATATTCCTTTTGAAACTTTTCTTGGTTTTGACGGAGATAAAGAACCTGATATCGACCTTAACTTTTCTGGTGAATATCAGGCATCTGCCCACAGATATACCGAGAATTTGTTTGGGCACGAATATGTTTTTAAAGCAGGTACAATATCTGCTTTACAGGATAAAACTGCTTATGGCTATGTAAAAAAATATCTGGACGAACGTGGTATTGTCTGCAATAAAGCAGAGGAAAACCGCCTTACTATTGGCTGTGCTGGTGTTAAAAAGACAACAGGGCAGCATCCTGGAGGTATGGTTGTTGTTCCAAACACTCACGAAGTTTACGATTTCTGTCCTGTTCAGCATCCTGCAGATGATAAGGAAAAAGGGGTTGTTACAACTCACTTTGAATTTAAATATCTTCATGACACTTTGCTTAAGCTTGATATCCTTGGTCACGATGTACCTACAATGTACAAACACCTTGAGGATATGACAGGCATTAAAATGGCAGATGTGCCGATGAATGACCCACAGGTTTATAAGATGCTTACCAGCACCGAACCTATTGGCGTTACACCAGAAGATATTCAAAGTCAGACCGCAACCTTTGGTATCCCTGAACTTGGTACGGATTTTGTGCGCCAGATGCTTATTGATGCACAGCCGCAAAGTTTTTCTGACCTTATTCAGATTTCAGGGCTTAGCCACGGTACAGATGTTTGGATTGGCAATGCACAGGACCTTATTAAAAATGGAACCTGCACCATCAGAGATGTTATTGGCACACGAGACGATATTATGCTCACACTTATCAAAAAGGGTGTTGATAAGGCTAAAGCCTTTAAAATAATGGAGATTACCCGTAAAGGTAAGGCAGCCAAAACCTTTGATGCAGAGCTTGAAGATATGCTGCGCAGCCATGGTGTAGAAGACTGGTATATTGACAGCTGCAAGAAAATTAAATATATGTTTCCAAAAGCTCATGCTGTTGCCTATCTTATGGCAGCTATCCGTCTTATGTGGTTTAAGCTGCACAGACCGCTTGAGTTTTATGCAACGATATTTACAGTTCGCGGTGATGCAATTGACTATGAATCTGCGGTTGGTGGCAAGGCCGTTGCAACAAAAAATCTTAAAGAGATTACACAGCGCCTGAAGATTGAAAAAAATGCAAAAGACCTTGAAAGCCAGACGGCATTGCAGCTTGTATGTGAAATGCTGGCACGCGGATACGAATTTTTGCCAATTGAGCTTGGTAAAAGCAAGGCTAAAAAATATGTAATTGAAGACGGAAAAATTCGTCTTCCGTATTCGTCGCTTAAAGGCGTTGGTGAAGCCGCTGCAGAACAACTGGAAGAAGCCTGCAAAAACGGTGTGGATTTTATCTCTGTAGAAGATTTTCAAAAATCCAGCGGTGTTTCAAGTGCGGTCATTGATGGCCTTTACAATGCAGGTGCACTTGGCGATATGCCAAAAGAAAATCAAATTTCTCTTTTAGGTTTATAAAAAATTAAACGCATAGAAACAGCAAAAGCTAAATCTATGCGTTTTTATTTTATAAATTTTCAAAATATTTCTGCACAAAGCAATTTTTTAAGCAAAATTCCTTACCAGAAAGATACATTAAAGAATTATCGTCAGATATTTTATCAAATGCAACTTTATATGCGCAAAGTAACTGGCTTTTAAGCTCTTTAACTGAAATACCATACTTTTTGTCCCCAATTATTCCTGCTCTGAGATAGGAAAGATGGGCTCTTATTTGATGGGTACGGCCTGTAATCAATGTGCACTCGACAAGATTGTAGCTGCCTTTGGTATTTAATGTTTCAAATACTGTTATTATGTCCTTGCTGTCATTGTTTACGGATTTTGGTGTTACAGTAACTTTTTTTGTTTGTTTATCTCTGGTGATGTATGCCGCGTATCTGCCATTTACAGCTTTGCAGGTTACGGCAATATATTTTTTGGACAACTGATTTTCACGGATAATTCTGTTCATATCAGCCAAAGCACGATAGTTCTTGGCAGCTATTACAATCCCTTCGGTGCCTTGGTCAATTCTATTGCACAAAGCTGGTGTAAAGCTATTTTCCTTTGCAGATGTATATTCGCCTTTTTGGGTAAGATATGATATAACAATGTCTATAAGATTATTTTCATTCTTATTATCCGAGTGGCACAAAAGCCCCTGCGGTTTATATATCAGCAAAATGTTTTCGTCTTCATACACAATATCAAGATTGTTTTTATAATCTTTTACAGGTGCTCTTTCGTTTTTTGCTTCGGCTGCAAAGAATTCGTCGTTTATATACAATTCTATTAAATCGTCTTTTTTAATTCGGTAATTTGCATCCTGCTTTTTGCCGTTTACCTTTATCCTTTTGTTGCGAAAACTTTTATAAAGCATACTCTTAGGCATGGCGGGGCATAGTTTTTCGCAAAAACGGCTCAGACGCACACCTTCATCATTTATTGTGGCATTAAAGCTTTTCATAACAACCTACTTTTCATTTTTTTACTTATAATATATAATAGTATACATTAAATTGATTTTATAGTAAATATTTTCTAAAGGAAAAACATCACTATGAATTTACACGAAGGACACAGAAAACGCCTTAAGCAAAGATTTATAAATGATGGTCTTTCTACATTTGAAGACCATAACATACTTGAATTATTGCTGTTTTATTCAATACCGCGCAGTGACACAAATGAGATTGGCCATAAGCTTTTGAAACATTTTGGCAGTTTATCAAATGTATTTGATGCACCTGTGGAAGAACTTTGCAAAGTTGAAGGAATAGGTGAGCACAGTGCTGTTCTGATTAAGCTTATACCAGAGATATGTAATATATATCATACCGATAAAACAGAAAATGTTACCGTTATAAACTCAACAAATCTGGCAGGCAGATATTTTGTTCCACGGTTTATGGGTAAAACCAGCGAAGAAGTGCATATTATGCTGCTTGATGATAAAAAGAAGTTTATAAAAAGCGAAATAATATCAAAAGGCACTGTGAACGCCAGTGCTGTATCGGTGCGCAAAATTGTATCGGCGGCTATTAACAGCAATGCTACAGGTGTTGTTCTGGCGCATAACCACCCAGGTGGTGTGGCACTGCCGTCAAGCAGTGATATACTTACAACAAAACGCATTTATAAAGCACTTAAACTTATGGATATTCAGCTTTGTGACCATATTGTTGTGGCAGACAATGACTATGTGTCTATGCTTGACAGCGGTATGTTTGCAGATTTTGATTATTGATAAAGAGATATGCTATGGTTAAGAGAAAATTACATAGAATACTTAAATTTATTATAACTGTCTTTGTTATATTATTATTAATGGCAGCAGTTTATATTTCAAGTATTTTTAATATTTTGCCTGAAATCACTTTTAAAGCAGATTTTTTTGATATTGATACAATATACAGCCCTGTGGATTTCAACAACAATGGTGTTGATGATTATACAGATATACTTTTGGGTGCAAGAAAAGATGCAGAGAATCATCCCAAATACGATGATGCGTATTGGGCGGGAGGTTATCCACCCGACGGCATAGGTGTTTGCACGGATGTTGTATGGCGGGCATTTAAAAATGCAGGATATTCTTTAAGAGATATGGTTGATAAAGATATCCGTCTAAATCCGCAGGATTACCCAAATGTTGTTAAAAGGGATAACAATATAGATTTCAGAAGGGTAAAAAATCTGCGTGTTTTCTTTGAAAAATATGCTCAAAAACTAACTTTGGACACTGCAGACACAGCTCAGTGGCAGCCAGGTGATATTGTTATTTTTGGTAATGATAAGCATATTGGCATTGTGTCTGATAAACGAAATATAAAAGGGCAGACATATATAATTCACAATGGAGGACAGCCAAATCGGGAAGAAGATTATTTTGAGCGCGGAACAGTGACAGGGCATTATCGTTTTGATGCATCTGAAATAGATAAAGATATATTAATTGAATGGATTGAATAAAGAAACAGCCGCTTGAATTGTCAAGCGGCTGTTTCTTTTAAGAGGAGGGAATTTATTATACAATAATCATTTTCTGTTTTTTACTTTTTGGGTATAGTCGTCAAGAGAGATGATTGCCTGTTTGTGCATAGGTATTATTGCAATCATATTGAATATAGTCATGAGTGCAACACCGATATCGCCTATATCCCATACAAATGTGTATGTTGCCACACCGCCGATAAACAGCATTATCAAAGCAAAAATCTTGTATATATTTTGTGATTTCATACTGTCGCCAAAAAGATAGGCAACATTGCTGCGGGCATAATACAAAACACCTATAAAGGTTGAAAAACTGAAAAGTAAAAGTGTAATAGCGGTAAATACAACACCGGCATAGCCAAAATGATGCATCATTGCCCCCTGTAAAAGCTCCATACCTGTAAGATTAGCCATCATATCGGCAGGGGCAAGCAGAATAATAAATGCTGTGCAGCTGCAGATAACTATTGTGTCAATTATAACACCAAAGGCCTGGAACAGACCGGCTTTTGCGGGGTGGTCAACATCAGATGCTGCTGCGGCACAAGGTGCAGAGCCGCTGCCTGCTTCGTTGGAGAACAAACCGCGTTTAACACCATTCATAAGAGCGGCGCCAAAACCGCCTGCAACAACCTGTCTGATACCAAATGCTTCTTCAAATATTCTGGTAAAGACAGATGGAAGTAAATCAAGGTTTGTAACGATAACAAAAAGCGAAAGAATAAAATAAAATGCTGCCATAACAGGTACAATAACATCAAGCACCTTAACAGATGCGTTTTTTCTGAAAACAATTATTGCAGCAATAACAACAGTGACTGAAGTTGTAATTATTGCAGGAATATTGAAAGCATTCTGGAATGAAGAGGAGATTGAGTTGCTGATAACCTGGCTTATACCGCCCCAGCACAGCAAGCCGCTTAAAGCAAACAGCACGGCGATAACACTGTATCTGTTTCCTTTTTGTGCAAAGAAATTATGTATATAATAAGCAGGCCCACCGCGGTATCCGCCGTAGAGAGGGTCTTTTTCTTTATGTAATTGCGCTAAGGTAGCTTCAACGAAAGCTGTGGAAGAACCTATAAGAGCTGTAATCCACATCCAGAAAACAGCACCTGCACCACCTGCAGATAAAGCAGCAACAACGCCAACCATATTGCCCATGCCAACTCTTGTTGCAGTGGAAACAATCAAAGCCTGCATACCGCTTATAGCACCGTTTTTGCTTGTGTTTTTTTCAGCCGAAAGCTTCAGCATTTCGGGAAACATACGTATTGGTACAAACCTTGTTTTTATTGTAAAAAATATACCCGAAGGTATAAGAATAAGAACAAGCAGAGAAATACCTATTGATGAGCCGTTAGGCAGCGGCAAATAAAATAAATCTCCCCAAAGCAAATTGTAAATAAAAGAAATAAGCTTCATACTTTTAACCTCTTGTAATTAATTTAGTTAAAGTATATAATATATCATATCATTTGTCTAATTGATAGTTTTAATAATAATCATTTAAAAATTAAATCAAGGGTGAATATATGGATTTACAGGGATTGAATATATTTGTACATGTTGCAGAGCTTAACAGTTTTACAAAAGCAGGAGAAATGCTTGGTTTTTCTCAGCCGACAATTTCTTTTCAGATAAAACAATTGGAGACAGAGCTTGGGGTGCAGCTGTTTGACCGTATAGGCCATACAATCAAACTGACAGATGCAGGCCGTAAAGCTTTGGCTTATGCACAGAAAATATGCAATACGTCAAAGGAAATGCTGCAGGGAAATATAGCAGATAAAGAAATAACAGGTACAGTTCGCATGGCAACAGCAGATTCTCTTTGTACGCCGCTTATTGCAAACTGGTATGCTGGTTTTAAAGAAAAATATCCCAATATTTCACTCAATATTAAAACTGCAGGTACAGGAGATTTGTTTAAACTTATCGACCATAACGAAGCAGATGTTGTTTGTACTTTGGACAGTCATATTTATGATACAAACTATGTGATAGTTAGCGAAGAAAAAATTGGTGTACATTTTGTTGTTTCAAAGTTAAACCCATTGGCAGTCAAGAAAAATGTTAATATAAATGATTTGTTGCTGCAGCCATTTCTTCTGACAGAAAAAGGAATGAGCTACCGACGTATACTTGATGAGGAGCTGGCAAAACATTCCATAGAGATAAAGCCTGTATTGGAGATAAGCAGTGCAGATATTATCTGCAGGTTTGTTGCCGCTAATGTAGGGGTGTCTTTTTTGCCAGACTATGTTACGGAAAATGCAGTTAATCTGGGTGAAATAGTAAGACTGAATGTTAAAGATTTTGATATAAATGTTTGGAAACAGCTTTTACACCACAAAGATAAGTGGATTTCTGCACCTATGAAAATTGTTATGGAGGAGATGTCAAAAATAATTCTGTCAGAAAGATATGTTGAGTAACTGATTTTAATATGGTAAAATGTAGTAAAATAAAATATTGAGAGGTGTAATATGAAATATCAGGAAATTAAAGAACAAATTTGTGATGTTTGCCATAAAATGTGGCAGCTTGGATGGGTAGCAGCAAATGACGGCAATGTGTCCGTAAGGGTTGATGATAATGTTGTTATTGCAACACCTACAGGTATAAGCAAAAGTTTTATCACGCCTGAAAAATTGGTAACAATAGATATGGACGGTAATATCATTGAAGCAAATGAAGGATATCGACCATCAAGTGAAATTAAAATGCACCTTTGTTGTTACAAAGAAAGGGAAGATGTAAAATCTGTTATTCATGCACATCCTCCAACCGCAACAGGGTTTGCAGTTGCTCATGTACATATGGACGAATACATAATGATAGAAAATGTTATTATGATTGGCAGTGTACCTGTTACACCTTATGGCACACCTTCTACCCATGAAGTGCCTGATGCAATAAGACCATATCTGCAGGAACATGATGTAATGCTTTTGGAAAATCACGGCGCAATAACATTAGGTGCAGATGTTATCACAGCTTATTACCGTATGGAAAGCCTTGAACTTGGTGCTAAAATTCAGCTCACTGCACATCTGCTTGGCGGCGCAAAGGAAATTTCCAAACCTAATATTGATACACTTATCAGTATGCGCAGCAAATATGGTGTTACAGGCAAGCACCCAGGTTATAAAAAATACAATAAAAGTGAAGAATAAAAGTGCAATGTTAATATAAGCATTTAATTGATTTTTGAGAATACAGATATAGATGCAAACTGTCTATATCTGTATTTTTTTATTCTTTTCAATAACTTATAGAAAAACAGTTATTTGCCTGTAACAAATAATTTTATTTGTATTAGTTAAAAAATCAGATTTAATTAATCAAACTTACAGCAACAGCAGGTTGCTTTTCTAGCAGCATTCAATGGAGTATAATCGGTATGAGGTGATAAATATATGGATGCAAAAGATATTATTTTAAAACTCAGAACTCAAAAAGGTATGTCACAGGATGAACTTGCCGAAAAAGTTTTTGTAACCCGTCAGGCGGTTTCCCGTTGGGAAAATGGAGAAACCACGCCAAATACCGAAACATTAAAACTTTTGTCTAAGCTGTTTGATGTTTCCATCAATACACTTCTTGGTTCTCCAAGACAGCTTATCTGCCAATGCTGCGGTATGCCTCTTGAGGATGCAAGTATCAGCCGTGAAACTGATGGATTTTTCAACGAAGAATACTGCAAATGGTGCTATTTCGACGGCGAATATATGTATCACGATATGGATGAGCTGATAGAAATATGCGTTGGAAATATGGCAAGCGAGAGCTTTTCAGCAGAAAAGGCTAGGGAGTATATGAAAGATATGCTGCCAAAACTTGACTACTGGAAGCAGTACAAATATCTTGGGGGTGCTGAAAAATTTGAAGAGTTCAAGCAACAGCTTATCCGCGAATTTAACGATTTGCATATTGAAGGAATGCCCAAAGTTGAAAAACTTAATGCGCTCGTAGGCGGATATATCAACCTTGAATACCGTCTTCCAAATGGTCAGAATGTAAAGTTCCTTGATGATAATACAACCTATCTTGGCAATCAGCTTGAGTGTGAGTTTGGCGATGGCCGTTGTTTTGGTATTGCTGCAAATATGGAATTTTTACTGGTATGCATATATGAGGAAAACGGCGTAAATCCGGAGCTGATTGCGTATAAAAAGAGGTAATATATCCGAAAAAATTACAGGTAAAAAATTTCTTTATTTTAATAATAAGAACAAAATACGAACCTTTATTTTAAGGTTCGTATTTTTTGTGAAAAGTAATAAATTGCCTGTATAAGATGTTCCAATTTTAATATATTTATGGTATAATATATTATTACGAAACATTGTTGATAGTTGGAGTTTTAAAGGAGGGATATTGTGGCAGATACTTTTAAGCTGGTAAGCGAATATAGACCAATGGGTGACCAGCCAAAAGCTATAAAATCTATTGCTGACGGCATCGAAAAGGGCCTTAAAGCGCAGACAATTCTTGGCGCTACAGGTACAGGCAAAACCTATGTTATGGCGCAGATTATTCAAAAAATCAATCGTCCTACTTTGGTGCTTGCACACAATAAAACTCTTGCTGCACAGTTATGTACCGAGTTTAAAGAGCTGTTTCCTGAAAATGCGGTGGAATATTTTGTAAGCTATTACGACTATTATCAGCCAGAAGCATATATTCCGTCCAAAGATGTTTATATAGAAAAAGACAGCGCAATCAACGAGGAAATCGACCGTTTGCGCCACAGTGCAACAGCAAGCCTTTCTGAAAGACGTGACGTTATTATCGTTGCCAGTGTATCCTGTATATACTCTTTGGGGGACCCTATAGATTATCGAGAGATGGTTATATCTTTGCGTCAGGGAATGGAAAAAAGTCGTGATACCCTTATGAAAGAGCTTGTTAAGCTTCAATATGAGCGTAATGATATGAACTTTATCCGCAACAAGTTCCGTGTGCGCGGTGATGTTGTGGAGGTTTATCCTGCATACAGCCACGAAACAGCATACAGAATTGAATTTTTTGGCGATGAAATAGATCGTATAAGAGAAATAAACTACCTTACAGGTGAGATTAAAAACACAATAAGCCATCTGGCAATTTTTCCTGCGAGCCACTATATAATATCTGATGAAAAGCTTAAAAAAGCGTTGGAACGTATTCAGGACGAAATGGACAGTCAGGTGAAGAAGTTTACCGAAGAAGGCAAACTTATCGAGGCACAGCGCATTGCACAGCGAACAATGTATGATATGGAAATGCTGCAGGAGGTTGGCACCTGCAAAGGAGTAGAAAACTATTCTTCCGTTTTTGCAGGCAGAAAACCAGGGGAAACGGGCACAACTTTGCTGGATTATTTCCCAGACGATTTTGTGCTTTTTATCGATGAATCTCACGTTACAATTCCACAGGTTGGAGCAATGTACGGCGGTGATTATGCCAGAAAGAAAAATCTGGTTGAATATGGTTTTCGTTTGCCAAGTGCTTTTGATAACCGTCCGCTTAAATTTGAAGAATTTGAAGATAAGCTTAATCAGATGGTATTTGTAAGTGCTACACCAAGTAAATACGAAAAGGAGCACAGCGAAAACATAACCGAGCTTATTATTCGCCCAACAGGTCTTGTGGACCCTGAGATTACCGTTAAACCTGTTGAGGGACAGATAGAAGACCTGCTGGAAGAAATTAATATTCGCATTGCAAGAAACGAAAGAGTTCTTGTTACAACACTTACAAAAAAAATGGCGGAAGATTTAACCGAATATCTGACACATCAAAAGATAAAAGCCAAATATATGCATCACGAAGTTGATACCTTTGAGCGTATGGAACTTATCCGAGACCTGCGTACAGGCACAATAGATGTGCTTATTGGTATAAACCTTTTGCGTGAAGGGCTTGATATGCCTGAGGTAAGCCTTATAGCTATACTTGATGCTGATAAAGAAGGTTTTTTGCGCAGTGAAACCAGCCTTATACAGACAATTGGCCGTGCAGCAAGAAACGCAAACGGTCAGGTTATTATGTATGCTGACAGCGTTACAAATTCTATGGAACGTGCAATTACCGAAACTTACCGCCGTCGTGAAATTCAGATAAAATATAACGAAGAACATGGAATAATTCCGCAAACGGTAAAAAAAGATATCCGTGCCATTATGGAGATTTCTTCCAAGGATGACGAAGCAAACAAGAAACGCAGTAGCCGAATGTCCAAGGCAGAAAAAGAAAAACTTATAGAAAAACTTACAAAAGAAATGAAAGAAGCTGCAAAAATTCTGGATTTTGAACACGCCGCATTTGTGCGTGACAGAATTGAAAAATTAAGAAATTCCAAATAAGGTGAATTAAATGGCAAATGATAAAATTATAATCAAAGGCGCTAAAGAAAATAACCTTAAAAACATAGATGTTACTCTGCCAAGAGATAAAATGATTGTTATGACAGGTTTGTCGGGCAGCGGCAAATCCAGCCTTGCTTTTGATACAATATATGCAGACGGTCAGCGCAGATATATGGAAAGCCTGTCTTCCTATGCACGTCAGTTTCTTGGTCAGATGGAAAAGCCAAATGTAGAATCTATTGAAGGATTGTCTCCTGCCATATCTATAGACCAGAAGACAACCAGTAAAAACCCACGTTCTACGGTTGGTACAGTAACAGAAATCTATGACTATCTGCGTCTTTTATATGCAAGAATTGGTGTTCCGCACTGCCCGATTTGCGGCAAGGAAATAAAACAGCAGTCGGTAGACCAGATGGTCGATGCAATTATGACCTTGGAGGAAGGTACAAGAATTCAGGTCATGGCACCAGTTGTTCACGGACAGAAAGGAATGCACATAAAAGAACTGGATGCCGCAAGGCGTCAGGGCTTTGTGCGTGTACGTGTTGACGGGAATATCTATGACCTTGAAGAAGAAATCAGTCTTGATAAAAATAAAAAGCATAATATTGATATTATTGTTGACCGCCTTGTTGTAAGGGAAGACATTACATCACGTCTTGCCAGCAGTATTGAAACAGCACTTTCTGTTGCAGATGTGGGTGTGGTTATTGATGTTATCGACGGTGAGGAAATGTTCTTTTCACAGAGCTTTGCCTGCCCTGAACACGGCGTAAGCATAGGAGAACTTGAACCAAGAATGTTCTCTTTTAACGCTCCGTTTGGTGCCTGTGAAAAATGTACAGGCCTTGGGGAATTTATGCGTGTTGACCCCGAGATGATTATACCCAACAAAAAGCTTTCAATAGAAGAAGGGGCAATCAAGGCAAGCGGTTGGTATTATGCCGAAGGTTCTGTGTCAGAAATGTATTACAAAGGCCTTGGCAAAGAATATGGCTTCACACTTTCCACACCTATAAAGGATATGTCAAAAGAAGCAGTTGACGCTATTCTTTATGGTTCCAAAGGCAAAAAGCTTGAGCTGTATCGCCATACAGATAAAGGTATAAGCAGCTACAGCACAGATTTTGAAGGTGTTGTAAACAACCTTGAACGCCGATTCAGAGAGACAAACTCAAGCTGGATGAAGGACGAAATTTCACGTGTTATGAGCGGTATAGAATGTCCTGACTGCCACGGAGACCGCCTTAAGCCTATTATTCTTGCGGTTACAGTTGGCGGTATCAACATCAGTGATTTTACAAAAATGTCTGTAAGAGAAGCTGTTGATTTTATAGACAACCTTAAGCTTACAAATCAGGAGCATCTTATTGCAGACAGTATTTTAAAGGAAGTTAAAGAACGCCTTAACTTCCTTAAAAGTGTTGGGCTTGAATACCTTACACTGGCACGAGCTTCAGGTACCTTGTCAGGCGGTGAAAGCCAGCGCATCCGCCTTGCAACACAGATAGGCTCTATGCTTACAGGTGTTTTGTATGTACTTGACGAACCAAGCATAGGTCTGCATCAGCGTGATAATGAAAAGCTTATTTCAACACTTAAACACTTGAGAGATTTAGGCAATACTCTTATTGTTGTAGAGCACGACGAAGATACAATCCGCAATGCTGACCATATTGTTGATATTGGGCCAGGTGCAGGTGTGCACGGCGGTCAGATAATTGCACAGGGGACACTTGAAGATATAGAAAACTGCGAAGACAGTCTTACAGGCCAGTATCTTAGCGGCAAAAAAGCTATTGAAATTCCGCAAAAAACAAGAGAAGGCAATGGAAAAATAATAAAGATTATCGGAGCAAGACAGAATAATCTTAAAAATATAGATGTGGAAATTCCGCTTGGCAAGATGATTTGTGTAACAGGTGTTTCTGGCAGCGGTAAATCCAGCCTTATCAACGAAATTTTCTACAAAAAAGCCACAAATGTGCTTAACGGCTCCAAAGTAAAACCCGGTGCACACGAAGATATTATTGGTTTTGAAAATATTGATAAGGTTATCGGTATTGACCAGTCTGCAATTGGCCGTACACCGCGCTCCAATCCAGCAACCTATACAGGAGTGTTTGGTGATATAAGAACCTTATTTGCGCAGACTCAGGATGCAAAAATGCGTGGTTATCAGCCTGGTCGTTTCTCATTTAACGTAAAAGGCGGCCGTTGTGAAGCCTGCGAAGGTGACGGTATTATAGAAATAGAAATGCATTTTTTGCCTGACATATATGTGCCTTGTGAGGTATGTAAAGTCAAACGATATAACAGAGAAACCCTTGAGGTTAAATACAAGGGTAAAAACATCAGTGATGTGCTGGAAATGACAGTCGAGCAGGCGATGGCTTTCTTTGAAAACCAACCTAAAATCTACCGCAAAATCAAAACACTTTATGATGTGGGGCTGGGATACATCAAGCTTGGTCAAAGTGCAACAACCCTGTCAGGCGGTGAAGCACAGCGTGTTAAACTGGCACTTGAACTTTCAAAAGTGCAGACTGGCAACACTTTGTATATTCTGGACGAGCCTACAACAGGTCTGCATACAGCAGATGTGCACAAACTTATCGAAGTGCTTCAAAAACTGGTTGATGCAGGTAATACAGTTGTTGTTATCGAACATAATCTTGACCTTATCAAAGTATGTGACCATATTATCGATATAGGCCCTGAAGGTGGGGACAAAGGCGGAGAAATTGTTGCGCAGGGCACTCCAAAAGAAGTAAGTAAAAACGAAAAATCCTACACAGGCATGTTTTTGAAAAAATATTTTGAGCAGGAGGTATAGAGTGAGTTATACAGAAAAATTATATAATCTTGTTCAGAATAAGTTTAAACGTATACCGCTTGCAAATGTGCAGACTTTCGGTTGTGTGCAAAATGAAAATGACTCAGAAAAAATCCGTGGTGTTCTTGCACAGTCAGGCTATGAAATAAGCGATAATTTTGAAGACAGCGATATAGTTATATTTAACACCTGCGCTATCAGAGAAAATGCAGAGCTTAAAATATTTGGCAATATTGGTAAGCTTAAAGCATTGAAAGCAGATAAACCAGACATGATTGTGGCGGTGTGCGGATGTATGGTTATGCAGCCGCATATCGTGGCAAAAATAAAAAAATCTTATCCGTTTGTAGATATTGTTTTTGGTGTTAATTCCATTGAAGAATTACCATATATAGTGTATAATTGGTATATTGACAACAAAAGAGCGGTATCAGACCCAGTTGTAAAAACAGATATAGTGGAAGATATTCCTGTATATCGTCAAAGTAAGTCCAAGGCGACAATATCAATTATGTATGGCTGTGATAATTTCTGTTCTTACTGTATTGTGCCTTATGTACGCGGCAGAGAAAGAAGCAGGGAACCTGAAAATATTCTTAAAGAGTTTAAACAGCTTGTTGCAGACGGATATAAAGATATTACCTTGCTTGGTCAGAATGTTGACAGTTATGGTAAAAATCTCAGTCCGCAGATTGACTTTGCCGACCTGCTCAGTATGCTTTGCAAGGTAGAAGGTGATTATGTGCTGCATTTTATGTCCAGTCACCCAAAGGATATTACCCGCAAGGTTATTGATACAATAAGAGATAACCCAAAGATTTCACGGCAGATACATCTGCCTGTTCAGTCTGGCAGTAACCGTATCCTTAAGCTTATGAACCGCAGATACACAGTGGAGCAATATAAAGATATTATCAGCTATGCAAAACAGCAGATACCAGATGTTGGCTTCTCCAGTGATATAATTGTTGGTTTTCCTGGAGAAACTTACGATGAATATTTGGAGACAGAAAATCTTGTAAAGGAACTCAACTTTACACAACTGTTTACATTTATTTATTCAAAGCGTAACGGCACAAAAGCTGCCGAAATGGAAGATTATGTTCCACACAGTGAAAAAGCCGAGCGTTTAAATCGTCTTATTAAAATACAGCAGGATATTTTTTTTAAGTATCTTGAAAGCTTTAACGGCAAAACAGTATGTGCGCTGGTGGAAGAAGAAAAAACAGGCGGATATACTGCACGTATGGCAAATACTTTGGTTGTTCATTTTAAAACAGATAAAACCAGCTTGATGGACAGCTTTGTAAATCTGAAAATTACAGGTAAAAAAGGTACTGTTTTAACAGCAGAACTTTTAAATAAATAAAATTATAGAAAAAGAGGAATATAAAAATGGCATTTGATTTTATTACAGAATTTAAAAAACTTTGCGCACAGCTTCAGAAAGAAGATGTGATTGTTTATCTTGAACAGGCAAAAGCAATGGTAGACAAGGACCAGGAACTTCAGGAAATGATTGGCAAATTTAACCTTGTTAAATATAATCTTAACGCAGAAATGATGAATCCTGAAGCAGATAATGACAAACTCAACCAGCTTGACCTTGAACTTAACACACTTTACGAAGAAATTATGGAAAGTGAAAATATGGTTGCTTACAACGAAGCAGCAGCTGATGTTGACCGCCTTACAAAACATATCCAGGCTATTATCACAACTACTGTTAACGGCGGTGACCCAATGACTGTTGAACTTCCTGAAGAAGGCTGTACAGGAAGCTGCTCTACTTGCTCTGGCTGCCATTAATTGGCAGCTTTAAAGCTGATTAATACAGACAATTTTTATTTATAAATTATAAAGGACGGTTTAAATTGTGGCAAAATTATCACCGATGATGCAACAATACTTGGATATTAAAGAAAAACATAAAGACCATATTGTGTTCTTCCGTCTGGGTGACTTTTACGAAATGTTTTTTGAAGATGCACTTCTTGCATCAAAAGAGCTGGAGCTCACCCTTACAGGACGTGACTGTGGTCTCAGTGAACGTGCGCCTATGTGCGGTATTCCATACCACAGCAGTGAGGCGTATATTCAGCGTCTTATTGAAAAAGGATATAAAGTTGCTATATGCGAACAGACAGAACAGCCGCAAAAGGGCAAAACTCTTGTAAACCGTGATGTAATAAGGGTTGTTACTCCAGGCACAATACTGGAAAACAGTATGCTCGCCGAGGATAAAAACAACTATATTGCAAGTGTATTTATTGATAAAAATGATAAATTTTATCTTTGTTTCTGTGATATTTCCACAGGTAACATGCACACAACTGCTGTTGACGGTGATAATATACAAAACAATGTGCAGTCAGAACTTATAAAATATAAGCCAAGCGAAATTATTATCAACAGCAGGATACTGGATTTCAAATGGCTTACAGAATACATAAAAAATATTCTCAAGTGCCCTGTTGAACTTAAAAGTGATGATGACTACAACAGTAAAAATGCAGCTGAAAAGGTAAAAGATTATTTTGCGGACAATAGTTTTGACAGCTATATGACTTTTTGTATCTGGCAGCTTGTTGATTATCTGGAAGAAACACAAAAAGTTGGTATAGAAAATATTTCTCAGGTTGAAGAATATCAGCAGAACAGCTTTATGAAACTGAGCTATACAACGATATCCAACCTTGAACTTTTTGAAACTATCCGCAGCAAAGAGAAAAAGGGCAGTCTTTTGTGGGTGCTTGACAACACAAAAACTTCTTTTGGCAAACGCATGATGCGTCAGGTTCTTGCTTCTCCTCTTATGGATAAAGCGGCAATCGATGCACGCCTTGACAGTGTTGAATATCTTAATAAAAACCTTGTAACAAGAATGGAAATTCAAAATCTGTTAAAAGGTATTCAGGATATGGAGCGCCTTTGTTCTCGTGCTTCTTTTGGCAATGCAAGCCCAAGAGATGTGTTCAGCCTGTCGGTTTCGCTTAAAAATCTGCAGCCACTTAAAAATGTGCTTGTAAAATGTGACAACAAGCTTATTAAAGCACTTGATAAGGATATCAATCCGCTTACAGAACTGTGTGATGTGCTGGACAATGCTATAATAGAAAATCCGCCTGCGCTTATAAAAGACGGTGGTATGATTAAAGATGGTTATAATGAAGAAATTGACCTTCTGCGTAATCTTGTAAACAACAGTATGGGCATACTCGCAGGTATTGAAAACCGTCTTAAAGAAGAAACAGGTATTCCAAAACTTAAAATTGGTTATAACCGTGTATTTGGTTATTACATCGAAGTAACACGTTCTTATCTGGAACTTGTGCCGCCAACATTTTTCCGTAAACAGACACTTGCAGGGGCTGAAAGATTTATCACAGAAGAACTTAAAGAACTGGAGCAGGAAATTCTTACGGCAAGCGATAAGCTGCTTACTTTGGAAAAAGAACTGTTTAATGGTTTGCTTAAACTGATAAGCAGCAACTCCAAAGAAATATTGCTCACAACAAAGGCACTGAGTTATCTTGATGTTATGGCTTCGTTCTCTGAAATCAGTATCAAAAATAACTATATAAAACCGACAGTTACAACAGGTGACAGAACATATATTAAAGACGGCCGTCACCCTGTTGTTGAAGCAATGCTCAAAGATGAAATCTTTATCCCAAATGATACTTTGCTGGACTGCAGCGACAATCGTGTAAGCATTATCACAGGCCCGAATATGGCAGGTAAATCTACTTATATGCGTCAGGTGGCTATTATAACTGTTATGGCACAGATAGGCTGTTTTGTGCCTGCACGGGAAGCAGAAATTTCCATCGCTGATGCTATTTTCACACGAGTTGGTGCATCGGATGACCTTTCAAGCGGTCGCTCTACATTTATGGTGGAAATGAGTGAAGTAAGTGAAATTCTTGAAAATGCAACATCAAAGAGCCTTGTTATACTGGACGAAATAGGCCGTGGTACATCCACTTTTGATGGTATGAGCATTGCCAAAGCTGTCGTTGAGTATATCTATGATAAAAACAACAACCTTGGCTGTAAAACCTTGTTTGCTACACATTATCATGAACTTACAGATATGGAAAACAAGTTAAGCGGTGTTGTAAACTACAATATTGCAGTTAAAAAGCGCGGAGACGAAATAACATTCCTGCGCAAAATTGTAAAAGGCGGTGCAGACGACAGCTTTGGTATTCAGGTTGCAAAGCTTGCAGGCGTGCCTGATGCTGTTATCGAAAGGGCAAAGGTTATTCTTGCCGAGCTTGAAGAAAATGCACGCAGAGAAAAAATGGCTGTGCGTCAGCTTTCATTTGATGATGCGCTTCCAATGATTGTGGAACAGAACGAAAGGGAAGTTCCTAACGAAATTATAAAAGAGCTGGAAAAGGTGGATGTAAATGTACTTACACCTATTGAAGCTTTAAATATTTTAAATAAACTTAAATCACTTATCTAAAGGAGATTTTTATGGCAGTAATCAATGTGCTGGATAAATCTACTGCAGAACTTATTGCGGCAGGCGAGGTGGTGGAAAAACCTGCGTCGGTTGTAAAAGAACTGGTGGAAAACTCCATAGATGCAGGAGCCAAAAATATCACAGTTGATATAGAAAATGGCGGCATCAAAAAAATATTGGTTCAGGATGATGGCTGCGGCATCGACAGCGAGTATGTTGCAACAGCTTTTATTCGCCATGCAACAAGCAAAATCTCCAGCAAAGAAGATTTATACAGCATAAAAAGCCTTGGCTTCCGTGGTGAAGCATTGGCATCAATTGCATCTGTTTCCAAGGTTGCACTTACAACAAAAATTGAACAGCAGGATTTTGCAATTGAATATAGAATAGAGGGTGGAGAAGAAGTAGGCGCTGAAGTTGTTCCGTTTGTTAATGGTACACGCTTTATAATCAGAGATTTGTTTTACAACACACCTGCAAGAATGAAATTTTTAAAAAAAGATGCAACAGAAGCAGGTTATATAGGTGAAATACTTACAAATCTTGCATTGTCAAACCCTCATATATCTTTTACATTTAAAAAAGATGGCAAAGAAATATTTACAACTGTTGGTGACGGCAGTTTAAAAAATACAATTGCATGCCTGTTTACACCAAGCTTTGCAAACGAGATTTGTGAAGTTAATCATGATGACGGCAAATATCAGGTTAAAGGCTATACAACTTATCCGCACTATTCACGTCAAAGCCGCAATATGCAGTTTGCATTTATCAATGGCAGATATGTAAAAAACAAAACTGTGCTTGCTGCGGTAGAAAATGCATACAAAGGCACAGTTATGGTGGGAAAATTTCCAGGATATGTACTTAATATAATAATGCCTTTTGACTGTGTTGATGTAAATGTTCATCCAGCAAAAACCGAGTGTCGTTTTGCAAATGACAATGAAGTTTTTACTGCGGTATACCGTGCAGTAAAAAATGCTTTGGCAGAAAATCAGGATATCAAACAGGTTAATGTTAAAAACACAATACAGACAAAGTTTTTTGTGGATACTGATAATGTCAGCCAGCAGACTTTGGCACAGACAATTGCACCAAAGCAGCTATCTGTACAGAATTTAAAAATTAATCTTACCCATGCTGCAAATAAAGATACCTTTAAAACTGTTTCTGCACAGGAATTCAAAGAAACAATACTTGGCAATTCTAATGTTGTGAAAAGCGACAGAGATGTAACGCCTTTTGTATTGTCATCAGCGGATAGCAGTTATACTGCAGCCTATACATCCAAAAAGGATATTTTTATTCCTTTTGAAGAACCTATAACAGATAAAAAAGCTGAAAATGCTGTAAATATTGAAAACAAATCTGAAATTTGTACAGAAACAAAAATAGTACAAAGCCATAAAACAACAGAATTCGACAGTGATGTAGTCTATGATATTAAAGTGATAGGCGAAGTATTCAATACCTATATTCTTTGTCAGAATAATGATAGCCTTGTTATTATAGATAAACACGCTGCACATGAAAGGCTGTTGTACGAAAAATTAAAAAAATCACAGAACAATGATAATCAGATGTTGCTGTCACCAATAGGTATAAATTTAAGCGCAAAAGAAAAAGAAGCGGTAATGGATAATATTAAACTGTTGCAAGATAACGGTTTTATTATTGAAGATATGGGTATGAACGGTGTTATGGTGCGTGCAGTGCCAATTAATATTTCCAGCGAAGATCCACAAAGTCTTATAGAGGAAATAGCACATAATTTAAGTGAAGGTAACAGTGCTGAATTTTCTGAGAAACAGGAATGGATTTTTCATTCAGTTGCCTGCCGCAGTGCCATTAAGGCAGGGGATAAAGCCACTGAATATGAGCTTAAATGTCTTGTAAAAGATATTATAGAACAAAAAATACCGCTTTATTGCCCGCATGGCAGACCGATTATTATTTCTCTTACTCAAAAGGAGATAGAAAAACAATTTGGAAGAGCGTAAAAAAATTGTAGTGATATGCGGACCTACAGCCAGCGGAAAAACAGGTCTGTCACTTATATTGGCTGAAAAATTTAACGGTGAAATCATATCGGCAGATTCTATGCAGGTATATAAAAATCTTGATATAGGCACAGCCAAAGCAACAAAAGAAGAGCAGGCTGTGGCAAAACATCATCTGGTGGATTTTTTGGAGCCAGACCAGCCATATAATGTTGAAATATTTACAAGGCTGGCAAGAGAAAAAATAGAAGAAATTTCTGCCAGAGGAACCCTGCCGATTATAGCAGGAGGGACAGGCCTTTATATAGAAAGCCTTGTAAATGGAATAACCTTTACAGACCAGCCAGAAGGTAAAGCTGTGCGCAATTTGCTTGAAAAACAGCTTGAAGAAAAAGGCAAAGAATGGATGTATAACCAGCTTGTGCAGATTGACCCTGAATATGCTGCAACAGTACATCCAAATAACGCGGTAAGGGTTGTCAGAGCTCTTGAAATTTACCATACAACCGGTGTTACTATGACACAGCAGATTGCCGCTTCACAGCCAAAGGAAAAACCGTACGATGTGTTGTTTTTAGCAACAGGGTTTAAAGAGCGTTCAAAACTGTATGAAAATATAGAAAAACGTGTTGATGTTATGGTGGAACAGGGTGTGTTAAAAGAAGCAGAATATGTTTATAAAAATAAGGAGAAATTTATAAATTCTGCTGCAGCCATAGGATATAAAGAGTTTTTTTCATACTTTGAAGGCACACAGAGCTTAAAAGAATGTACAGACGAACTAAAAAAAGCGTCAAGGCATTATGCAAAAAGGCAGCTTACATGGTTTAACCGTATGAGTAATATAAACTGGCTTTATGTAGATGGAGCAGAAGATTATAAAGAAAAAGCAACAAAACTGACAGAAAATTTTTTAAACGGAAGATAGAATGGCAGAACAAAGAAAACGTAAAAAGAAAAAGAATGTTTTTCCCATATTAATGGTGTTTGCACTGTTAATATACTTTGTTGTGCAATGGTATCTTATAAACCGCAACAAAATAGAAACGGTAAAAGCCAATGAAGGCTTTATAAATGACAGCATACTCACAACAGGTATTGTGTGCCGTGAAGAAACAATTATAGAAAATGTTCAGGATGGATATTTTTACTATAATGTAGAAAATGGTCAGCGAGTTTCCAGCGGTATGCTTATTGGACAGGTTTATGCTTCTCAAAGTGATATTGATAACATTTATGAATCTCAGAAGCTGGAAAAACAGATTGAAAATTTTGAAGAAGCAGAAAACTTTATGTCTTCGGTAAATGTGGATATTTCCATTACACGCAGGCAACTGAGCAACAGTATGGTAGAGTTTTCCCAACAGCTGTCAGCGGGCAATTACAGCGATGTATATGCTGATGTTCAGGATATGTTATTGAGTCTTAATAAAATTAATGTTGCAATGAACCGGGAAGGTGATATAGCTGCAACCAAAGAGAATATAAAAAATGAAAACAGTGCAGTAAAGGGACAGATTTCAGTACCGATACAGTCTATATACAGTCCTACATCAGGATACTTTATGAATAATATTGACGGTTATGAAAATATTGCTTCGGTAAATAATTTTAAAGCAATTTCTTACTCTGAGGGTACGGATATTCTTATGCATCCAATAGAAGTACCGCAAAGCAAATATGGTAAAATGATTACCGACTATAAATGGAGTCTGTGTGCTTATGTGACAGCTCAACAGGCTGAAAAGTTAACTGTTGGGCAAAGAGTCCGTTTGTCATTGGATGGTAAACAGAACGAATATCATACAGTTACAGTGGATAGTCTTACACCAAAAGATGATATGGTTATGATTGTTTTAAAATCAACAACAATGAACAAGCAGGCGGCATCTTCACGCATTGTGGATGGAGAAATACTGTTTTCACAGTACAGAGGTATTAAAATACCTAAAAGTGCCATTCGTATTGTAAACGGTGAAATGGGTGTATATGTAAAATTTTCTAAACTTGTTATTTTTAAAAAAGTAAACCCTGTTTATCAGGACGATAATTATGTGATTTTGCCACTGGAAGTTAAAGAAGATAATCAGGTTGAACTGTACGACGATATTATTGTAAAAGGAGTTAATCTTTATGACGGAAAATATTTGTAATATTGCAGAAAATGTTTACAGACTTAAATTTGAAGTAAATGAACTTTGTGCAAAGCTTGGCAAAGACTCTGAAAAAATTCAGATTATGGGTGTTTCAAAAACAAAAACTGCTCAGGATGTAGAACAGGCTATTAAAGCTGGGATTACTCTTTTTGGTGAAAACAGAGTACAGGAATTACAGCAGAAAGCTGAAATGTTCCAGAAATACAATATGCCTTGCCATATCATAGGTCAGCTGCAGACAAACAAGGTAAAATACCTGCCAGAACTTACAAGCTGTATTCAGAGTGTTGATAGCGTTAAGCTTGCAAAAGAAATTGATAAACAGTATTCAAAGCATGAAAAAGTTGCAGATGTGCTTGTAGAAATCAATATTGGTGACGAAGAAAGCAAAGGTGGTATAGATTTTTCAAACGCATGGGAATTTATACATGAAATTTCTGAACTTAAAGGTCTGACAGTAAAAGGCCTTATGTGTGTGCCGCCAATATGTGAAGGCGACCTTGTAAGACGCTATTTTGCGCAAATGTACCAGTTATTTGTTGACATACAGTCCAAAAATGTAGATAATGTTAATATGAATATTCTGTCTATGGGTATGTCAGATGATTATAAATATGCAATTATGGAAGGCAGCAATCTTATAAGGGTTGGTTCCAGCATATTTGGTCACAGAAATTATAATATTTAGGAGGCTACAATGGGAGTTTTTGATAAAATTAAAAACGCTTTTGGCGTAGATGATGAAGATTTTGAAGATGAATTTGAATATGATGAAGAAGATGAAGTAGTGGAAAATACAGTTAAGCCTGACTTTGCACAGGGTAAAAAAGAAAAAACTGTTCCGCTTAGTGCAGCTTCTGTTGCTGTGCCATCTTCTCAGCTGCAGGTGGTGCTTGTAAAGCCTGAAAAATTTGATGATGCAAGTGGTATAGCAGACAGCCTTAATGCCAAAAAAACCGTTGTTTTAAACCTTGAAGCTACAAGCAAAGAAGTTTCCAGACGTCTTGTAGACTTTTTATCTGGTGTTGCTTATGCAAACAACGGTCAGATTAAAAAGATTGCCAACTCAACATTTATTATTACACCTTATAATGTTGATGTTTCAGGCATTGGTATTCTTGAAGAAATTGACACAACATCAATTTATTAATTATGAGAGGATATATTCCGCCTCATAACAGTGACGAAAATATATTTGTAAAAAAGAGTGTGCGCCAGTTAGAGCTTGCACAGAGTATTGGCAGTGTTCAGTTTACATTGTTTATGGATTTGCGTCAGCAGCAGTTGTTTATGGCACAAAGCAATAAATATTGTGACATAAATGTACAGCTGATATGTGGATATGACGGTGAAGGCGAGCGTAAAATTGCGGTAATTTGCCCTGATTATATTGATTTGGAGTATATAACTCCACCTATAGTTGTTCTAAGAACAAAGCTTAGTGACAGCAGCCTTAGCCACAAGGACTTTTTAGGCGCAGCAATGTCCCTTAAAATCGACAGAGAATATATAGGGGATATTATTGTAAAAGAAAATGAAGCTTTTATTATCTGCCATAAAAATGTTGCAGGCATTATTGCTGAAGAATTAATAAGCGTAAAACACAGCAGCACAAGCTTTGAAATATGGGACAAGCCACTGAAGTTCGAAAAACAATACAGTGAACTGCGCACAACAACTGTGGCATCACTTAGGGTTGATAGTGTTGTTGCAGCGGTATTGAATAAAAGCCGCAGAGAAGCGGTAAAACTTATAAAACAGTGCAGTGTAAAGGTTAACCATATGGATATACTGCATACTGATTTTGAAATTTTTGATAATGATGTAATAAGTATCAGATACAATGGGAAATATAAGATATTCTGCGATGGAGCCAAAAGCCGAAAAGACAGAATATTTATAAATATTGCAAAATATTAAGTTGGAGGAAATATATGTTCAACGCAGACGAAATCAGACAGATTACATTTGAAAAGGTTGTCCGTGGTTACAGACCTGAAGATGTAGAGTCTTTTATGGAAAAAATTGCAGATGAATTTGAAGCTCTTGCAAATGAAAAACAGGAAATTGAAAGCCAGCTGTATATTCTTGCTGAAAGTATCGAAAGATATAAAACAGAAGAAGAAGCAATCAAGACAACTTTGATTAATGCACAAAAGCTTGGCGAAAGTATTATTGCAGAATCAAGACAGAAAGCCGAAGCTATTCTTAAAGATGCAAATATCAGAAAAAACGATATTCTTGCTTCAGCACATGAAGAATTTGCAATGTACGAAGAAAACCTTGCAAGAATCAAAAAAGAAACAAATGATTTTAAAATCAATGTTCTAAGCATGTATAAAGAACATATTGAATCTTTAAGCAAGGTTCCGGAACTTCCAAAAGAACCAGCAAATGTGGTTGAAGAACCTGTTGAAGAAGCTGTAGAGGCTGAAGAAACTGTTGTTGAATCTGCAGTTTTTGTTGAAGTGCCTGAACAGGAACCAATTACTGAAGAAAATACAATTGTTATTGATACAGTTGAACCTGCAATAGCAGATAAATTCAATAATATTTCTTCTCTTTTTGAATAATGAAAATTGGCAAAAAGGTTAGTGATTTATCACTAACCCTTTTGTGCTGAATGAATAAGGAATTTAATGTTAAATATTATATTAGTTGCAATATTGGTTGCTTTGGACCAGCTCTTTAAGCACCTTGCCACACAGTTTTTAAGCAGTTCAAACCCAATAACAGTTATTCCAAATTTGCTGGGTTTAAATTATGTACACAATTATGGTGCAGGTTTCAGTATTCTAAGCGGAAAAGTTGATTTTCTTATAGTAATAACATCACTCGCATTGATTACTATTGCAGTTGCAATACTTATGAAAAAGTTTGACTCTAAGTTTGAAGAATTTTGCTTTGTGCTTATTCTTGCAGGAGGCATAGGCAATCTTATAGACCGAGTGCTAAATGGATTTGTGGTGGATTATCTTGAATTTCTGTTTATCAGATTTCCTGTATTTAACTTTGCAGATATACTCATCTGCTGTGGTGTAGGCTTGTTTGTTCTTTATACCATTAAAGTTGAGTTTTTGTCTAAAAACAAAAAGGATAAAAACAGCAATGAGTAATGTAATTGTATTAACAGCCACAGAAGAATGGCAGGACAAACGCATAGATGTTTTTGTTTCGCAAAATACTGATTATTCACGCAATTCCGTGCAGTTGCTTATAGAAGAAGATAAGATAGCTGTAAATGGAAAAAAGGTTTCTAAAAGCTATAAAATGAAAATTGGTGACGAGCTTGAAATTATAGTTGAAGAAGCAAAGGATGTTGGTATAGCTGCTGAAGATATCACTCTGGATATATATTACGAAGATAAAGACCTTTTGGTAGTAAACAAACCCAAAGGAATGGTGGTTCACCCTGCAAACGGCAACGAAAGCGGTACATTGGTAAATGCGCTGATGTTTCACTGCAAGGATTCTTTATCGGGTATAAACGGTGAAATAAGGCCAGGAATAGTGCACAGGATTGATAAGGATACATCTGGTTTGCTTGTTGTTGCAAAAAATGACATTGCTCACGAACATCTTGCAAAACAATTTAAAGAGCATTCTATCAACCGTATTTACTTTGCAATTGTTTATGGCAATATAAAGGATGATTCAGGGGATATAGAAGCACCAATTGGGCGTCATAAAACTGACCGTAAAAAGTTTTGTGTTACCGTAACAAACTCAAAATATGCGTTTACTCACTATGATGTAGTTGACAGGCTGAATGGCTTTACACTTGTAAAACTTAAGCTTAAAACAGGGAGAACACATCAGATAAGGGTGCATATGCAAAGTAAAGGTCACCCTTTGGCAGGGGATCCTGTATATGGCCCTAAAAACTGTATAACTGAGCTTAAAGGGCAGGCACTTCATGCAGGTGTGCTTGGTTTTGTCCACCCATCAACCAATGAATATATAGAATTTTCATCACCTTGGCCTGCAGAGTTTGAAAAATTCTATAACAGTAAAAAGATTAAATTATAAATTATTTATATTAACTATACTATAATGACAAATATTAAAGATATTCTTGTATTGAGTGATCTTGACAATACATTGCTTACTGCAGAGCACGGAATACCTGCATACAATTTGCAGATGATTAAAAAATTTCAGGAGCTCGGCGGTAATTTTACCATTGCAACAGGACGCTCTATAGAATCCATTGCCCATTATCTTGACAAGCTTGAGCTTTCAGCACCTGCTATAGTATATAATGGTGGTGTTATATATGATTTTAAAAATAAAATGTATATCATAAAAGAAACTTTGCCCGAAAGCGCGAAGAAGGCTTTACAGATTATCAGAGAAAATTTTCCTGATGTGGGTACTGAGATTATGTGCGATAACAACCGTCTGTATATGATAAGGGAAAACGCATATACCTTTAAGCATGTAGAGGACGAAAGTTTAAGCTATGTAAACACTGATGTTTCCAGCATAAAAAACAATTGGATAAGAGTATTGTTTGCGGACCGTAACAGCCGTTTGCTTGAATTACAGGAATTTTGTAAAACACTTCCTTTTGATGATATAGAATTTATAATGACAGGCACAATTTATTTTGAAATGGTGCCCAAGGGCATATCAAAAGGCTCAGGTCTTCGCAAACTTTGTGATGCAATGAATATCGATATCAAGGATACCGTTGCAATAGGCGATTACTACAATGATATCGAAATTCTGCAGACAGCAGGTTTAAGTGTATGCGTGGATAATGCACCGCAGGATATAAAAAATATATGCCACGCAGTTGTTCCAAAGTGTACTGATGGCGGTGTTGGGCACTTGTTAGCACAGATTATTAAGTCATCAATGACATAATATAATTAGGAGGATATAATGGATAAACAATTTTTGCAAACAAAAGCTTTGGAAGTTAGAAAAAGCATTGTAACAGCTGTTCATGCTGCAAAAAGCGGTCACCCAGGTGGCTCATTGTCTTTGGCTGATACACTGACATATCTTTACTTCTACAAAATGAACATTGACCCTAAAAATCCAAAAATGGAAAACAGAGACAGATTTGTTCTCTCTAAAGGTCACACAGCACCATGTTTGTATTCAGTTCTTGCTGAAAGAGGTTTCTTTGATAAATCAGAACTTCTCAAACTCAGAAAAACAGGTGCAATGCTTCAGGGCCACCCAGATATGAAAGGTACACCAGGCGTAGATATGTCCACAGGTTCCCTTGGTCAGGGTATCTCCACAGCAGTTGGTATGGCTTTGGGCGGAAAAATCTCCGGTGCAGACTATAAAGTTTATGCAGCACTCGGTGACGGTGAAATTCAGGAAGGTCAGGTTTGGGAAGCTGCAATGGCTGCTGCTCATTTTGGCCTTGATAATCTTGTTGCTGTTGTAGATAACAACAATCTTCAGATTGACGGCGAAGTAAGCAAAGTTATGTCCGTATATCCAATAGTAGACAAATTTGAAAGCTTTGGCTGGAATGTTACAACATGTGATGCACACGATTTTGACAGCATTCATGCAGCATTTGAAAAAACAAACGAAAAAAACGGCAAACCTTGGGCTATTGTGCAGAAATCTGTAAAAGGCAAAGGTGTTTCCTTTATGGAAAATCAGGCTTCATGGCATGGCAGTGCACCAAATGACGAGCAGTATGCACAGGCTATGGCAGACCTTGAAGCTATTGGTAAAGAATTGGAGGCTAAATAATTATGGCAGAAGTTAAAAATATTGCTACAAGAGAAAGCTACGGCAATGCTCTTGCAGAACTTGGTAAAATTAACCCTAACGTAGTTGTTTTGGACGCTGACCTTGCAGGTGCAACAAAAACAGGTGTTTTCAAAAAAGCTTTCCCTGAAAGATTCTTCGATTGCGGTATTGCTGAATCCAACATGGTTGGTATTGCTGCAGGTCTTTCCACAACAGGTAAAGTTCCATTTGCTTCTTCTTTTGCAATGTTTGCAGCAGGCAGAGCTTTTGAACAGATCAGAAATTCCATTGGTTACCCACACCTTAATGTAAAAATCTGTGCAACACATGCAGGTATCTCTGTTGGTGAAGACGGTGCAACACATCAGTGTAACGAAGATATTGCTTTGATGCGTTCTATTCCTGGTATGGTTGTTATTAACCCATGTGATGATGTTGAAGCAAAAGCAGCAGTATTTGCAGCAGCAGAATATGTTGGTCCTGTTTATATGCGTTTTGGCCGTCTGGCAGTACCTGT
>SVMV01000005.1:0-9676 GCA_015067245.1 Oscillospiraceae bacterium | reverse complement strand
TATGGTTTGAACACAGTTTACCTTAATCTGCAGCACAGAAATGGTACAATATATAAATCGGAATATTATCCTATGTATACATCATTCGATGCACTTAGGTATTTTGCGGAAAAAGCACATCAGAATGATATATATGTATATGCCGTTGTTAATCCTGCAATGATTGCAGCAGATGACCTGCTGTATGATTATGGCTATATTTACAGCGAGCATATAATTCAGGCACAAAAAAATATTACAGAAATAGTAACAAACTATGATTTGGATGCAATTCTGATAGAGGGATATTATAACAGTTTTGCAGAAGACAGTTTTGATGAGTATAAAAAATTCTCTGCAGGAATGGGATTTGACCAATGGCTGCGCGAAAGTGCCACAGGAATGGTAAAGACACTTTCTGATACTGTAAAAAAGATTAATCCAGCAGTACAGTTTGGCCTTGTTTGTGACAGTGTATGGGCAAACAGTTCTTCACTTGAAGGCGGTTCTGCAACAAGTGCGGATTTTCAGATGCGCAATGATGCCTATGTTGATTTGCCTGCAATTATGGAATGTGCTGATGTAAACACACTGCTTATAGATTTGCCAGGGTCTCTGACAAATAAACAGATTCCGTTTAAAACAACTCTTTCCTGGTGGAGCAGGTTTGCATACCAATATAACAGCGATGTATGTGCGCTGGTATATAACAGTAAATTATCTTCCAGTGAAACAGGATGGTCATCTCCAGACCAGGTTATTCAGCAACTTATTGCTATGAGAGATGTAAAAGCTGATGGTGCAGCATTTTCAAGCTATAGTCATATAGAAGCCAATAAAGACGGGCATTCTGACCTTATTAAAAAGTTTTTCAAGGGACAGGTTGCAACAAATGATATTCTTACGACTTTGACAGTAAGTCGTCCTGAACAGCTTACGTATTCTACATACGAGCCTAATGTAAGTTTTTACGGTGCTTCAGATCCTAACTTCCCACTGCTGCTCAACGGCGGTGAAGTAACAAGAAATGACAATGGTGTTTTCTCTGTAGAAAAAGAGCTTTCAGCAGGGGAAAACAAATTTGAGTTTACACATAAAAACAAAACTGTGGTATACAATATCACAAGAAATGTTAAAATATTCCAGTCGGTAGCACCTGAAGGCTCCCTGACTGTTGAAGGCGACTCAATTGTTACAATTTCTGCCTATGCTTACAAAGGTTCCTCCATTACAGCTTATGTGGATGGATTAACAATTCCGCTTATAGAAACAGGCAGACAGGATGACAATACCGACAAAAACTCCAGCTATGTGCTTTATGTTGGTGATTATCAGGTGCCGCCAAGCACATCATCTGTGCAGGAAATTGGAAAAATCTCATTTACTGGAGAATGGCAGGGAATTAAGCAAAGTGTAAGCGGTGCCAGCATTAAAGTAACAGCTTTGCCGCCAGAACCTATTGTTATTGGTCAGAAAGGCAATATGATTGAAGTTACTGCTGCTCAGGCAAGAACATATCCTGCTTCTGTACTCAATGCTGACCCGTCGGCAGACAGTTTTCCATTACCTGCAGGCAGCCGAGACTTTATCGCCAGCGATATGCTTACATTTACAAGTGGCAGCACAACAAATAACTATTATATTCTTCGTTCTGGCGTGCGTATAAATGCAACAGACGTAAAAGTTTTGGGCGAACAGGAAGTTGTAGCCAACAATATTACCGAAGCAAGTGTATACTCTGACGGTGGTTATATATATCTTAAAATTAAACAGGATCAGCCTATGGCATACAAAACACAGCTGCCTGGACTTAATCTTGATGCAAACAATGGCATAGGTTCCTTTACTTCAGGTTCTGTTACATTTACCTTCAACAATATTGAAAACGTGCCAGGCAGTGTAACGGTTTCTGAAAACAATGTGTTCTCATCTGCTTCTATATCTAAAAACGGCAACGATGCAACAGTTACATTGTACTTCCACAGTGCTGGCAGATTTGCAGGTTACCGAGCATTCTACAGCGATGGATACCTTTATTTCAGATTTACAAATACACCTTCGTCTTTAGCTGGTGCTAAAATCTATATTGATCCTGGGCATGGCGGATATGACAGCGGTGCCTTGCCAATCGAAGGCATGAAAACTGAAGCACAGATAAACCGCGAGATTGCTCAGAAGGTTGCTGCTGTTCTGCAGTCGAAAGGTGCAAATGTACAGATGACTGACACAACAAATTATGTAAGCTTAACAAGTCGTGTGCAAATGGCGCAGGATTATTCACCGCACCTGTTTGTCAGTCTGCATCAGAACTCTGCAACATCACCAACTGCAAGTGGTACGGAAGTGTGGTACTTTAACCCATATTCAGAAGTGTTTGCAGACCATATTTCTGCAGGCGTTGCATCTGCATTGGGCATAAGAGACCGCGGTGAGAAATATGGATGGTATGTGGTTACTACACATATGGAATTTCCTGCAGTTTTGGTAGAGCATGGTTTTTTATCCAATGTTTCTGAATATGATAAACTGAAAGATGACGGATATCAGAATGCCATAGCAAATGCAATTGCAGCATCAATCGAGTCAGCAATCAAAGCTAAATAACAATAATTAACACATCGGAAATTAAATTTCCGATGTGTTTTTTAATATTTTACATACGTTTTTCATATACATATTATGGTGATGAAAATGAAAAACAATAAAAATCAAAATGCTGTAAATTCAAATAACAGTAATGAAAATAAGAATATCAAAAACAAAAACAATATGTATCTGTATGCACAGATTTTGATAACTGCTGTTATGTTGTTATCCTGTGTTATTTTAAGAGTAAAAAATGAAGATATATTTTATCAGCTTAAAGAGGATTATAAAGAGTTTTTTGCTACAGAAACAGTATATGAAAGCAATTTTTCTTTTAAAAGTTATATAGCAAGAATAACAAAAGAAACAAAGGATAAATATAACGAATTTATACAGACGATGGCTTATGTATATGGTAAAGGTGCAAATGATACATATCCTTCTAATGTAAGTTTAAAAAAATTTATTCCTGACAAACCTGGCATTATGCCATTAAGCGGATATATAACATCCAATTATGGAATAAGAAAAAATCCTTTTAACAGCAGAGAAAAAGATTTTCATACTGGTATTGATATAGCAAATGAAAAAGGAACTTTTATAAAATCGGCTTTTGAAGGTATAGTTTTGGAAACTGGATACACGAATATAGCAGGAAATTATATAAAAATACAGTCGGATAACGAGGTTCAAAGTTTCTATGGACACACACAATTTGTTTTTGTAAAGCAAGGTGATAAAATATTGCAAGGGCAGGTAATTGCAACAGTAGGTGATACGGGGCTTGTTACAGGGCCGCATCTGCATTTTGAAGTGCTTTATAAAGGCGAAAGGGTAAATCCCATTTATACGGTGAAATAGTTGGAATATATAATTTTATACTTAGTTTTTTTTGCGCTTATATTCGATAAGCTGAATATATTTTTCTTTTTGATAATTTCTTCATTATTTCACGAAGCAGGGCATATAACAGCCTGTGTGATTTTTGGTGTTAAACCTAAACTTAAGATTTCTGTTTTTGGAGCTAAACTATATAATTATACAAACAATCCTGTTAAAAAATTTATAATTATTATGTGTGGTCCATTGATAAACCTGATGCTGATTTTGATATCATTACATTTTTTAAACATCAGTTTTTCGCTGAAGCTATACACCTTTATATGCATAAATATTGTTTTGCTGCTGTTTAATATGCTGCCTGTAAGCTTTTTGGATGGTGGTCAGTTGTTGTTACTGTTTGCAGATAATAAAACAATAAGAAATGCTATGGATGTTGTATCGTTTGTAATTTTATTTTTAAGTGTATATATACTGTCAAACAATATTTACAGTTCTGTGTTTTCGTTGATTATGTTTACTGTATATTATTATATAAATAAAAAAGGTCTGCATTTGTTATGATGCAGACCTTTTTTGTTGTAAGGGAAAATATATAAAATTCTAAAGTATACAAATATAGTAATAATATTTGAAAAAGCCATCAATATATGTTAAACTTAAATGTACACTTATTTTCAGGGGGAAATATGATAGACAATAAACTTAAATCAGCCCTTTTATCCATCCAAAAACCTGCGCGTTACACAGGTGGTGAACCAGGCTGTATTATTAAAAATAAAGACGATATAGATATCAGATTTGCATTTTGCTTTCCTGACACATACGAAGTTGGCATGTCTCACCTTGGCTTAAAGGTTATATATGATGTGCTTAACAAACAGCCAAATATCTGGTGCGAACGCTGTTTTGCTCCATGGACAGATATGATTGAACAGATGAAACTTCGTAATATTCCACTGTTTGCATTGGAAAGCAAGGAACCGCTTACAGTATTTGATATTATTGGTTTTACTTTACAGTACGAACTTTCTTATACTAATGTACTGCTTATGCTTGAACTTGCGGGCATACCTTTCTACGCAAAAGACCGTGGTGAAGAAATGCCGCTTATATGTGCTGGCGGTCCATGCACATGCAATGCAGAGCCAATGGCAGATTTCTTTGATTTTATGTTTCTTGGAGAAGGAGAATATCACACTGTAGAAGTTTGCAATAAGCTGAACGAACTTAAAAAAGCAGGTAAGTGCAAACAGGAAATTCTTATTGAGTTGTCTAAAATAGACGGTGTATATGTTCCATCCCTGTATCAGGTTGAATACAACCAAGATAATACAATAAAATCCGTTTCATCAGATGTAAATGCACCAATACCTTGCTCCAAGGCAATTGTGTGTGATTTTAAAAATATGCCTTTCCCAACCGATGTTGCTGTGCCAATGATTGGTGCTATCCACGACAGGGCAATGGTAGAGGTTTTGCGTGGTTGCGTGCGAGGCTGCCGTTTTTGTCAGGCTGGGTTTATATACCGCCCATTCCGAGAAAGAGATGCAGACCTTATCAATAATGGAGCAAAAGAGCTTTGTCGCCAGACAGGTTATGAAGAAGTATCCCTTACATCACTTTCTACAAGTGACCATCCACAGCTCGAAGAACTGCTTGATAAGATGATGGTTTGGACTGAAAAAGAAAAGGTTAACATTGCTTTGCCATCTTTGCGTGTGGACAATTTCTCTGAAAGTCTGGTGGAAAAAGTTTCCAAAGTGCGTAAGTCTGGTCTTACATTTGCACCAGAAGCAGGTACACAGCGTCTGCGTGACATAATAAATAAAAATGTAACAGAAGAAGAAATAGAAAAAACCTGTAAGCTTGCATTTAAAGCGGGCTATTCAGCAGTTAAACTTTACTTTATGATGGGACTTCCTGGGGAAACAATGGAGGATATCAAAGGCATTGCTGATACTGCTAAAAAAGTTATAGAGTATTATTATTCAATGCCTGACCGCCCAAAAGGAAAAGGTGCAGAAGTTTCTATCAGTGTTGCATGTTTTGTTCCAAAACCGTTTACACCATTTCAGTTTGTTGCACAGGACACAGCAGAAGAATTCAAGGCAAAACAGGCTTATCTGCTGGAATGCTGTGCAAACAACCGCAGAATTAAAGTAAGCTACCATGATTCAGATACAAGCTTCCTTGAAGCTGTATTTGCACGTGGTGACAGAAGATTGTCCAAAGTTATCCTTGATGCATATAAAAAAGGCAGTATCTTTGACGGCTGGTTTGAATGTTTCAATTATCAGAACTGGCTCAGCGCATTTGCAGAAAATGATATTGATATGTCATTTTATGCAAACAGACAGCGTGCATTTGATGAAATAAATCCGTGGGATCACATAAACTATGGTGTTACAAAAGATTTCTTAATAAGCGAGTATAAAAAATCACTTGAAGCAATAACTTCAAAACCTTGCAACAAGCAGTGCTATAACTGTGGTGCAAACAAACTTTTAGGGAGGGCTTGTTTTGAATACAATAAGGCTTAAATTCAGAAAAAAAGGTCTTTCGATATACTATTCTCAGCTTGACCTTCAGCGAGTAATGGCGCGTGCACTTAAAAAATCGGGATTGCCAGTATGGTATTCTCAGGGCTTTAATCCACATATTTATATGACATTTACTTTGCCTCTTTCTCTTGGCCACGAAAGCGAATGTGAAAGTGTAGATTTCCGCCTTAACGAAGAAATGAAAGAAGCAGATATCCTTAAATCATTGGAAGGCACTTTGCCTCAGGGTATCGAGCTTGTTTCTGCACAGGCACCTGACTATGATGCCCGCAGCATTATGTTTGCAAAATATGATATTACTCTTTATGGAGAAAAAGAAAAAATTATTGGTGCGTTAAATGATTACGCAGCTTTAGAGCAGGCTATTGTTACAAAGGTTACCAAAAAAGGTCAAAAAGATATAAACCTTAAAGAACTTGTCGACAATATTCAGATTATTGAAGAAAAATCATATGAAGTTACATTTACTGCAATTTATCCTGCAGGTACACCGCTTAATATAAATCCACAGCTGCTGCTGGATTTCATCAATGAAAATTATGGTGTAGAAGTTGTAGATGCATTTGTAATCCGCAAAAATCTGTTTGATAAAGAAATGAACATTTTGCAATAAAAAATAACACAAAATATGTACAAATTGTTTAAATTTAACTTGACATAGGATATATGTTGTGGTATTATATTTAGGCGTTAGTATCTGTTGAGCCATCAACAGGGTTAATGTATAACAAAAAACAAAGCATTAAACGGGTGGTCCGCTGCTGATAATAGATTTATCATTTATGAACACTTGTAAAATCATGGAGGAAAAAATGGACGCAATTAAATTGATGACAGAAGGCATGCTTAAAGCTGAAAAACCAGTTGTTAACGTTGGTGACACAGTTAGAGTTCACGTTCGTATCAAAGAAGGTGAAAGAGAAAGAATTCAGGTGTTTGAAGGCACAGTTATCGCTAAAAAACACGGTGGTATCAACGAAACATTTACAGTAAGACGTGTTGCTTACGGTGTTGGTGTTGAAAGAGTATTCCCAATCAACAGCCCATTCGTAGAAAAAGTAGAAACAGTTCGTTCCGGTCGTGTTCGTCGTGCTAAACTCTTCTACCTCAGAGACCGCGTTGGTAAAGCTGCTAAAGTTAAAGAAAAAATCAAATAATCAATCAAAAAAGAGGACACCTTGTTGTCCTCTTTTGATTTTATATAATATTGAGGTTTTAATATGAAAAAATTTTCACTTAAAAGTTTTTATGAATTGTTTGAAAGCATAGTGTTTGCATTTCTTATAATCATTATACTTATTGTGTTTGTTTTTCGCGCAGTAACTGTAGACGGAGAATCTATGGAACCAAATTATCACGATGGAGAAAAGCTTATCATAACTAATTTTATGTATACTCCAAAAAAAGGTGACGTGGTAGTGGTTGAGAAAAACAATGCGCTTGGCAAACCTATTATTAAAAGGGTAATAGCCACTGCAGGCGACACAGTTAAATATGAATGTGAAACAGGCAATGTATATATAAATGGCGAAAAACTTAACGAAAGCTATATTTTAAATGTTGGAGTAAACCCATATAAAAATGATATTGAAATGACAATAAAAGATGGGTATGTGTTTTTGATGGGAGATAACCGCAATAATTCCAATGATTCCCGAAATGGTGAAGTAGGTCAGATTAATACAAAAAATATATTGGGTAAAGCCGTATTGAGAATTTATCCATTCAGTGATATAGGAGCTGTAAAATAATGAAATACGACGATTTTGAAATTCTGCAGGAGCACAATGTAAACCATCAGCAGATCCATTGGTTCCCAGGACATATGATGAAAACATTGCGTCTTATGGAAAAAGAGGTTAAAAATGTTGACGTTGTTATTGTTCTGCTTGATGCCCGCATACCTTTCTCCAGCCAGAACCCTGAAATAGAAAAGATAATTGCCAATAAAAACAGAATATATATTCTTAACAAGCAGGATCTTGCAGACCCAGAAATTACTGCAAAATGGATTAAGCATTTTAAAGATAAAGGAACAGGGGCAATTGCTTTAAACAGCAAAACAGGCAAAAATTTTGGCTCTGTTAAAGCACAGATTGATAATGAGCTTAAAGAGCTGCTGGAAAGAAGACAGAGCAAAGGTATTGAAGGCGTAAAAATACGTGCAATGCTTTGTGGTATACCTAATGTTGGAAAATCAACTTTTATCAATGGCTTTGCTGGCCAGCAGCGCGCAAAAGCAGCTGACCGCCCAGGTGTAACACGCGGCAAGCAGTGGATTACTGTAGACAATTTTGAACTTTTGGATATGCCTGGTGTTTTGTGGCGCAAGTTTGACAATAACAACATTGCATCAAATCTTGCATTTATCGGTTCTATCAAAGACGATATCCTTGATATAGAAATGCTTGCAATGTCCCTTATTGATCAGCTTAAAAATATATATCCAGATATGCTTAAAGAAAGATATAAACTTTCTGATGCAGATTTAGAAATGGACAATTACGATATACTGCGTAAAATCGCACGCAAACGCGGTATGCTGCTGCCAGGTAATGAAGAAAATACCGAACGTGCTGCAATTATGCTTTGCGATGAGTTCCGTGCATCTAAATTGGGCAGAATATCTCTTGAAAGGCCTGAAGATTATGAATGAGCTATTTCTTTATGATCAGACATTAAAAACAGAGTATCCGATTTTGTGCGGTGTTGATGAGGCAGGCAGAGGACCTTTGTGTGGTCCTGTTTGCTGTGCGGCAGTTGTGCTGAAAGATGATTTTGTATGTGAAGATATAAATGACTCAAAAAAAATCAGCGAAAAGAAAAGAGAAAAGCTGTATGATATTATTATTGAAAATTGCATATCATATAGCGTTGTTTTTGTTGACCCACAGACTATTGATGAAATTAATATACTTAATGCATCATTGTTAGGAATGAAACAGGCTGTAAAGCAGCTGAGCTTAACACCAGATTTGGTTATTGTGGATGGTAATAAAGTGCCTCCAAATATGATAGCCGAGACAAAAGCCGTGGTAAAAGGTGATGCAAAAAGCCTTTCCATTGCTGCGGCATCTATTCTTGCAAAGGTTAGCCGAGACAGATATATGCAGCAGCTTCACCAGCAGTATCCACAGTACAGATTGGACAAACATAAAGGTTACCCGACAAAATTGCATTACGAACTGCTTACAGAATATGGTATACAGGGATTTTACCGCAGGAGTTTCCTTAAAAACAGACCGGAGCTTTTGAAATGAATATAAAAAAGGTTATTGGCAAGGTCGGTGAAGAAAAGGTCACTTGGAAGTATCGCTTAAAAGGGTACAAAATACTGGCACGCAATTTTAACTGCAGATACGGTGAACTTGATATTGTTGTACAAAAGGGTAAAACCATAGTTGTTGTGGAAGTTAAAACCCGTAAAAATGATAAATTTGCACAGGCAAAAGAGTTTGTGGATTACCGCAAACAAGAAAGAATTAAAAATACAACAAATATTTTTTTACAAAAGAACAAACTTACAGATTATAATATTCGCTTTGATGTTGCAGAAGTTTATACCGAAAGCAATATTGTAAATATAATTGAAAATGCGTTTTAATTTGGAGGTATTGTATGGAAAATGTGCAAAAATTTACAGGCAGAGCATCAGATTATGCTGTGGGTAGACCATTTTATTCAATGCAACTGATTGATTTTCTATA